>SBFY01000056.1 GCA_006227085.1 Gammaproteobacteria bacterium
CCGTGCGCTGGAGCCAAACCGCCAGCCAGGCGCGCAAGAGTGTTGACCAGCAAGCACCTGCCATCATGGTGCTGGACCTGGGTTTGCCCGGGGAAGACGGGCTCTCACTCCTGAAATTCTGGCGCAAGCAAGGCATCCACTGCCCGGTACTGATCCTCACTGCCCGTGACAGCATCGATACCAGGATCAGCGGCCTCGACAGTGGCGCTGACGATTTCCTGGTCAAGCCGTTTGATGCCGGTGAATTGTTCGCGCGACTGCGCGCCTTGCAACGCCGGCATGGCAGCCCGGAGCCATCGCACACGGTATCGCTCGGCCGTATCGAACTGGATACCGACCGCATCACTGCCAAACTGGATGGCCAGCCCATCGAACTGACCCGCCGCGAGTTTGCACTGCTCGCCACACTGGCCAGCAAGCCGGGGCATGTATTCAGCCGGCAAGCACTGGAAGATGCCATTTACGCACTGGAAGACAGCGTCAGCAGTAACACGCTGGAAGTGTATATCCATAACCTGCGCCGCAAGTTCTACCCGGAATGCATTCGCACCGTGCGTGGCAGCGGTTATGCACTGGACGTGCCAGCATGATTTCCTTGCGCCGCTTCCTGCTGTGGAGCCTGTCGAGTGCGTTGGTTATCGTGATTGGCCTTGCTGCCAGCATTGGCTACCTGGCCAGCCATCATGAATCGGAAGAATTGATGGATGGCGAAATGGCCCAGTACGCCAACCTGCTCTACACCAATCTCCAGCACATGCGCGAGAACCAGACACTGCCCGCCGATGGTATTTTTGACCCGGCACAGCCGGCATCCGACGATGCCCTGCGCCGCAATGAGCGCTATGCCAATCACCTGCAATTCCAGTACTGGGATCACAACACCCTGCTGGCACGCTCCTCCTACGCGCCGGAAAAACCTTTACATGAGGCTGTCGCCGGCTTCCACAACACACAGTTTCTCGGCCTGAAATGGCGTGTGTATGTGCTGCAAGGCACGAATGGTGAATGGCTGGCACTCGCCGAACGCGATTATTCACGACGGGAGCTGGCACAAAAACTCATCATCGCCGCCATGCTGCCCATCCTGCTCGGGCTGCCGGTGTTGCTCATCATTGTCTGGCTGGTGGTGAACGCCTGTGTTCGCCAGCTGGAAGGCATCGCCAACGAACTGCAACAACGCGATGCCGATGACCTTCACCCGATCGGCACACAACACAGCCCGCGTGAGTTACACAGCATCCTCATCGCCCTGAACAACCTGTTCGCACGACTCAAGACCGTCATGGACCTGGAAAAACGGTTCACGGCCGATGCGGCCCACGAATTACGCACGCCGATTGCTGCCA
This sequence comes from Gammaproteobacteria bacterium, assembly GCA_006227085.1. Classification (GTDB taxonomy): domain Bacteria; phylum Pseudomonadota; class Gammaproteobacteria; order Pseudomonadales; family M0112; genus M0112. Next base: position 1,347 of record SBFY01000056.1, read on the forward strand.
CCAAATTGCACATCCAGAACGCCATCGCCGACACGCCGGCTGGCAGCCCTGCACAACATTCATTGCAACACGCCGAAGCGGCCAGCAACCGCATGCAACATATCGTGCAGCAATTGCTGGCCCTGAACCGCGGCTTGATCCAGGGCCCTTCCAGCACACTGGTACCACTGCGACTGGATGCACTGGCCAGCAGCATCGTGCAGGAACACCAGGCATATGCCGCCCAGCACCAGCAACAGTTAACCCTCAACAGCACGCCTGCCAGCGTCAATGGCCATGCCGACATGTTGCAGATGCTGTTACGCAATCTCGTTGATAACGCCCTGCGCTACACGCCGGATGGCGGTCGCGTCAGCGTGCAGGTCGAAACCACCGCACACGGCAGCCTGCTGACCGTCAGCGACTCTGGCCCCGGCATCCCTGCAGCCGAGCGCGAACGCGTGCTGGAACGTTTTTATCGCCTCGACGGGGATTCCCATGCCTCCGGCACCGAAGGCTGCGGACTGGGTTTATCGATCGTGAAACGCGTGGCCGATTACCACGGCGCCAGACTGGTGCTGGATGAAGACCCGCAACTGCACGGGCTGCGCGTACAGGTTATATTCCACACCTGAATCCCTGCCACCCTGCTTGTGGAGACACCGTGATACCACTGGCCTGGCGACTGATCGCTATCACCAGCCTGCTGCTCGCCATGATCGGCGTGCTGTTACCCCTGATGCCAACGGTGCCTTTCCTGTTACTGGCCGCCTGGGCCGCCAATCGTGGCTGGCCGGAATTGCATGACTGGTTACTTGAGCACCCGATCTACGGACCACCGCTTCATGACTGGCATCATTACCGTGCCGTTTCACGCCGCGCCAAAATAGCGGCAACCGTTGCCATGTCGGGCAGCATCCTGCTCACCAGCTTTGCACCGGTGCCCCTGTGGCTGAAATACACGATTGCCAGCATCTTGATGATGACCGGCATCTGGCTGTGGCTGCGGCCGGAGCGGTAAGCAACTAAACCTCCAGCCCCAACACCCAGGCCGCTTTCAGCAAACCCGCCACGCTGAGCGAATCGGTGATGCGCCCTTCCAGCACCATGCGTACCGCTTCCGTTAACGGCACACGCCGGGCGACGATGTCTTCGGTGGCTTCCAGCGCCATCTGGCCTGTGGACAAATCACGGGCGATATAGATCAGCGCCTCTTCATCGGTCACCGAGTTGCTGGTGTGCAAGCGCATCAGCAGTTCCCAGTCATTGGCTTTCAGGCCGGTTTCCTCTTCCAGCTCGCGCTTGGCGGTATCGAGCGGGTTCTCACCTTCCGGGCTGCCGCCTTCGGGGATTTCCCAACTGTCCTCACCCAGCACATAGCGGTGCTGGCGCACCAGCCAGGTGTGGTTATCGGTATCGACCGGGATAATGCCAATCGCGACATTGCGGAAATGGATGCGGCCATAAATCCCCGCTGTGCCCGCCGGCGTAGTCACTTCATCGTGATGCAGGCGGATCCACGGGTTTTCATACACCAGCCGGGTACTGCGGCAACGCCAGGGGCCGCGTGCAACGCCACTGGGCAGGGTGTTTTCTTGTGTGGGCATACGCATCACCTACTGGTTAAAAAATGAACAATCGGGGCTGGCCGGAGGGCCAATTCCCGTGTGCTTTGTGCTTTAATACGCGCTTCCTTTTACGCGCGCCGTGTGTGCCCGCCGGGCATGCAAAACACTTTGATTTGGGGATTTTCATGAGCTCCCGCAGCCCTCAGGTTAGCATCAGCACCCTTGCCCAGAAAGACGATTTCATCAGCCGCCATATCGGCCCCTCGGCCAGCGAACAGCAAGCCATGCTGGCCACCCTCGGCGCCGGCTCACTCGATGAACTGATCCGCCAGACCGTGCCGTCAAGGATCCTGCTGGAACAGGCCATGGATTTGCCGGAAGCCAGCAGCGAACATGACGCACTCAAGGCCATCGCCGACCTCGCTGCCCGCAACAAGACAATGCGCTCACTGATCGGCATGGGCTACACCGACACCCTGACCCCCAATGTCATCCTGCGCAATGTGCTGGAAAACCCGGGCTGGTACACCGCCTACACCCCTTACCAGCCGGAAGTGGCACAAGGCCGCCTCGAAGCCCTGCTGAATTTCCAGCAGATGATCATTGACCTCACCGCACTCGATCTCGCCAATGCCTCCTTGCTGGATGAAGGCACTGCGGCAGCCGAAGCGATGACGCTGTGCAAGCGCTCCAACCGCCGCAACCGCAGCGAGGTGTTTTTTATCGCTGATGATGTGCACCCGCAAACGATTGCCGTGGTGAAAACCCGTGCCCATTACCTCGGTTATGACATCGTGGTAGGCCCGGCGAACGAAGCCGCGAACACCGAAGCCTTCGGTGCCCTGTTGCAATACCCCGGCACCTATGGCGATGTCATCGATTACCGTGACCTCATCACCACACTCAAGGCACGCGACACCTATGTCGTGATGGCAGCCGACATCATGAGCCTGCTGTTACTGACACCGCCGGGTGAACTCGGTGCCGATATCGCGATCGGCAACACGCAACGCTTTGGTGTGCCGATGGGGTTTGGTGGCCCGCATGCCGCCTACATGGCTACCCGCGATGAACACAAGCGCTCGGTGCCGGGGCGTATCATCGGCGTGTCCATTGACCGCCGCGGCAACACTGCCCTGCGCATGGCGATGCAAACGCGCGAGCAACATATCCGCCGCGAAAAAGCCACCAGTAACATCTGCACCGCACAGGCCTTGCTGGCCATCATGGCAGTGTTTTATGCGATGTATCACGGTCCACAACGCCTGCGCACCATTGCCACACGCATCCAGCGACTGACCGCCTTGCTGGCCGCTGAACTGCATGCCGCACACATCAAGGTCCGCAACGCGCATTTCTTTGACACGCTGGCGATTGATGCCGGTGACCAGCAGACCTCCTGGATGAACGCCGCATGCGATGCCGGTTTCAATTTCCGTGCCATTGGCAAGGATGGTATCGGCATCACGCTGGATGAGGCGAGCACGCTGGATGAAGTGCAGCAACTGCTGGCCGTATTCGGCTGTAACGTCACGCTTGCTGATCTCGAAGCGCGTGACCGCATCCTCGAAGCCGGCCATGGCATGCCGGCCAACCTGCAACGCCAGAGCGCATACCTCACGCACCCGGTATTCAACAGCCATCATTCCGAAACGGCCATGCTGCGTTACATGAAATCGCTGGAAGACCGTGATGTGGCACTGAACCGCTCAATGATTGCACTCGGCTCCTGCACCATGAAACTGAACGCCACGGCCGAGATGATCCCGGTCACCTGGCCTGCCTTTGCCAAACTGCACCCGTTTGCACCGATTGAGCAAGCGCAAGGCTACAAGCAACTGACCCAACAACTCGAACAGATGCTGGTCGCCTGCACCGGCTATGACGCCGTGTCACTGCAACCGAATGCCGGCTCACAAGGTGAATACGCCGGTCTGCTGGCGATTCGCCGCTATCACGAAAGCCGCGGTCAGGGGCATCGAGATGTGTGCCTGATCCCGAGTTCAGCTCACGGCACTAACCCGGCCAGCGCGGCACTGCTGAACATGAAAATTGTTGTGGTCAATTGCGATGAGAAAGGCAATGTCGACCTGGACGACCTGAACGACAAAGCCGCTCGCCATCACGATGACCTGGCCTGCATCATGGTGACCTACCCTTCCACGCACGGTGTGTTTGAGGAAGGCATCACCGAACTGTGCCGAATCGTGCACGAACACGGTGGCCAGGTGTATGTCGATGGCGCCAACATGAACGCGCTGGTCGGCGTGGCGGCACCGGGCAAATTCGGTGCCGATGTGTCACACCTGAACCTGCACAAGACCTTCTGCATCCCGCACGGTGGTGGTGGCCCCGGCATGGGCCCGATCGCGATGAAAGCGCATCTGGCACCGTTTGCCTGCGACCACCCGGTGCAACCCGACAAACGAACAGGCAATGTGGATGTGGTGTCCTCCGCGACCTGGGGTAGCGCCAGCATCCTGCCAATCTCGTGGATGTACATCACGCTGATGGGTGCCCGTGGCCTGCGTCAGGCAACGGAAGTCGCCATCCTCAATGCCAACTATGTGGCGAATCGCCTGAAAGAGCATTACCCGGTGCTGTACACCGGCAGCAATGGCCGCGTGGCACATGAATGCATTCTCGACATGCGCCCGATCAAGGCGGCAAGCGGCATCAGCGAAGAAGACGTGGCGAAACGCCTGATCGACTTCGGCTTCCATGCGCCAACCATGTCCTTCCCGGTACCCGGCACCTTGATGGTAGAGCCGACGGAAAGTGAATCCAAAGCGGAACTCGACCGTTTCTGTGACGCGATGATCCAGATCCGCAATGAAATCCGCAAGGTCGAAGATGGCGCATGGCCGGTGGATGACAACCCGCTGGTCAATGCACCACACACGCTGGCCGATGTGATGCACGAATGGGCACACCCCTATTCACGTGAGGAAGCCTGTTTTGCATTGCCGTGGGTGAAAGCGCACAAGTACTGGCCGGCGGTGAATCGCGTCGACAATGTGTATGGTGACCGCAACCTGGTGTGCAGCTGCCCACCCATCGAGAGTTACCAATAAAACGCACGCATCAAAAAGGGAGCTTCTGCTCCCTTTTTTGTTTCTGCTTTGTTTCTGCAGTCAGCTTTGTTTTATTCAGGCAGTAATTCCTTATCAAACAAGTCCAGCTGCGTTTCGGCAATCTCGTCGCGCAAGTCGATAAAGCCGACGCCGATACCGATCAATCGCACCGGCAGGCGTTCCCGTTCCCAGGCAACCGCCAACAGCGTTTGCAGCACCGGCAAACTCAGCTCTTTCGCCACCTGCTCGTGCGTGGTCTGGGTAAAATCGTTGAACTTGAGTTTCACGAATATCTTGGTGATGCGGTAATGATCGGGAATCGCTTTCAAACGCGTCACTAACTGGAACAGCAAGGCTGGCAATTCATTGCGGCAGGCCACCACATCCGGCAAATCCTGTGCATAGGTTTCTTCGACACTCAAGGATTTGCGCTGGCGCGCCGGTGACACCGGCCGGTTATCCTCGCCACGCGCCAGCTGGTGCAGGCGCGGGCCAAAACTGCCGAACTCGGCAGCCAGTTCAAACACCGTTTTGCTGCGGATATCCCCACAGGTTTCCAGACCCAGGCGATTCAGGTGATCGCGCGTGGCGGGGCCAACACCATGGATCTTGCCGACCGGCAATTTTTCGACAAAGGCCAACACCTCATCGGGTTTGATCACGAACAAACCATCCGGCTTTTGCCAATCACTGGCAATCTTGGCGAGGAATTTGTTTGGCGCAACACCACAGGAAATCGTCACACCGACCTCTGCTTTCACGCGGGCGCGGATTTCGCGGGCAATCAGCGTGGCACTGCCCTGGCAATGCGGGCTGTCGGACACATCGAGGTAAGCCTCATCCAGCGACAAGGGCTCCACCAGCTCGGTGAAGTCGAAAAAGATCGATCGTATCTGGCGCGAGGCCGCTTTGTACTTGGCAAAATCAGGCGGGATGATAATCAAGCCCGGGCACAACTTGCGCGCATAGGCCGAGGCCTGTGCGGAACGTACCCCGTACTGGCGTGCCTCGTAATTACAGGTCGCAATGACCCCGCGCCGGCCCGGATCGCCGCCCACCGCTACCGGCCGCCCCTGCAAATACGGGTCATCGCGCATCTCAACGGCCGCAAAGAAGCAGTCGCAATCGGCATGGATGATTTTCCGCACGGGCTATCCGGTCAATATTGGAGGAATTACCGCTAGAATAGCGGAAATCCTTTTGCAGTGAGTGACACCCATGAGCATCGGCACCTGGTCACCGGATACCGGCACCGTCAGCGTCAACACCACGCTCGACAAGTCCTGGCTGGACCGCTTCATTGCCTTCAGTCGCGACGAGGAACTGACCCAGCTGCCCAGCCTGCTGACCCCGCAGGCGCAAGGCGACCTGGCCGCCTACATGCTGGTCTCACACAGTGACTGGCAAGCCGCCGTCGATGGTTATGACACTGACAGCTTGTGGCACCTGATGCGTTTCCTCGTCATGGCAGAAATGCACCTGCCCGGCTGGCAGGCGGGTGCTGACTCACCGGTGATTGCACTGAACAAAGTCCTGAAGCAGCACGCGGCACCGCTCACGCGTGAACAACTGCAGTGGATCCGCACGCACAGTGATAACCGGTTTATCCCGAACGGGGCGCTGTAAGCCTTTTGCTGTGTGCAATAAAAAAGGGCCACACGGGCCCTTTTTTATTGTCATCGCGCATCAAAACTTCCAGCCAAACTCCAGCTTGGTGATCAGGAACGAAGGATCATCCGAGCCACTGCCAATATCCAGCCACTGCTGGTTGACGCTCAAACGGGCAAACGCATTGCTGACATAGTCCCAGCGCAAGCCAGCCCCCATACCCCAGGTCAACCCATCTTCTTCATAGGTGTCATAGCTGCTGCCACACACATAGCCCCACCACGGGTCCCACCAACAGGTCAGGTAGCCATAACCACTGATCACATTGGAATCGACTTCACTCCAGCCAATACTGCC
>SBFY01000117.1 GCA_006227085.1 Gammaproteobacteria bacterium
AAAGCCTATGTCACCTACGGCAAGGAAATGGTCAAGTGGACCATGGAAAACACCCGCACCCAGTTCCAGGCCCTGGATGTCTACCCGGATTACTATCCAGCCGTGCCGGGCTACAAGCCAGGCAGTCGCAGTACGGAACCGATGGCGTTTGATGGCCGTTTGCTGGGTGACGAATTCGAGCATTTGCGCGACCCGCATGTGCAGTTACTGATTTTTGGCCGTTTGATGCTGACCACTTATGAAGTGCGGGATGTGTTCAAGCAAGCGCCGGGTTGGGTATGGCTGATGATCAAGTCCATGCTGGACTACCTCAGTGATTTCAAATATCGCCTGAAGAGCAAGCGTAGCCGCCGGTTGACCTTTGGCAATGCCTTGATGGGTTCGCTGCGCATGTCGATGATTGATCGGGATATTCCCTTGTGGCGCAATTGCCCGCTGAAAGAGCTGGTGGTGGAAGATGGCCGTGTCGTCGGTGCGGTAGTGGAGCGTGATGGGCGCAGCATGCGTATCCAGGCGCGCAAAGGCGTGTTGCTGGCGGCAGGTGGCTTCGAAAGCAGTCAGGCCCTGCGTGAAAAATACCTGCCGGGCCCGACCAAGGCGGAGTGGACCGCCGCTAACCCGGCCAATACCGGTGACGCGATTGAAGCCGGTATCCGTATCGGTGCCGGTACCGGTTTCATGGACGATGCCTGGTGGGGACCAACCTGCATGCCGCCCGGCGAACCGACAGCGCGCATGTTGATCATTGAAAAATCGTTGCCGGGCTGCCTGTTTGTAGCTCCGGATGGCAAGCGTTTTACCGACGAAGCCGCGGCCTATATCGAAATCGTCAAGGACATGCACAAGGAACAGGCCAAGGGTCGTGAGGTCCTGCCGGCGTGGATGATCTTCGGGCGTCATTACCGCAAGAAATACCCGATGGGGCCGGTATTGCCGGGCGCCAACATGCCGGATTTCGCGGTGCCCAAACATTTGTGGGACAGCTTTATTTACAAGGCGGATACAGTTGAAGCGCTGGCCAGCAAGATCAAGGTCGATGCCAATGGCTTGATGGAATCCATCCGCAAGATGAATGAGTATGCGGTGACCGGGGAAGACCTGGATTACCGCAAGGGTGCCAATGAATATGACCGGTATTACGGTGATGAGGCCGTGACGCCTAATCCCTGCCTGGCAGCAGTAGAGCCGCCGTATTATGCCGTACAGATTTTCCCCGGTGATCTGGGTACGAAAGGCGGCCTGCAGGCTGATGAAAAAGCCCGCGTGCTGGATGCCCAGGGGCAGGTTATCCCTGGCTTGTATGCCGTGGGCAACAACTCGGCGGCGGCCATGGGGCCCACCTATGCAGGTGCCGGTTCCACGATTGGCCCGTCCATGACCTTTGGCTACATTGCCGCCAATGACATGATGGGTCAGTGAGGCTGTCCCGGCCGCTAAAAAAAGGCGCCCCAAGGCGCCTTTTTTGTGTGCGTCCAGTCTGTCGGGCGGGTTTTGTGTTGGTTGCGATTCATGGGCCGAATCGCTAGACTGCCGCGCGTTCAGGGGCCATGTGTGCCTGCTCGTGACCGAAGAGGTGTCCAGATGCGTATTTCCCGGGTTTTATTGCTGTCATCCTCCCTGTTGCTGGTATCGGCATGTACATGGGTTGAGCCGACAATCGGGTCCCGCAGTGTCAGTGTGGTGAAGCCCGAGCATGTGGCAACGTGTGAGCAGATTGGCCAGACCAATACCCGTACTGCTGCCAAGATCGGCTTTATCCGTCGTAACGCCGCTACCGTTGCCAAGGAATTGCAGACCTTGGCCCGTAACGATGCGGCAGCCATGGGGGGTGATACCGTGGTTGCCCAGGGCAGCTCCTATGAAGGCAGCCAGCGCTTCCTGATCTATCGTTGCCAGTAACCCTTCGCGTGCCTAAGCCCCAGCCCTCGCTGGGGTTTTTTATGGCCGCTATCTTTTAAAGTGCGGCCTATCACACGGATTTTGTGATAGGATTCACACCGCTATTCACGGGATTGTCCCCTAGAATAAGCCGATCCAGTCAGTGACATCACATGCCCACTATCTGGTGCGCATGTTCCAAGGAATCTTGCGTATGGATGCGATCAAGCCCCAGCACAAGCATATTGCCGAACTCCGGAAATCCAGCCTGGAATTTTCGGACAAGCTTTTGTCACTGTATTTGCCAGCGCTTGAAGCTATTTTGCTGGAAATGGCTGATGCCACGCGTGGCAGTGAGCAAATGCAGTTGTTGGCATTGGTGCGTGATTTCAAGGCCAAACGGGACATGCTGGCTGGCGATTTCAAACATTATATCGCTGAAGGTTTCCTGCAATTCCAGCAAAAAACCCTGGGCAATAAAACGGTCGCCGAAGAGCCGGAAGATTTATCGACAGACCTCTCCCTGATTGCCAACGATGAGCTGGAGCAGGAATTGGCAGCAGCCGGGATTGCCCGGCGTGCGACAGCACGCTATGCCGAATTGCTGCAAGCACTCAACCAACGCATGGCGGTGGTGAATGGCGGCGAACGATTACTGGAAGATGGGAATCCCCTGGGGCCTTACCAGTTCACCCACGCATTGAAGCATGCCTTGCAACTGATCGACCTGCAGGGCGGGTCCATGCCGTTACAAGCCTACAAATTGTTTGAAAAACGTTTTATCGGCCAGCTTGAGCCGTTTTACAAAGCCGCTAACCAGTATTTGATTGATCACGATATCCTGCCGAACCTTCGCCCACGGCGAGGCGGTGTGATCAATAAACCCACGCCAACTGCCCCGGCTAAATCATCACCGCAGGAAGCAGCCAGTCATGCGGAAGTTGCGGCGACTGCTGTTGCACCGGTTGCCCAGTCGCCAGCCATGCCAGCAAATGCCACAGCGCGTGCGGCAGAGAGTATTCCGGCAGTGAACGCGACGGCAGAAAACGCCTTGTACCAGGCTATCCGGCAAGCCCAGCAGGGTGTGTCCGCGCCCTTGGCGGCCAGTGAAACCAGTGCTGCTGCGATGCCGCAAGCGCAAGTGCCTGTCACAACGGGCAGCGGCATGCCGCAGGGTGCGATGGGGCAGGGTCAACCAGGCGTTTCACCGGTATCGGTACAGCCGACGCCGGCATCACAGCCTGCGGCTTCTTCGCCAGTAGCAGCTGCTAATTACCAGCCCGGTTATTTCAGCAGCCCTGCCTTTGGCGGCCAGTACGGTGCAGCAGGTGAAGGTGCTGCGCCGGTAGCATTGTGTGCGCCGGGCGAAGTGGCCGGCGCATTGCAATCCGTTTCCACGGTTGGATATGCGGACACCCTCGAACAGTCTGATGTGCCGCACGCATTAACGCCCGCGCATTTCCAGCTGGTGACCACCCAAATCAAGAACGAAATTGGTAACGATAAGCGACTGAGTGATGATGAAGGGCGTGTGATTGATTTGGTGGGCATGATTTTTGAGTACATGCTCGGCGACAAAAACCTGCCGGATGCGGTCAAGGCTGTGCTCAGTTACTTGCATACCCCATACCTGAAAGTAGCCTTCATTGATGGGCACATGTTTGAGCAACCCGAGCACAGTTCACGCCAGTTATTGAACTGCCTGGCCGAAGCGGGTTCACGTTGGGTCAATGCCAAGGGCGAAAGCCAATTCCGCGTGTTTTCCAAAATCAAGGAAGTGGTGCGACGCATCCTCAAGGAATTTGATGACGACCTGGGCTTGTTTGATGAATTGCTTGCCGAGGTGCAGGAGTTCAATCGCACTGTAGAACGCGGCGTTGCCTTGATGGAACGGCGTGCAAGGGAAAAAGCGCAAGGTGAGGAACGTTTGCGTGAGGGTAAGCGGAGGGCACTCACGGAATTGAAGCAGCGAATGGCAGGCCATGATTTGCCATCGTATTGCATCGTGCTGTTGTTGCATCCCTGGCTGGATTACCTGACATTCAATTTGCTCCGTCATGGCGAAAAGTCTGCAGAGTGGAACGCCGCACTGCAGATGGTGGATGACATTATCTGGAGTATTCGTCCACCGGATGATGAAGCCCAGCGTGATGTGTTGCGGCAAATGACCGAAGGCATATACAAGGCAGTCTCTGAGGGTTTGGAGACGGTTGGCTATGATCCTGTGCGCGCACAGGGTTTGCTGGAACGCTTGCGCCAAACCCATGGGTTGGCCTTGCAAAGCCAGGCAGTGGAAGTGGCCGAGCCGGCACAGCGCGAGCAGATGGAAGCAGAAGTGACCGAGCAGTTGGGCGGCGATGAGCCGGATCCTGCATTGTTGAGCCAGGCAGAGCAAGACCTGGTCGAAAAATTGCGTTTGATGGAATATGGCACCTGGTTTGAATTTGACGAACTGGATGATTATCACTTTATTCGTGCCAAGGTCAGCTGGTTTAACGCCAGCACATCGCGTTATTTGTTGGTGGACTTGAGCGGCAAACAATTGGCGATGAAGGGCGGGCTGGATATCGCCCGCCTGGTACTGGCTGGCAAGGCCCGCATGATCAGTGGTTCTGCCAAGCCGTTTTTTGAACGCGCACTGGAAAATATCCTGGCCCGGTTGCGTGACAGCATGGCCTCGGCGCATCCAGCCACATAAAATGTATCCGGGCCAATGGTCCGTCATGATGCAGCCAGCCAGATGAATGGGAGTGTGGTCATGGAAGAAGAATCGTTTGAAAACCGCCGCAAGCATCCACGGTATCCGCTGGACAAGAAAATCCATGTCATCAATCGCGCGACGAACGAGTCATTGGGCGTGATTGCCAACCTGTCTGAAGGCGGCTTGATGTTGGTGCATCGGTCACCCTTGCCGGCAGACGGGATTTACCAATTGGCGATTGAGCTTGAGCCGGGTGTGATTGCCAATAAGGACATGGTCACCATCGAGTTGGGTGTTGACTGTCTCTGGAATAGCCCGGCCGCTCAACAACAAGCCGATGCTTATTGGTCGGGCTGTGAAATCATCGATATCTCGGACCAGCATTTGGGTCTGCTTGTGCAGTTGATTGCAGCTGTGCGTCCACTGGAAACCCGCTGATCCTGTTTGCATCTGTGGCATCTGCCGTTTAGTCTTGGCATCAACCTGGACAATAAGGGTTGCTCCCCATGGCTAAAAAACGTTGGTACGACTGGCTGTTTATCCTGATGTTCCTGTTTTTCGGGTTCGTGGCGTGGTACTACGAGCCGATGTTCTTCTTTGGTTGGTCGGGTTGCGACTGGGGCAATATTGCGCAGGGCCTGGAAGGTCCCTGTGGGCAGCACTGGGTCGGGCAAGCCTTTGTGGGTTATACCGAGGTAGAGCCCCTTTACCGTAATGCGCCGGTTTTCCTGCAGATCATCAATGAATTCGATGTGTTCCTGTTTGGTCCGTTCTATGCCATTTCACTGTTTGCTTTCTTCACGAACCAGCACACATCGGGTTGGTATCGTGCTGTCGGCACATTCTTTTGTGGCATGTTGCTGTATGCCATGATTTTTTACTTCACGTGGGAGTTCCGTACCTACCGGGAAACCGGTGCCAACATTACCCAGGTCGTGATCATTAACGGGCCGTGGGCGTTGGGCAAGGTCCTGCTGTTGATGCGTTTGTACTTGCCTGCGGATGTGCGGGACAGGGCATGGTCATGAACATGCGCATGCAAAAGGCGGTAGGGCTGTGCCTGGTAACGATGTCGCTGGCCGTACCAGCCCATGCCGTGGAAGACTTCGGGTTTATTTGTGAACGACCGGGCGAGCCCAAGCGCCAGATCCATGTCGCGTACGAAAGCCCGGCATCCCGTTTGCCGTGTGAAGTGCGTTACTTCAAGGGCGACAAGATGCAGGTCTTGTGGACCTCGAACAACACCCCCGGCTATTGCGGCGCCAAGGCGCGCGAGTTTGCCGACAAGCAGCGCGGCTGGGGCTGGCAATGCCAGGAGGTGTTGTATCAGGATGAAGCGGATGCCGCGGGCAGCGCCCGCTGATTCACTGGCGGGTGGCCAGGTGCCGCCCCGCACAGCGCCCGAAAAAACTGCCGTCGCCGACCGACAACCCACTGGCCATGTACGGAGCCTGTGGCAAACCGTTGGCGGTGCGACCAGCGGCGTACAAGCCCGGGATCACATCACCTGATGCGTGCAGCACTTGTGCATCGGTATTCGTCAGTAATCCACCAAACGTCAGGATAGGGGCAAAATCCTGGCTCGCGTCCATGCGCCATGCATGGAAGGGTGGCTTTACGATTGGCGCAATAAAATCAGCGTGCTTGTGGAACAAGGGGTCTGCTTGCTGTGTGGCGTGGCGGTTGTAATAGGCCACGGTTTCCTGCAAGGCATGGTCCGGCATGTCCAGGGATTGCTCCAGCTCGCGAATGCTGTTTGCCTGGGCGATGTGCGGGTAAAAATGATTATCGGGATAGGCGTGGTCGGCATCCGTGATGATGTAGGCCACTCCACCCTGATGGATCACGACTTCGTGACCCACGACACCGTAGTAGTAATCTTCCGCCATGAAGCGTTGGCCGCGCCGGTTCACAAAAATACCGCGCAAGGCGCGTTCGGGCGGGTAGGTGGGTAGCACAATCATGGCCTGGTGCATGCGGATGGCGGCAGCACCAACCCCCATGCCCATCAGGATACCCAAGCCAAGATCGCCAGGCGATGCATGCGGGGTGCTGACGGCGGCCACTTCCGGTGCATAGTGTTTCACCATGTCGTGATTGCGGATGAAGCCACCGCAGGCGAGCACTACCCCTTTGCGTGCCCGGATGTTTTCCAGTTTGCCATGACGCATCACTTGCAGGCCCAGCACGCGGCCATCATCCGCCTGTACCAGGCGTTTGCCTGTCACCGCAGTCAATACTTTGCTGCCTTCGCGTTCCGCAGTGTCATTCAGGGCTTGCATGAGGCGCCAGCCGCCATGACCGGGTACGCCGGGCACATGGCCACGGGGAGCCGGCTTGGCGATGTCGCGGAAGGGATGGTTCAATTCACAGCCGGAGTAATACAGTGAGTTGTCGGTTTCTTGCGGGAATTCTTTTTCCCGCTGGAATTGCTGCGTGTAGGGCACGCCATTTGCGACCAGCCAGTCAAAGTGCCCAACGGCACCTTCACAATATTTCTGGATGCGTTCGAGGTGCGGGTGGGGGCCGCTGGCTGCAACGATGTAGTCCAGCATGGCTTCCACGCTGTCATCAAAGCCCAGGGCTTTCTGCAGGGCAGTGCCGCCGCCCAGGTAGCAAACGCCACCTGACATGGCGGATGAGCCACCGCGGCTTTCCTGCATCTCCAGCACGAGGGTATCGGCACCTGCGCGGCGTGCTTCGATGGCGGCAGCCATGCCGGCCACGCCGGAACCCACGATCAAGGCATCGGTACTGAGGTCCCAGTGGCTGATGTCACGCTCGCGGACACTGGCATGGGCTTGGGTGTGTTGGCCAAGCAGGCTGCTGGCGGCCAGGGCACTGCCGGCAGCCAGTAGCCGGCGACGGGTAATACCGGATGTGCTCATGGGGTTCCCCGCGTTTATGCGTATTGTTCCAGGGGTGCGTATACTCGGCAGTCTAGGGAATGTCATGGCACAGGACAATCACATGAATGCATCGCCACCGGTCAGGAATCGCCAGCAATGGGTGGAGTGGGGTTTGCGCGTGGCACTGCTGCTGGTGTTGCTGGCGTGGTGTGTGCGCATTGTTGCGCCGTTCATGGGCGTCATGATCTGGGCGGTCATCATGGCCGTGGTGATGTATCCCGGTTTTTGCTGGGTGCGTGATCGCCTGGGCGGGAGGCCGAGGCTGGCGGCGATGGTGTGGGCACTGCTGGGTTTGCTACTGGTCGCGATACCGGCCTGGTTGTTTGCGGATACGGTGATTGAGGGAACCCGTGCCGTGGCGTCACGGTTGCAGGCAGACGGACACTGGCAGGTACCGGCTCCGCCTGCAGCCATCAGCAATGTGCCGGTGTTCGGCGGTATGTTGCAGGCGTATTGGCAATCCGCCTCGGAGAACCTGCCTGCCTTGTTGCAGCAATTACGTCCCCAATTACAGCAGGCCGGTGCCTGGCTGGCCGGGATGGGTGCGCAGGCTGGCTTGGGGTTCCTGCAATTCCTGTTTGCGATCATGGTGGCGGCCATCCTGCTCAGCTATGCGGATGCCGGTTCGGGTTATGCGCGGCGCGTTGCCCATCGCTTGCTGAGTGAGCAGGGTGCCCATTACCTGGACCTGGTCGTGACCACCACGCGCAGTGTGGCTAAGGGGGTGTTGGGTGTGGCCTTGATCCAGTCCTTGCTGTCGGGTGTTGGCATGCTGGTGGCGGGCATTCCGGGGGCAGGGTTACTGACCATCTTGTGCATCCTGTTATGCGTGGCGCAGTTGGGGCCTGGCTTGGTGTTGATCCCTTGCGTGATCTGGATGTTTGCAACCGATAGCCAGTTGGCAGCAGTCAGTTTCCTGCTGTGGTCGGTATTCGTGATGGTGCTGGATAATGTGCTGAAGCCCTTGTTGCTCGGGCGCGGTGTGAATGTGCCCATGCTGGTGATCTTTATCGGCGCGATCGGCGGGTTCTTGTCCAACGGGTTTATCGGGTTATTCGTTGGCGCGATTGTGCTGGTACTGGGTTACACGGTATTGCAGGCTTGGCTGGATGAGTTGCCGGAACAGCCCGATGCGTCATGAAGCGGGGGAATGGTGCCTGGGGAGAGACTCGAACTCTCATGGTGTCACCACCGGTGGATTTTGAATCCACTGCGTCTACCGATTTCGCCACCCAGGCGGGTATTGCGAGGCGCGGATTATAGCAGTGCTTTTGCCGGCTTCAAACCATGGCGATGGATTTCCGGCTGGCGAGGGGTGCAGGATTGTTTTAGGCTAGCCGCCCCCCAGCCTCGCATGGACACGCCGGCATGAAACGCCAGGACTTCCATTTCCACCTGCCACCCGAGCGGATCGCGCGCTATCCCTTGCCGGAACGCAGCGCCAGTCGCCTGCTGTGCCTGCAAGACGGGAAGGTCACGCACCGGCAGTTCACGGATATCGCGACACTGTTGCAGCCCGGTGACTTGCTGGTCCTGAACAATACGCGAGTGATTCCTGCGCGCTTGTTGGGCCATAAAGCCAGTGGTGGCAAGGTGGAGGTACTGGTCGAACGCCGCCTGGATGCATTGACCGCGATCGCCCATATCAAGGCTGGCCGTGCCTGCAAGCCGGGTACCCGCTTGTTCATGGAGGCGCAGCAGCCCGGTGGGGTGCCGCTGGAACTGGAAGTGACGGGCCGCGAAGGTGATTTGTTTGTGGTGCGACTGGTGTCAGCGACCGATTGGTGGACCGCGCTGGAATCGCATGGCCACGTGCCATTACCACACTATATGGACCGGGATGATGAGTCACTGGATCGTGAACGCTACCAGACCGTGTATGCCCGTGAGCCAGGTGCCGTTGCTGCGCCGACAGCCGGTTTGCATTTTGACCAGGTCTTGCTGGATACCTTGCAAGCGATGGGCGTTGGGATGGCATCGGTGACCTTGCACGTAGGTGCTGGTACGTTCCAGCCGGTACGGGTGGACGATATCCGTGAGCACCGCATGCACCAGGAATGGGTGGAAGTGCCGGCCGCAACGGTTGCACAAATCCGCGCCACGCAGGCTGCTGGTCATCGCGTCGTCGCTGTGGGGACGACCGTCGTACGGGCCCTGGAAAGTGCTGCTGTTGATGGCGGATTGCAGGTGTTTTCAGGCGACACAACGATTTTTATCACGCCGGGCTATCGGTTCCGGGTGGTGGATGCCCTGGTGACCAACTTCCATTTGCCGGAGTCCACCTTGCTGATGCTGGTGTGTGCGTTTGGTGGTTTCCAGCCTGTGATGCAGGCGTATGATGAAGCCGTGCGTGAGCACTACCGGTTTTACAGTTATGGGGATGCCATGTGGTTGACGCGATCAGGGGAAGCAGGATGAGGGATGGCTGCCGCATGCAGTTTGTGCGCGGTGCGCAGGATGGCGCAGCACGCCGTGGCGCCCTGGTGTTTCCCCGTGGCGAAGTGCGCACACCGGCATTCATGCCGGTCGGGACCTATGGCACGGTGAAAGGGCTGACGCCGAGGGATATTGATGCAACCGGCGCCGATATCATCCTGGGTAATACCTTTCACCTGATGTTGCGTCCCGGTACGGAAGTGATCCGCGAACATGGGGATTTGCACGATTTCATTGGTTGGGAGAAACCGATCCTGACCGACTCGGGTGGTTTCCAGGTGTTCAGCCTCGGCGATATGCGCAAGATCAGCGAGGACGGGGTCGCGTTCCAGTCACCGATTGATGGCAGTCCGGTGTTCCTGACGCCAGAACGCGCCATTGAAGTCCAGCATGTGTTGGGCTCCGATATCGTGATGGCGTTCGACGAATGCACGCCGTTTCCCGCCGACGAAGAAACCGCGCGAGCCTCGATGGAGTTGTCCATGCGTTGGGCAAAGCGCAGCCTGGCCGCGCATGGTGGCAATAGTGCTGCGTTGTTTGGCATCGTGCAGGGCGGCATGTATCCCGGCTTGCGCCAGGAGTCGCTGGCAGCATTGAAGGCAATGGGATTTGATGGCTATGCCATCGGTGGTTTGTCCGTGGGTGAGCCGAAAGAAGATATGTTGAAGGTGCTGGACGCCATCATGGCCGACATGCCAGCAGACCAGCCACGTTATTTGATGGGCGTAGGAACGCCAGCCGATATCCTGCGTGCGGTGTTGCGTGGTGTGGATATGTTTGATTGCGTGATGCCAACCCGCAATGCCCGTAATGGATACTTGTTCACATCCACCGGTGTCATCAAGATCCGCAATGCCGCACACCGGCATGACACCGGCCCACTGGATGACCAGTGTAGCTGTTACACCTGCACCCATTTCAGCCGCGCTTACCTGCATCACCTTGATCGTTGTGGCGAAATGCTCGGTGCGCAACTCAACACCATCCACAATGTGCATTTCTACCAGGACTGGATGCAGCGTATCCGGGATGCGATTGATGCCGGTCGCCTGCAAGCGTTTGCGCGCGAGTTTCTCCCGGTGCAGGAATCGGATCCGGCATTGAAGGAGCGTTTGTGATGTACAGCATTACGGTGTATGTGCCGGAAGCCTCGCTGGAGCCTGTCAAACAGGCCATGTTTGCGGCGGGTGCTGGCCGTATCGGGCATTATGACCAATGCTGTTGGCAGGTGCGTGGGCAAGGGCAGTTTCGCCCCTTGCCCGGCAGCCAGCCTGCTGAAGGCGTGACGGGTAGCGTCACGCAATTGCCGGAATACCGATTGGAAATGGTCTGTGAAGAGTCTGTGCTGGCAGAAGTGGTGCGAGCCATGCGCATGGCACATCCGTATGAACAGCCGGCCTATCATGTGATCCGTATGGAGCCCGTATGAAATACCGTTTGGGCGATCGCCGCATTGAATGTGCCAGTGGTGATTATTACATTGCCCCGAATGCCTCCGTGATTGGTTCTGTGCGCATCGGGCATCAGGCGAGTATCTGGTTTAACGCCGTGTTACGGGCTGACCAGGATGTCATTACCATTGGCGATGATTGCAATGTGCAGGATGCAGCTGTCCTGCATGTGGATCCCGGTTTTCCACTCACCTTGGGCAAGGGGGTGACCATTGGCCATAAGGCCATGGTGCATGGGTGCACGATCGGCGATTACAGCCTGGTGGGCATCAATGCGGTTGTCCTGAATGGTGCCCGTATTGGCAAGTATTGCGTGATTGGCGCCAATGCATTGGTCACTGAAGGCATGGAAGTGCCGGATGGTTCAGTGGTCATGGGTACGCCCGGCAAGATCCGCAAAACAGTATCGGATGCTGAGCGTCAGCACCTGGAGCAATTGGCAGCACATTATGTGGCGAATGGGCAGCGGTTTGCCCGGGAGTTGTGTGTCGATGACTGACAGGGTGCCATCGCCATGTATCCATCAATGCACACTGGATGACAGTAATGTGTGCCTGGGTTGCCATCGCACGATCGATGAGATCATGGCATGGTCGTCATTGGATAACGCGGCAAGACAGGCTGTGCTGAATGCGACGCAGGTCAGGAAGCAGTGCTATCTTTCGAGGCCGGTTCGCGATCCTTGAGTGCCAGCACGGATTCAATGCTTTTCTCGCCAATGCTTTCGATCTGGAAGCGATATCTGTTGATGCTCACACAGACTGGCCCGTCCGGGAATTCTTCCAGTTGCTCAAGCAGTAAACCGTTCAGCGTTTTGGCTTCGCTGGTGGGGAGCTCCCAATCCAGGGCGCGATTGATGTCACGCAGGCTGACAGAGCCTTCCATGCGGTAATTGCCATCGGCCTGGGGTTGTATCTCTGCGCTTTCGCCAACGACTTCGACAGTGAACTCGCCGACAATGTCTTCAAGAATGTCTTCCAGCGTCACGAGCCCGATCACATCGCCGTACTCGTCGACGACGATACCGATGCGGCGCTTTTCTTTCTGGAAATTGAACAGCTGTGTGTGCAGGGGAGTGGATTCCGGCACGAAGTAAGGTTCGCGCATCAGTTCCAGCATGCGGGAGCGCACCAGTTTGTTATCCCGGATAAATAATGAGGAATGTCGCAAATGGATAATGCCCACCACGTTATTGGTGTCTTCGTGGTAGGCCAGGATGCGGGTAAAGGGGCTGTTGTGGATGCGCTCCAGGATGGCATCGTCTGATTCATCGAGGTTGATCCCGTACATGTCGTTTTTCGGGATCATGATGTCGTTCACGGACGCTTTTTCCAGATCGAGGATGTTGAGCAGCATGTCCTGGTGTTGTTCCGGGATGCTTTCCTGGTCATCAACGATGCTGCGTAACTCATCCTTGCTCAGGCCGAGTTGCATGCTTTTGGATGGATCAAAGCCCATGCTGCGAACGACGGCGTTGCTGAACAGGTTGACGCTGCGGATGACGGGTAGCAGTGGCCACATCATGACTTTCAGGATGGGCGCTGTCGCAAAGGCGATCCGGTCCGGATATAAGGCTGCAATCGTTTTCGGTGTGACTTCAGCAAAGATCAGTACGACGAAGGTTAATAATAAAGACATGGCAAACAATACGCCTTCGCCATCGCCAAACAGGCGAATGGTGATCAGTGACGCGAGGACCGAGGCCATGATATTGACCAGGTTGTTGCCGAACAGGATCAGGCCGATCAGGCGATCGGGTTGGGCCAGTAAATCGCTTGCCATGCGCGCGCGGCGGTGGCCTTTGCGACTCAAATGACGCAAGCGGTAACGATCGAGCGCCATCATGCCGGTTTCAGAGCCGGAGAAGAACGCGGAACAGGTAATGAGCAGGCACAGGGCCAGCAGTAATTGCCAGAGGGGAACGTGTTCCAAGGGACGTATGGCGCCTCAGTGACGGTGTTGAAAAGTATCTTGCGGGAAAATACCAGCGCGTGCAATGCGCTCAGGCGCTGCGCTGCAGTAGCAATTCCAGTACGAATTTGCTGCCAAAGAACGCCAGCATGAGCGCAGTGAATCCGGCCAATGTCCAGCGCAAGGCTGTCTGGCTGCGCCATCCCATCGCATGGCGACCCCACAGCAATACGCTGAACACACCCAGCGCGATGATTGAAAATACGGTCTTGTGCACCAGGTGCTGGGCAAACAGGTTGTCAAAGAACAGCAGGCCAGTGGCAATGGATGCAGCGAGCAGCGCCACGCCGATGGCAATCATGCGGAACAGCAAGGTTTCCATCACTTCCAGTGGCGGCAGGATGGCCATGACCTGTCCCAGCTTGCGCTGGCGGAGCCAATGGTCCTGCAAGGCGAGGATCAGGGCCTGCAGGGTCGCCAGCGTAATGACGCTGTAGGCGAGGATGGACAGCAGGATGTGCGTGGCAATGGTGTGGGGAAATTGGCGGGGTTGGTAATTGCCATGGGTCAGGAGTGCCAGCAAGAGGCTTAATGCTGCCATGGGATATACCAGCACCATCAGTGAGCCGATCGGCAAGCGCAGGCTGCTGATCCAGCCAATCAGGATGATCATTACGAAGATCAGGGTGGCGATGCGGAAGAAGCCCAGGTCGTAACCCGCGGGCACATGAATCAGGTGCCAGGTGGTCCAGGCATGCAGTGCGAGACCCGCCAATGCGAGCCAGTCGGCGCCGTGGGTCTTGCCTGCGCGCAGGCGTGCCAGCAGCCATGCGGTGCAGGCGAGGTAAATGGCGATGGCGGTAAAGCCGGTAATGCTGTCCAGCATGTGTGTGTCCTCTGGCGCCAAAGTGTCGCACAAGGCTCAAGGCATGGAAACACCATGCCGACCCAGTCGGGAAAAACCCCGTTATAATGGCCGCCTTCTGCTGAAACGCTGGCGTTAAAGACCATGTTTGAAAACCTGACCGAACGCTTATCCCATACCCTGCGCTCCGTGACCGGCAAGGCGCGCCTGAGTGAAGAGAACATCCAGGACGCCCTGCGCGATGTGCGTAATGCCCTGATCGAGGCTGATGTCGCACTGCCGGTGATCCAGGCGTTCACCAATGCGGTGCGTGAAAAAGCCGTGGGTGCCGAAGTGGCAGCCAGCCTGAACCCGGGCCAGGCCTTCATCAAGATCGTCCAGGCCGAGCTGGAGCGGGTGATGGGGGAAGGCAATGCTGCCCTGAATCTCGCGGTGCAGCCGCCGGCCATTATCCTGATGGCGGGTTTGCAGGGCGCTGGTAAAACCACCTCGGTGGCGAAGCTGGCGCGTTGGCTGAAAGAGCGCCAGAAGAAGAAGGTCATGGTGGTCAGTGCGGACGTGTACCGTCCTGCCGCGATGGAGCAGCTCAAGGTATTGGCCGATGAAGTGGGGGCTATTTGCTATCCCGCGAACCCGGACCAGCAGCCCTTGGCGATTGTGCAGGCCGCTGCCCAGCAGGCGAAAATCCAGTTTGCCGATGTATTGATCGTCGACACCGCCGGCCGTTTGGCGATTGACCAGGCCATGATGACGGAAATCCAGCAGCTGCATGCCGCGCTGAAGCCGGCGGAAACGCTGTTTGTGGTCGATGCCATGACTGGCCAGGATGCGGCCAATACCGCCAAGGCCTTTGGTGAGGCGCTGCCGCTGACCGGTGTGATCCTGACCAAGGCCGATGCCGATAACCGTGGTGGTGCGGCCCTGTCGGTGCGCCACATCACTGGCAAGCCGATCAAGTTCCTCGGTATGGGCGAGAAAACCGAAGCGCTGGAACCGTTCTATCCGGACCGTATCGCTTCCCGCATCCTTGGCATGGGCGATGTGCTGAGCCTTATCGAAGAGGCAGAGCAGAAGCTCGACAAGAAAAAAGCCGAGAAGCTGGCCAAGAAGATCAAGAAGGGCAAGGGCTTTGACCTGGAAGACTTCCGTGACCAGATCCAGCAGATGAAGAACATGGGTGGCATTGGCGCCATGCTCGACAAGATGCCTTCCATGCCGGGCATGCCGAACCTGTCACAGGCCGCGCAGGGCATTGATACCAAGGTCTTCGTGCAAATGGAGGCGATCATCAATTCCATGACCCCGGATGAACGCCGCGATCCCGAGAAACTGAACGGCTCCCGCAAGCGCCGCATCACCCAGGGGTCCGGCACCAGCCTGCAGGACCTGAATCGCCTGCTGAAGCAGCACAAGCAGATGCAGAAGATGATGAAAAAGCTCAAGGGTGGCGGCATGGCCAACATGATGCGCGGGATGGGTGGGATGATGCCGCCGGGTGGCGGTTTCCGGGGTTTTTGAACCCGCCGGAACCCCCTGAAAACGCTTTGATTTTTCAGGGAGTTGGCTTAGAATGTCGCGCCTTTCGGGAGCCTTGGTGCCTGCGTGATCGGGAATCAAGGCTTTCGTTATTGCAACCCAATGTTTTTAAAAGCCTTTTTAGGCATAGCAGGATCTGGTACAGAGTATGGTTACGATTCGTTTGGCTCGCGGTGGCGCCAAAAAGCGCCCGTTCTACCACATCACGGTAACGGATAGCCGCAACCCGCGGGATGGCCGTTTCATTGAGCGCGTTGGCTTCTTCAACCCGGTGGCCCGGGGCCAGGAAGTGCGCCTGAACGTCAACCTGGAGCGTGTGGATTACTGGGCTGGCCAGGGTGCCAAGCTGTCCGATCGCGTTTCCCAGCTGGTTGAGGAGGCTCGCAAGGCCGCTTGATGGCTGCGGGCGCTGACAAGGTTGTGGTGGGCAAGATCGCCACGGCCTGGGGTGTGCGGGGTTGGGTCAAACTGATCCCGTTCACGGAAGATCCGGAACAGTTGCTGGCCTACCCGCGATTGTTCCTCCAGCAAGGTGGGCGCTGGCAAAGCCTCACATTTGCGGAAAGTCGCGTGCAAGGAGCCGGTCTGGTGGCACGCATTGATGGTTGTACCGACCGGGATCAGGCGCTCATGTACCGGAATTGCCTGATTGCCATAGATCCGGCCGATATGCCGGCGTTGGCAGAAGACGAGTTTTATTGGCACCAGCTGGTGGGCCTCAAGGTGTTCACAGCGGTGCAGGGCAAGCCGGTCTTGCTCGGGCAGGTGGATCACCTGCTCGAAACCGGTGCCAACGATGTGCTGGTGGTCAAGCCATGTGATGGCAGCCTGGATCGGCAAGAACGGTTGATCCCGTGGCTACCGGGCCAGTATGTCGGGAAAGTGGATCTCGAGGCTGGTGAGATCGAGGTCGATTGGGATCCGGATTTCTGATCCGGTGAACGTGGAGGACGGGAATGCGATTTGGCGTCATTACCCTGTTCCCGGAAATGTTCGAGGCAGTCACGCATTACGGGATTACCGGGCGGGCTGTGGATAACGGGTTACTCAGCGTGCAGTGCTTCAATCCGAGGCAATGGACGCAAGACCGTCACCAGACGGTGGATGATCGCCCTTATGGCGGTGGACCCGGCATGGTGATGCAGGTAGGACCCCTGCGTGGCGCCATTGACGAAGCGCGCCGGGTATTGGGTGATGCCACGCCGGTGGTGTATTTGTCGCCACAGGGCAAACGGCTGGACCAGGCGCAAGTGCGCCGGTTGGCGCAACGGGAATCGATGATCCTGTTGGCGGGTCGTTACGAAGGGGTTGATGAGCGATTGTTGGCCCTGGAAGTCGATGAGGAATGGTCGCTGGGTGATTATGTCCTCAGCGGTGGCGAATTACCGGCCATGGTGTTGATTGATGCCGTGGCCCGCCTGCAGGCAGGAGCCCTGGGGCATGAGCGGTCCGCGGAAGAGGATTCGTTCGAGGATGGATTGCTGGATTGCCCGCATTTCACCCGTCCGGAATTCGTGGAAGGGTGGGCAGTACCGGAGGTGCTGCGCAGTGGCGATCACGAAGCCATCCGTCGCTGGCGATTGAAACAATCGTTGGGGCGGACATGGCAACGCAGGCCGGATTTGTTGGCCCAGCGCACGCTGACGCAAGAAGAGCAGCAGCTGCTGGAAGAGTACAGGACTGAACAAGGCGAGCCACTGGCCGCCGCTTTTGTGAAACGAGGGTAGACCCATGAGCGCGAACAAGATCATTGCCCAGCTGGAAGCCGAACAGCTGAAAACCAACCTGCCGGATGCCAGCATTGGCGATACCGTGGTGGTGCAAGTGAAAGTAAAGGAAGGCGATCGTGAGCGTCTGCAGACCTACGAAGGCGTGTTGATTGCCAAGCGTAATCGCGGCCTGAACTCTGCCATTACCGTGCGCAAGATTTCCCACGGTGTGGGTGTTGAGCGTGTGTTCCAGGTGCACAGCCCGTTGGTGGACAGCATCAGCGTCAAGCGTCGTGGTGATGTGCGCAAGGCCAAGCTGTATCACCTGCGCGAACTGTCAGGCAAATCAGCCCGCATCAAGGAAAAGCTGGTCAGCAAGGACAAGGCGGAAGCAGCGGCCGACGAGTAATGGCCTGACTGTGTGCGCAACGAAAAAGGGCAGCCACACGCTGCCCTTTTTTATTCGGGGTTTTATGACGGGTTCCTGACATGAACGACGCCATCATTGATACCTACCTGGATGCCATCTGGATGGAGAAAGGGCTCAGTGAAAACACGCTGGCATCGTATCGTCGTGATTTGCAGGCATTTGCCTCATGGCTGGGGACGCGCTCGGTGCCGCTCACAGCGGTGACGCCGGCGGATATCCAGGGTTTCCTGGCGCACCGCTTGCAGAAAGGGATATCGGCGCGCTCTACCTCACGCTTCTTGTCCAGCTTGCGTGGTTTTTACCAATACCTGTTGCGTGAGCGGCAGGTGCAGGAAGATCCGACCTTGCTGATTGAAAGCCCCAAGTTACCCAAGCCCTTACCGAAATCCCTGACCGAAGACGATGTGGAAGCCTTGTTGGCAGCACCGGAGATTGCCACGGTGTTGGGCTTGCGCGATCGCGCCATGCTGGAATTGCTGTATGCCTGTGGTTTGCGGGTGAGCGAACTGGTGGGGTTGCGCATGTCCAGCCTGGGTATGAACCAGGGTGTGGTGCGCGTGACGGGCAAGGGGGGCAAGGAGCGCCTGATCCCGATGGGGGAAGAAGCGATGCGCTGGATTGCCCGCTACCTGAAGGAATCGCGCCCGGCCTTGCTGGCCTCCGGCAGTGATGATGTGCTGTTTCCCAGCCAGCGCAGCCAGCAGATGACACGGCAGACGTTCTGGCACCGCATCAAGCGCTATGCCGTCGAAGCCGGCATCCGCAAGCCGTTGTCGCCGCATACCTTGCGCCATGCATTCGCCACACACCTGATTAACCATGGTGCCGATTTGCGTGCAGTCCAACTCCTGTTAGGGCATAGTGACCTGTCAACAACCCAGATTTATACCCATGTTGCCCGCCAGCGCATGCAGGAATTGCATGCCCGGCATCATCCGCGTGGATAGCCTGGCAACAGTGGGAACGAAATGCGGGACCAAGGGTCTTCCAACATGAATCATCAAATGAGGAAAAAGACGATGTTGCGGGCGTTGTGGGTCATGTGGGCATTTTGCCTGATACCGTCAGTGGTCCTTGCCGGTGAAGGTGCAGCGGTTGCCGGGGCGCCGGTGATGCGTTCCCAGCCAAGCCTGGAAGTGGTGAGGAAAACCATTGTGGCGCAAGTGGCTACGGTTAAACCCGATTGGGTCTTGCTGGATGTCAAGCCATCGGCGATTGAAGGTTTGTATGAGGCGCGTTTCCAGAATGGGTTGTTGGCCTATATCAGTGCTGATGGCCGATACATTGTAGATGGCGAGCTTTACGAGATTCGCAAAGGCGACGTTGTTTCGCTGACAGAAGAATCCCGTAGCCTGGAGCGTGCGCCTAAATTGGCGGCGATTGCCCGCAAGGACATGGTGATTTTTTCACCGCCGCCACCACAGGCAACCAAGGCAGCCCTGTATGTGTTTACCGATGTGGATTGCGGGTATTGCCAGAAACTGCATTCGGAAGTGCCATTGCTGAATGCCATGGGTATTGAGGTGCGTTACCTGGCATGGCCACGTGCCGGCTTCGATTCGGATACGTATCGCAAGATGGCGACGATCTGGTGTGCCAAGGGTAACGAGCGCAATGATTTGATGACGAAATACAAGAACCGTGAGGCAGCGCCCTTGAATGTGTGCGAGGATAATCCGGTCGCTGCGCAATTCCGTTTAGGTCAGGAACTGGGCATCAGTGGCACGCCTGCACTGATGTTTGAGAATGGCCGCATGCAGCCGGGTTACTTGCCAGCCGATCAATTGGCGCCGCTGGTTATCAAGACTTCCCTTGAGGCAAAAAGCCGGTAACCGGAAGCCGCCATGCATACCGATTTCCGTCGCATCGGCCGCTTGCCCCCTTATGTCTTCAACGTCATTGGTGAGTTGAAGAAGCAGGCGCGTGCGCGTGGCGAAGACATCATCGATTTCGGTATGGGTAATCCCGACCAGCCAACCCCGCAACACATCGTCGATAAATTGATTGAAACGACGCAACGGGGAGACACCCATCGTTATTCCCAGTCCAAGGGTATCCCGCGGCTGCGCCGGGCCATTTGCCAGTGGTACCAGAAGCGTTTTGGCGTGACGCTGGATCCGGAAACGGAAGCGATCGTGACCTTGGGTTCGAAGGAAGGCCTGGCGCACCTGGCCCTGGCGACACTGGGGCCGGGAGACGCGGTACTGGTACCCAATCCGGCCTACCCGATTCATCCTTATGGGTTTGTCATTGCCGGTGCGGATATCCGTCATGTGCCGTTGGTGGATGGCGGGGATTTTTTTGCCGAGCTGGAATCAGCGGTGCGCAACACCTATCCCAAGCCGAAGATGCTGGTGTTGAATTTCCCGGGTAACCCGACCGCGTCGTGTGTGGAGCTGGATTTTTTCGAGCGCGTTGTCGCTTTTGCCCGTGAGCACCAGATCTGGGTGATCCAGGATCTGGCCTATGCCGATCTGTGTTTTGACGGCTATGTGGCGCCATCCATCCTGCAAGTGCCGGGTGCCAAAGAGGTGGCGGTGGAGTTTTTCACCCTCTCAAAGAGTTACAATATGCCCGGCTGGCGGGTCGGTTTTTGCTGCGGTAATCCCGTGTTGGTGGGCGCGTTGGCGAGGATGAAGTCGTACCTCGACTACGGCATGTTTACCCCCATCCAGGTTGCAGCCATTACGGCACTGGAAGGTGACCAATCCTGTGTGGCGGAGATCTGTGATCGTTACCGTCATCGCCGTGATGTGCTGTGCAAGGGGTTGGCCGAAGCCGGTTGGCCGGTCGATGTGCCCAAGGCCACGATGTTTGTGTGGGCCAGGATCCCGGAAGCGTATCAGTCGATGGGCTCGCTGGAGTTCAGCAAGAAGCTGTTGCGGGACGCCAGGGTGGCTGTATCACCCGGTATCGGGTTTGGTGAATACGGTGAAGGTTATGTGCGGTTTGGCTTGATCGAAAACGAACATCGCACCCGGCAAGCGGTGCGCAATATCCGGCGGATGTTTCGCGAGGATGGATTGATTGCTGGCCTTGGCCAGGAATAGAAGCAGTTAAGGAGCAAGCGGTGGCTGTAGTCAATGTGGGTATTTGCGGTCTGGGGACGGTCGGTGGTGGTGCGGTCACGGTATTGCGTCGCAACGCGGCCGTGATTGCCGCGCGTGCAGGTGCAGACATTGTCATTCGCCAGATCGGGGCTCGTCGCGACAAGCCGGGTATCGATACCCAGGGTATCGATGTGGTGCGCGATGTGTTTGCTGTCGCCCGCAATCCGGATATTGATATTGTGGTTGAACTGATCGGTGGGACGACCACAGCCAAAGAATTGGTGCTGGAAGCGATCAAGCATGGCAAGCATGTGGTGACCGCTAACAAGGCCTTGATTGCCGAATATGGTAACGAGATTTTTGCAGCGGCTGCCAAGCAGGGCGTGAGCGTCTGTTTTGAGGCAGCGGTGGCGGGTGGTATCCCGATCATCAAGGCCATCCGTGAAGGCCTGGCGGCCAATCGCATCCAGTGGTTGGCTGGCATCATCAATGGCACCGGGAATTTCATCCTGTCTGAAATGCGCAGCAAAGGCCGTGCGTTTGATGACGTGTTGGCAGAAGCCCAGAAGCTGGGTTATGCCGAAGCTGATCCGACGTTTGATGTGGAAGGGATTGATGCTGCGCACAAGCTGGTGATCCTGGCATCCATCGCATTTGGTATCCCGTTGCGATTTGATGCGGTATTTACCGAAGGTATCTCGCGCTTGCAGATCGAGGATATCCGTCACGCCGATGAATTGGGTTATCGCGTCAAGCACCTGGGCGTGGCACGCCGTACCGATGCTGGCGTGGAATTACGCGTGCATCCGACCCTGATCCCTGCCAAACGATTGATCGCCAATGTGAATGGCGTGAAAAATGCAGTGCTGGTGGAAAGCGATGCCGTTGGCCCGACCTTGTATTACGGTGCGGGGGCAGGTGCCGAGCCGACAGCCTCCGCAGTGATTGCCGATATCGTCGACCTCGCGCGCACCATGGGTATGGATGTCAGGTACCGTGTGCCGCCGTTGGCCTTCCAGTCTGGCGCGATCGAGAATGTGGCGGTGATCCCGATGGAAGACGTGGTGTGTGGTCATTACCTGCGGATGTCTGTCCTGGATAAGCCGGGCGTGCTGAGCCAGGTCACGCAAGTGTTGAGCAGCCATGGCATCAGCGTCGAAGCCTTGATCCAGAAGGAACCGGAAGAAAGTGCGGAGACAGCCACCATCATCCTGCTGACCAGTCGTGCTGCCGAAAAAACCCTGGTGGCGGTGGTCAAGTCGATTGAGGCGATGGACAGTATTGAAGGGCAGGTGGTGCGCCTGCGTGTCGAGAACCTGGATGGTTGAGCCATTCCAGCAACGAGTGATTAAGGCAAGCAAATGAAATACATCAGTACACGAGGCAAGGCACCGGCACTGGATTTTGAAGGTGTGTTGTTGACGGGCCTGGCCAGCGATGGCGGGCTGTATGTGCCGGAAACCATCCCGGCATTTTCCAAAGACGATATCGCAGCCATGGCTGGCATGCGTTATGAAGACGTCGCATTCAAGGTGATGTATCCCTTTGTGGAAGGCTGTATCCCGGCCGATGATTTCAAGCGCATTATTGATGAAACCTATGCAGTATTCCGTCATGACGCAGTGACACCACTGGTGCAACTGGACGATAACGAATGGGTGCTGGAGCTGTTCCATGGGCCGACCCTGGCGTTCAAGGATGTGGCCTTGCAGTTGCTCGGTCGTTTGCTCGATTACATGCTGGAAAAGCGTGGCAACCGGGTGGTGATCCTGGGGGCCACATCAGGTGACACCGGTTCTGCTGCGATTGAAGGTTGCCGCAGTTGCCGCAATGTCGATATTGTCATCCTGCATCCGTACCAGCGTGTGTCGGAAGTGCAGCGTCGCCAGATGACCACCGTGATTGCCGACAACATCCACAACCTGTCGGTGCGCGGTAACTTTGACGATTGCCAGCAGATGGTGAAAGACAGTTTTGGTGACCAGTCTTTCCTGCCGGAAGGGCGTTCACTGGTGGCGGTGAACTCGATTAACTGGGCGCGCATCATGGCCCAGATCGTTTATTACTTTACTTCCGCTGTAGCAGTTGGTGCGCCGCATCGACCGGTAGCGTATTCCGTGCCCACCGGTAATTTCGGTGACATTTTTGCGGGCTATATTGCCAAGCGCATGGGATTACCCATTGACCAGCTGGTGATTGCCACCAACCGTAATGACATCCTGCATCGTTTCCTGTCGGGCAATAAGTACGAAAAGCATCCGCTGGTGCATACCTTGTCACCAAGCATGGACATCATGATTTCCAGCAATTTCGAACGCATGCTGTTCGAACTCTATGATCGCGATGCCGTAGCAATTCGTGACTTGATGGATCGCTTCCGTACCGAGCCAGTCAGTTTGCGTGAGGACGCCTTTGCCAAGGCGCGTGAACTCTTCACCAGTGAAGGCGTCGACGATGTGCGTACCTGTGACACGATTCGTGAGGTGTTCGGGAAAACGGAATACCTGCTCGATCCGCACACGGCGATTGGTGTGTGTGCCGCACGCGAAACCCGCCGGCATCCAGCCGTGCCGATGATTTGCCTGGCCACAGCGCATCCGGCCAAGTTCGCCGAAGCAGTGCGCCAATCCGGGCAAGAGGAAGACCCGCCATTGCCGCATCATATGCGTGACCTGTTGCAGCGCGAAGAGCGCTACACCGTGCTGGATAATGACCTCAAGGCCATCCAGTCGTATGTGGCCAAGCACTGTTCATAAGGCATGAGTCCTGCCATGGCACAGGTTCGCCGGCGCTTGCTGCCGGACGCGCCTTGCCAGCTTCCGGATGATATCCCTGTTGCCCTGCAGCGCATTTATCGCGCCCGTGGGATTCATGCCGCCAGTGAGCTGGATTACTCGCTCGCGCGCCTGCCGTCGCCGGATTTGCTGAAAGGGCTGCCGGCTGCACTGCAATTGCTGGATGATGCCATCCGCCAGCAACACACGATCCTGATTGTCGGTGATTACGATGCCGATGGTGCCACCAGTACCGCGTTGGCCATGTTGGGGCTGAAGGCAATGGGTGCTGCGCATGTGCATTACTTGCTGCCGGATCGTTTCAAATACGGCTATGGTTTGAGTCCAGCCATTGTCGAGTTGGCGGCAGCACAACAACCCGACCTGATCATCACCGTGGATAACGGTATTGCCAGTCATGCTGGTGTGGATGCAGCGCATGCCCAAGGCATCAAGGTGTTGGTCACTGATCACCATTTGCCTGCGGATACCTTGCCATCTGCCGATGCCATCGTGAATCCCAATCAACCGGGTTGCCATTTCCCATCCCGTGCCCTGGCGGGTGTGGGTGTGATGTTTTATGTGTTGGTGGCACTGCGCAGTCATTTGCGCGAAACCGGCTGGTTTTCGGCACAACGTCCCGAACCCAATGTGGCGGAGTGGCTGGACCTGGTGGCCGTCGGAACCGTGGCTGATGTGGTGCCACTGGATCATGTCAATCGCATCCTGGTGGAACAAGGGTTGCGTCGTATCCGTGCTGGCCAGTGCCGTCCTGGTATCACGGCATTGCTGGAAGTGGGCAAGCGTGATCCCGTGCGTGCGGTGGCCAGTGATTTGGGGTTTGCAGTGGGGCCGCGCCTGAATGCCGCAGGTCGCTTGGCGGACATGAGTGAAGGTGTGCATTGCCTGCTGGAAACGGATGCCGGCAAGGCGTGGCAATACGCACAAGACCTCGATGCCAAGAATCGTGAGCGGCGTGAGATTGAAAGTGGCATGCAGGACGATGCGGCCACATGGCTTGCACAGTTTGGGTCTGCCGGAGAAGACCTGCCATGGGGACTGGCTGTGTTTGAACCGCATTGGCATCAGGGTGTGGTGGGGATACTGGCCAGTCGGCTGAAGGACAAGCTGCATCGCCCGGTGTTTGCGTTTGCTCCGGGGGAATCGGGCGAATTGAAAGGGTCTGGTCGCTCAATCGCCGGTTTCCACTTGCGTGATGCCCTCGATGCGATCGCCACACGGCATCCCGGGTTGATTGATCGTTTTGGTGGCCATGCCATGGCTGCCGGATTAAGCATGCGTGAAGAGGCGCTGCCGCAATTTGCCGAGGCCTTTGATGCACTGGCGAGGGAATGGTTGGCGGAAGACCAATTGCAGGCGGTGATATGGTCAGATGGCGAGTTGTCCGCCCATGATATGAACCTGTCACTGGCCAAGGCCTTGCGTACTGCAGGGCCTTGGGGGCAGAAATTCCCGGAACCGCTGTTTGACGGGGTCTTTACCGTTGAACAGGAACGGGTGCTGGCTGACAAACACCTGAAATTGCGGCTGCGTGCTGGCGAGAATGCCACACTGCTGGATGCCATCTGGTTTTTCGCTGACCTCGATCGCTGGGCCATGCATCAACCTGGGCGCATTCGCCTCGTCTATCGCCTGGATGCCAATGAATACCGGGGTATCGAGACTGTGCAGTTGTTGGTTGAGGCGGTGGATTTCGGGAATCTGGACTACACTGGTCAGTAAGCACCTGTAATACCGGGCGCAGGAAGCAGGCAATACCTGTGTTACAGGTTGCTATCCGGTGTGGCTGTAGGCACGGATATTCCGTTCATGGCCAAGGAGGTGTGTATGTCTCTTCTATCCATTCCCCGCTGGGGATTCCTGCTACTTTTCCTTGTGTTGCTACCCGCTTGCGCCGGTTCGCCGCCCGATGGCATGCCGGACTTGCGTGGCCAGTGGATTGGTGAATATCCCTGCTGCGGGGTTGAAACCATTGAAGTGAGCCAGCGAGGCCATCGTGTGCAGGCGACCAAGGTGACGGGCGATGATTATGTGCCAGCGGGTGAAGTGACCTGGCGGGCGAGCGTTGAAAGCGGTGAAGGTGAAGGCCAGATTGCTGACAAGGGTTTTGCCAATGCACGGTTTATTGCTGGCACATTGACGGTACTGGATCATGATACGATCCAGTTTGAATGGGGCCAGTCCTTGACGGTGATTTACAGTCGCGTGGATTGATCCTCGGCCAGTCAATGATTGCAGGGAGTCGTGATGGGCTCAGTGGAAGGGCTTGCTGTGCCGGCCGGTGAGCCAACGGCAGCGTGGGCGCAACAGCATCCCGTTGCCAGCCATGTATTAGCCACGCGTCCACCTTTTTTATTGGCTTCGGTTGCACCGGTGTTGATCGGTATGGCGGCTGCCACCCATGCGGGCGTGGCGATCCAGCCGTTGTTGGCCATCCTGACGGTACTGGCCGTGGTGTTGCTGCATGCCACCGTGAATGTCTTCAATGATTACTATGATCATCGCAATGGCGGTGATGCCGCCAACACAGCACGGGTATTCCCGTTTACTGGCGGTAGCCGGTTTATCCAGAACGGTGTGTTCACGGATCGCCACATGCTGCTGTGGGCATTGCTTTTATGCGCTGCTGTCATGGTGGTGGGTATTGTCATCCTGGTTCAGCTGCCGCCGGTGGCGAGACCTGGGTTGGTCCTGTTGGGCATCACCGGTTTGCTGGTTGGCTGGGCATATTCCGCACCGCCATTGCGACTCAATAGCCGTGGCTTGGGGGAGGTGTCGGTTGCCGTGGGCTTCGGTGCGTTGATGCCCTTGGGAGCCGATTATGTGCAAGGCCATGACTGGTCGGCGCTGCCTGTGTATGCGGGTCTGCCATATGGTTTGCTGGTGACCAATTTGTTGTGGATCAACCAGTTTCCGGATCATGCAGCCGATGCGCTGGTCGGCAAGCGACATGGTGTGGTGAGGCTGGGCATTGCCCGTGCACGTATGGTGTATGTGTTGTGCGCAGCATTGGCGTATGCCGGTTTGGCAGGCATGGTGATGGCCGGGCTGCTGCCGTTGGCTTGCCTGGCCGGGCTGCTGGTGTTGCCGCTGTCGGCCTTTGCTGCACGGCAATTATGGCGATATGCCACTCAGCCGGCTTGCCTGGTGCCGGCGATACGGGCGACCATTGTGGCGATGCTCCTGCATGCCATGCTGGTGTCAGCAGGATTGTGTTGGGCAAGTTGAAACGGGAGAGGCAATGATGAAACGGTTGTTATTGGTGTTTTCCTTTGCAGCATCCATGATGGCATGGGCTGGCGCACCGGTTGTATTACCGGCTTGCCCCGCAAGCCCTAACTGTGTCTCCAGCCAGTCAGCGCTCGACGATTCGCAACATTACATCAAACCGTTTGTGTTGCAGTTATCGGCGGAAGAAGGGTGGTTGCGGTTGCGCGATGTGGTGGCCTCGCAGGTGCGCACGAAGGTGGTGGATGAAAAGCCGTCACCGCCTTACCTGAGGGCAGAGGCGACCAGCCGGATTTTCCGTTTCGTCGATGACCTTGAATTATGGCTGGATGCCGACGGGAAAACAGTGCATGTGCGTTCGGCATCGCGCACTGGCTATGGTGACCTCGGTGTGAATCGCAAGCGGGTAGAGGGCTTGCGTGAGCAATTGCAGCAGCAAGGCATTATTGCTACGCCTTAGGATCGCCAGACCCTAGAACATCATGCGCACACCGATATGCCATTGATGCTCATCCGGGTCTTCGCGACTGGCTTGTTTGTCATCGCGTAAGTCGCCCAGGTATTTCTTGAAGCGGTATTCCGCGTAGCTGTGCCACTGGCTGTCCCACTTCCATTCCAGCCGGAAAAAGGGCTCGACACTGTTCCAGCCCCTGGCGACTTCCTGCTCCTTGTCCTCATCACTGGCATAGCGTGCTTCAATGCCGGGGTAGGCTGTGATGCGGTTACTGAGCGCGGTTGGCCGTTCCAGTGTGATGTCGGATTCGATCCCGCCTGCATAGCCATACACGGTCACTTCTGCCTCGATAAAACCCGGTAGCAAATGCTCATAACCGATGGCGGTGCGCCAGGCGTGGGAAGGGCGCTGCCGGTAACTGGCACCGATCTTGGCCAGGCCCCAGGTGCCTACCGGTCGGGCGTAAAACACATCCGTGGTGGATTCATGCAGTTGCCCGTCTTCGCTTTCAAGATCCAGTTCAACCAGCAATTTATGGAAATCCGGCCCGCCGAGGTAGCGGTAATCGAGTTGCCAGTCGTTGTGATCAACGCGGCGCTGGATCTCGAGGTCGGTGCGGTCATACCAGGGATCCATGGCATGTTCGTTCATCCCGTCAGCCATGGCAGACAAGCTGGCCATGGTGAGTACCAGTGCAGGAAACCATGTGTTCATGGCTGTGCCTCCCGGTAATGGATCTCGCGTGTCATGCCGGCCATCATGTGGTACAGGTTATGGCAATGGAAAAACCATTTGCCGCTTTCCTGGGCAATCACGCGTGCCGTGATGGTTTGCATGGGCGGCACATCAATGGTGTGTTTGCGCGGGCTGAAGGCCCCTTGGCCGTTTTCCAGTACAAACCAGTGGCCATGGATGTGGATCGGGTGGTGCATCATGGTGGTGTTGTTCAGGACAAAGCGGTATTCCTTGCCTTTCACGAACTCGATGGGTTGTGCATCCTGGAAACGGATGTCATTGAACGACCAGATATACCGTTCCATATTGCCGGTCAGGTTGAGGGTGATGGTCTCCAACGGATTGCCTGGTTCATGGGTTTTGTCCACTGAACGCAGTTGTGCATAGTCGAGCTGGCCGTTGTGTGTCAGGGGAGTTGGGCTTTCCGGCATGCTGTGGCTCATGGCATGGTGATCGTGATGACTCATGTCATGTACGGTCTTGGCCTGCCCATTCTTTGCGTTGTCGCTTGCTGTGTTGCCATGATTGCCGTGATCCGGGCTGCCGGGGATGAACATGGGGTCAGCAAACGGCGGGATATCGGCCAGCGCTACGGTGTATCCAACGGATGGCGATAACACGCCGATGGCAGCTCCGGAACGGTCGAGTGCTTCGGCATACAGCGCTACGGGATGCTGCGGTGCGGTAAACACGATGTCATAGGTTTCCGCCATGCCCATCAGCAAGCGTTTGGCCGTGATGGGCTCCACATCCTGCCCGTCAGCAGATATGACCATGAAGTCATCCATGCCATGCAGTTTGATGTTGAAGTAGGTGCTGGCACCGCCATTGATGATGCGCACGCGCACGCGTTCACCCGCTTTCACTGTGCTGTGGAAAGGGTGTTGGGGTGGTGTGCCATTGAGCAGGAAGCTGTCGTAGGCGACATCGGCCCAATCCCAGTTACCCATGCGCATGGTTTGCATGGCCTTGCCTTGCTTGAGGATTTCTTCCTGCATGGCCTTGTCCTCATCGGCATCGCGCCAGGCGCGGGTAAAGAACTGCCAGTTTGGTCGCCATGACTTGTAGTAATCGCCATCTTTTTTCAGGTTGCGGTAAATGGTGTCAGGATGGGTGTTGCTCCAGTCGGACAGCAGGATGGTGATATCGCGATCCGTTTTGCTGTGTTGCTTGGTTAGGTGCTCTTGGGCCGGTTCAACGATGAACGCACCATAAAGCCCTTGCTGCTCATGCAATTTACTGTGGGCGTGGTACCAGTAGGTGCCGGATTGGCGCAACGGGAAGCGGTAGGTGAAGGATTCGCCGGGCGCAATGGGGGGCATGGAGACCCATGGCACGCCATCCATCTGCCATGGCACCAACAAGCCGTGCCAATGGATCGCTCCCGGCTCTTCCAGCGCGTTATGCACTACAATCTCAACAGTGTCGCCTTCCCGGAAACGCAGTTCCGGGCCGGGAATCTGGCCGTTGACGGTAATGGCCTGCACGGGTTTGCCTGCCAATGCGACACGATGGTATTGCATGGTCAATTCCACCCGCTGGGTGGCAGCCCATAATGGCGTGGTCAGGCAGCACAGGACCAGGATCAGTAAACGTTTCATGACAGTATGACCAAGGGGGACATCATGGCGTTATGGTTGGAAGCTTCATTCTATCGAAAAGTTCCATGGCACCGGAAAATGCCGTACTTGCTATTGCTGGTGCTGACGGCGTGTGCCAGCCCTGATGGCACTGGTATGGCCGAGCGTTGCCAGCAGCAGGGTGGCCAGTGGGTGGCGGCCCATCAGGAATGCCTTGAAGTGACGGCTGACGCGTGTACAGGCATGGGTGGCCAGTACCAGGAATGCGCATCGCCGTGCCGGCACCAGCCGGATGCG
The DNA here is from genome assembly GCA_006227085.1 of Gammaproteobacteria bacterium. GTDB lineage: Bacteria > Pseudomonadota > Gammaproteobacteria > Pseudomonadales > M0112 > M0112. The sequence goes on from SBFY01000117.1 coordinate 29,966, forward strand.
CAGATGTGCATCCTGCGTTGTGATGTGGTTTGCGCCTTCGACCAGCCGGAATGAAACGATTTGACGGGTCATATACGGCTTGCCTATGATGGCGCCGCTTTGGCTTCAGGTGCCTGTTGATCCATTCCGGATTGGCAGGTGAAACGGGAAGCCGGTGCGCCAGGCCTTCGGTCCTGGTTATCCCGGCACTGCCCCCGCAACGGTAAATGAGTCAATGCTGGCTTTTTGCCACTGTGCATTCGCATGGGAAGGCGCCAGTATCGCAGTGCGAACTCATGAGTCCGGAGACCGGCCTGCTGCCAGCTGCAAATGCCACGGGGGGTGGCATCGTTCGCGGTATTCATGCCTTGTGACGACCTCCTGCGTGGTGAACCCAACCTGGATGCGCTCGGGTGAGAGCGCAGGAGCATGCATATGATTTCCCTTCGTTCATGGCTGGCGGTCTCGCTGGCTTGCTTGTCTTTATCCCTGCAGGCGGCTGATGCGCCTGCCAAGATGGAAACCACGCTGGTCACGGCCACGCGTACCCCGGTAGCCATGTCATCGGTGCTGCAGCCGGTCACTGTCATCACGGCAGATGATATCCAGCGGCTGCAGGCTGTCTCGTTGATGGATGTGTTGCGTGGTAATGCCGGTGTGACCGTGGTGAACAATGGTGGTCCCGGCAAGAACACATCAGTATTCCTGCGTGGCATGGAAGCGGACCAGCTGCTGGTGCTGGTCGATGGTGTGAAAATGGGCTCGGCCACGGTAGGTGGTGCGGCGTTCCAGGATATCCCGGTGGAATTGATTGATCGCATCGAGATTGTGCGCGGCCCACGCTCTGGGCTGTATGGCTCTGAGGCCATGGGTGGTGTGATCCAGGTCTTTACCAAGCAAGGTGGTGAAGGCGTGAAGCCCTCCTTCTCGGTGACCGCCGGAACACACGACACCACGCGCGTGCATGCTGGTGTGTCCGGCGGTGATGGCAAGCTTTGGTACAACGCCAATGCCGGCTATGAGAACACGGGTGGCTTCAACAGTTGCCGTTTGAATACCACCGGCAGTTTTACCTGCATGCCCGGTGAATATGAACCGGATGATGACGGGTATCGCAACGTTTCCGGCTCGTTTGCCATGGGTTATCGCATCGATGAGAAAACCGATGTTGCCGTGAACTGGTTGCGCACCGAAGGTGATAACGAATACGACGGTTCTTACGCCAATGAAAGCGAAACCAGCCAAACGGTGTATGGTGCCAAGGTGCGATTTGCGCCGGCGGATTTCTGGCAGGTGAGCGTGTCCGGTGGTTATAACGAAGATGCGTCGGACGATTTCTGGAATGGCCTGTTTGTGTCGCGTTTTGTGACCGAACGGCAAACCGGTGCCTGGCAGAATGATTTCCAGCTGGCGAAGGATCACCTGTTGACCATCGGTGGTGATTACCAGAATGACCGGGTGGACAGCAATACGCCGTTTGCGGTCGACTCACGCAAGAACACGGCCGGTTTTATCCAGTACCAGGGTGGGCTGTCATTCGTTGATGTGCAGGCATCCCTGCGGCAGGACGACAACGAGCAGTTCGGTCATCATGACACCGGTTCGTTCGCGTTGGGCTTTGGCCTGGCTGAAGGCTTGCGGTTGGTGACCTCATACGGCACAGCGTTCAAGGCGCCAACATTCAACGAGTTGTATTACCCGTTTTTTGGTAACCCGAACCTGAAGCCGGAAGATTCGGAGAGCGTTGAAATCTCATTGAAAGGTGAGGAGGCCTGGGGGCACTGGGAAGCCAATGTGTTCCAGACCGATATCGATGACCTGATTGCCTACGACAGCACGATTTTCTTGCCGAACAATATTGATGAAGCACGTATTCGTGGTGTGGAAGGCGTGATCGGCTTCCAGTATGACGGTTGGTTTATCAATACGGCCCTGACCTTGCTGGAGCCGGAAATCGGCAGCGGTGTTAATGAAGGCAATACCTTGCCGCGCCGGGCCGAGCAAAGCCTGCGTGTCGATGTCGACAAGGATTTCGGGCGCTGGAGCCTGGGTGGATCGGTGGTGGGCGAGCGTCACCGTTGGGATGACCTGGCCAATACCCGTGACCTGGGTGGCTATGCCACGGTGGACCTGCGCGCCGAATATGCCTTGTCGGACGACTGGCGTGTGCAAGTGCGTGCCGAAAACCTGTTCAACAAGGAATATGAAACGGCGGAGTTCTATCCGCAGCCGGGGCAGGCGTTTTACCTGACCGTGCGTTACCAGCCGGGACGCTGATCCCGCTGTCTCATCGTAAAGGTGGGCGTATCGGGCAGCCAGTGGCTGCCCGAATGCTTTGGGGATGTCGTGGTGGCCTGTTTTGGCTGGAGGCAGGGAGCGGCATCGGTTAGAATGGCCGCCGTTTTTCACTGTCCGGCCGCTGTCATGGAAATCAACCCGCTGATCAATGCCCTCGAAGACCTGCGTGAGCGTACGGAAGTGCTCAGGGGGTATCTTTGACTATGCCAATCGCAAGGACCGGCTCGCCGAAGTAGAGCTGGAGCTGGCCGAGCCGGGGGTATGGGAAGACCCCGAACGCGCCCAGGCGCTCGGCAAGGAGCGTTCGGCACTGGAGGCCGTGGTCAAGACGATCGATGAGCTGGACCAGGGCATCACCGATAACGGTGACCTGCTGGAGATGGCGCGCGAGGAAAATGACGAAGACACGCTGAAGGCGATTGACAGCGATATCGCCAAGCTGGAGTCGAGTCTCGCCACACTGGAATTCCGCCGCATGTTCTCTGGCGAGATGGATGCCAATAACGCGTTCCTCGATATCCAGTCCGGTTCGGGTGGTACCGAGGCGCAGGACTGGGCGGAAATGCTGCTGCGCATGTACCTGCGCTGGGGTGAGGATCACGGTTTCAAGACGGAATTGCTGGAAGCCTCGGCCGGTGAAGTGGCTGGCATCAAGAGTGCCACGGTGCGCTTTGAAGGTGAATATGCCTATGGCTGGCTGCGCACGGAAACGGGCGTGCACCGGCTGGTGCGCAAATCACCGTTTGATTCCGGTAATCGCCGTCATACCTCGTTTTCGGCCGTGTTTGTCTCGCCGGAAGTGGATGACGACATCGAAATCGAAATCAATCCGGCCGATGTGCGCACTGACACCTACCGGGCGTCAGGCGCCGGTGGCCAGCACGTCAACAAAACCGATTCAGCTGTGCGCCTGACGCACATCCCGACCAATACCGTGGTGTCGTGCCAGACGGAACGTTCCCAGCACCAGAACCGTGATCGGGCCTGGAAAATGCTGCGTGCCAAGTTGTATGAACTGGAAATGCAGAAGCGCCGTTCCGAGCAGCAGAAGCTGGAAGACAGCAAGTCGGATATTGGCTGGGGCAGCCAGATCCGCTCGTATGTACTGGATGATGCGCGCATCAAGGATTTACGCACCGGCGTGGAAACCCGCAACACCCAGGCTGTCCTCGATGGCAAACTGGATCCGTTTATTGAAGCGTCCCTGAAGCAGGGCTTGTAAGGTCGAGAGTCATGTCTGAACAACACAATGAGAACCACCTGATTGCCGAGCGTCGCCAGAAGTTGGCGCAATTACGCCAGCAAGGTGTGGCATTCCCGAACCAGTACCGCCGCGATAGCCTGGCGCAAGCCTTGCAGGCAGAACTGGGTGACAAGGAAAAGGCGGAGCTGGAACAGCTGGATCGCCAGGCTGCAGTGGCGGGGCGCATCATGGCGCGCCGTGGCCCGTTCCTGGTGCTGCAGGATGCCAGCGGTCGTATCCAGCTGTATGCCGACAAGGATTTGCCGGAAGCGGTGCTGGCTGGCATCAAGGGTTGGGATATCGGCGATATCGTCTGGGTGAAGGGGCCCGTGCACAAATCCGGTAAGGGCGATTTGTATGTCTATATCCGCGAAGCCCATCTGTTGACCAAATCCCTGCGCCCGTTACCGGATAAATGGCATGGCCTGACCGATACCGAAACCCGTTACCGCCAGCGTTATGTGGATCTCATCATGAACGACGAGGCGCGGCGCGTGTTCCGTACCCGTTCGATCGTTATCGACGCCATCCGTGATTACCTGACCGATCGTGATTTCCTGGAAGTGGAGACGCCCATGCTGCACCCGATTCCGGGTGGTGCTGCCGCGCGTCCGTTTGTCACGCACCACAATGCGCTCGACCTGGAAATGTTCCTGCGTATCGCACCGGAGCTGTACCTGAAGCGGTTGGTGGTGGGTGGCTTTGAACGCGTGTTTGAAATCAACCGCAATTTCCGTAACGAAGGCCTGTCAACGCGCCATAATCCTGAATTCACCATGATCGAGTTCTACCAGGCCTATGCCGATTACCGTGATCTCATGGATACCACGGAAGACATGTTGCGTTATGTGACCCAGCGTGCCTTGGGGACCACGCAATTTGTGAATACCCATCGTGACATGCATGGCGAAGTCACACGCACGGTGCATTACGATTTTGCGCAGCCTTTTGCCCGTATGAGCGTGTTTGATTCGGTGTTGCACTTCAATCCGGAGATCACGGCGGAGCAGTTGTCAGACATGGCTTCAGCGACGGCGATCGCGAAAAAACTCGGCATTGATGTGAAGCCGGGTTGGGGGCTGGGCAAGGTGCAGACCATGATCTTTGAGGAAACGGTTGAGCATCGACTGGAGCAGCCGACATTCATCACCGAATACCCGACAGAAGTGTCACCGTTGGCACGTCGTAATGATGACAATCCGGCCGTCACCGACCGGTTCGAGTTTTTTGTCGGTGGCCGTGAGTTGGCTAACGGTTTCTCCGAGTTGAATGATGCCGAGGATCAGGCCGAACGTTTCCGCAAGCAGGTGGAAGAAAAAGAAGCGGGTGATGACGAAGCCATGCATTTTGATGCCGACTATGTCACCGCGCTGGAATATGGTTTGCCGCCCACTGCCGGCGAAGGCATTGGTATCGACCGATTGGTGATGCTGTTGACCGATTCGGCTTCCATCCGTGATGTGTTGCTGTTCCCGCATATGCGACCGCTGGGTTAATGGTGCGCATAAAAAAGCCGGCATTTGCCGGCTTTTTTATGCCTGTCTTGTCACAGGAAAAATAATGGCAGGTGAGTCCTGGCGACCCCGGCGATATACACAAACGTTGCAATCGCCAGCAACCAGGCCGCGATACGCACCGGTTTGCTTTTGCCGAAACGCAATGCGACCAGTCCCAGTCCGATGTACACCAGCAGGCCGATGACTTTTGCCGTCAGCCAGTCGGTGGTAAACGGGTATTGCTGGATGCTGATGGCCAGGTAGGCGGCACTGCACAGCAGGATGGTGTCGTTCACATGCGGCAGGATCTTGACCAGTTTGTGTTTCATCCAGCCGGCATCATTGATCATGCCAATGCCACGAATGATGAAACCCACGATGGAAATGACGGCAGTCAACATGTGCAGGTGTTTGATGGCGATATACATGGTTCAGTCCTTGTTGGGTGTGATCCGGTTAATGGTGCAGTGCAGGGTGTCCTCGGCAAGCCGTGCACTGATCGTGTCGCCAGCGGCAAGGGTTTTGCCGCTGCGCAAAATCGCGTGTTGCTGGTCACGCACGATCGCATAACCCCGGCCCAGCGTGGCCAAGGGACTCAGTGAGTTCAACAGCTGCGCCTGGCTGGCCAGCTGCCATTGGCAACGCTGTTGGTGATTCCGCATCTGCTGGAGTAATTGCTGTTGTTGCTGCCGTACGTGCTGGCGTATCTGGCGGAGGGTGGCCGCAGGATTGTGTTGCAGGCAGTGCGCGCGCAGGGTGGATACCTGGTGCTGCCGGTTACGCAGGGCTTGCTGTAGCCCGTTATGCAGTCGCTGTGCCAGTCCTTGCACGGTGTCACGTTGCCGCTGCAATTGCTCGCCAGGGTGGCGCAGTTGGCGACTGAGCCAGTCCAGGTGTTGCTGGCGATTGTGATGCTGGTGCTGCCATTGCCGCAGCAGTCGTTGCTGTTGGTAACGGATGGAGGCCAACCATTCCCCGCGATCCGGGCTGACCAGCTCGGCGGCGGCAGAGGGTGTGGCAGCGCGGGCATCGGCCACGAGATCGGCAATCGTGATATCCACTTCATGCCCGACGGCGGACACGACCGGCAGGTGGCTGGCGGCAATCGCGCGGGCCACGATTTCCTGGTTGAAGGCGTTGAGGTCTTCCAGCGAGCCGCCGCCGCGACCGACGATGAGGAGGTCCAGCGGGATATCCAGTTGGCTGCCAAGGCGGTTGGCCCGTTCGATGGCAGCGACAATGTGCCTGGGGGCGGACTCACCCTGCACCAGGGTCGGGAAAACGGTGATGCGCATGGCCGGGAAGCGTCGCCGCAATACGGTGATGATGTCGTGTATGGCCGCGCCAGTGGGCGAGGTCACCACGCCGATATGGCGGGGCAGTTTCGGTAATGGGCGCTTGCGGGCTTGCGCAAACAGGCCCTCGGCCTGCAGTTGGGCCTTGAGGGCCTCGAAGGCGCGTTGCAAGGCACCGAGGCCTGCATCTTCCAGGTGCTCGATGATGAGCTGGAACTGGCCGCGGGGCTCATACAGGCTGATTTTCCCCCGCACCAGCACCTGCATGCCGTTAGTGACCGGGGTACGGACGCGGATATTCTGGCGCCGGAACATGCTGCAGCTGACCTGCGCCTCATCGTCCTTGAGGGTGAAGTACCAATGTCCCGAGCCGGGGGTGCTGAGGCCGGACAGTTCCCCTTCCACCCAGACCGCCGGGAAGCATTCTTCCAGCAGGCCACGGGCCTGGCGGGTGAGCTGGCTTACGGTGAGGGTGGGGCGGCTGTCGGTCATGGGGAATCCGGTTTACCGTCTGGCTGCCCCGGATTATAATGCAACGCCTCTTCACATACCCGGGCGAGCACCTATGCTGCGAATCGTTGAGGAAGCACTCACCTTTGATGATGTCCTACTCCTGCCGGCCTATTCGGACGTCACTGCCAAGGACGTCTCGCTCGAAACCCGCCTGACGCGTGACATCACCCTGAAAATCCCGCTGGTCTCCTCGGCCATGGACACGGTGACCGAATCCCGTCTGGCGATTGCGCTGGCCGAGGAAGGTGGCATCGGCATCATCCACAAGAGCATGACGATTGAGGAACAGGCGCGTCATGTGCGGGCGGTGAAAAAATTCGAGAGTGGTGTGGTCAAGGATCCGATCACCATTGATGCCAATGCCACGGTGGCGGATTTGCTGGCCCTGAAAGACATCTACAACATTTCCGGTGTACCGGTACTGGACCAGGGACACCTGGTCGGCATCGTGACCAACCGGGATGTGCGTTACCAGACAAATCGTGATGCACCGATCTCCAGTGTGATGACGCCGAAGCCGAAACTGGTGACCGTCAAGGAAGGGGCGGCGGGCGATAACGTCAAGCAACTCCTGCACCAGCACCGCATCGAGAAAGTGCTGGTGGTCGACGATGACTTCAACCTGAAGGGCATGATCACGGCGAAGGATTTCGAGAAATCACGTCGTTACCCCAATGCCTCCAAGGACAGTGCCGGCCAGTTGCGCGTGGGCGCAGCGGTGGGTGTGGGTCCTGATACCGATGACCGCGTGGCGGCGCTGGTGGAAGCCGGTGTCGATGTGATCGTGGTGGATACCGCACATGGCCATTCGCGCAATGTGCTCGAGCGCGTCAAACGCATCAAGAAAATGTACCCGCAGATGCAGGTCATTGGCGGCAATATTGCCACGGCCGATGCAGCCCGTGCCTTGCTGGAAGCCGGTGCTGATGGTGTGAAAGTCGGTATTGGCCCGGGTTCGATTTGCACGACCCGTATCGTGACGGGTATCGGTGTGCCGCAGATCAGTGCGGTGGCCAATGTTGTGAAAGCCCTCGAAGGTACCGGTGTGCCGGTGATCGCTGATGGCGGTATCCGTTACTCCGGTGATATCGCCAAGGCGATTGCTGCAGGTGCGCATGCCGTCATGCTGGGCAGTTTGCTGGCCGGTACCGAAGAAGCGCCGGGAGAAGTGGAGTTGTACCAGGGCCGTACCTACAAGGCCTATCGTGGTATGGGTTCC
>SBFY01000166.1 GCA_006227085.1 Gammaproteobacteria bacterium
AAATCGATGTGGCCAGCATAGCCTTTCGGTGCCCACGCTTTCACATTGGTCATGTTGACATGGTCCATCACCAGGATGTGCTGGTGTTTGGCATAGTCATCATCGTGGATCTGGCGGGCAACCTGGTTGCCGATGTCATAGCCACGGGCACTGGCCGCGGCGACAGCACGCGGGTCCGGGTGCTTGCCGACATTGAAACTGGCGGTACCGCAGGAATCGATCAGGAAGCGATCCGACAGTCCGGCAGCGTGCACACGCTGCTCGAAGATGCCTTGTGCCGAAGGTGAGCGGCAGATGTTGCCAAGGCAAACGAATAACACACCGATTTTGTCCATGCGCGCAGTCTGCCTGAGGTGAGTAAAAAGGGCGTCACCCGTTCAGGTGACGCCCCAGTCGCCGGTAAGGGCGCTTATGCCTTGCCGCGAGCGGCAACCGATTTGCCTGCCATGCGGCCAAAGAACGAGGCATCACCGACCGACATGCCGCTGCCATAGCCGGCACCGGTACGGGGAATGCCGCAGGCGGTACGACCGGCGGCATACAGGCCGGGAATGACATCGCCTTCCGGTGTTTTCACTTCGCCGGTGGGCAGCGTGTCGAGACCACCGAGGGTAAAGCAGGGCCAGAAGGCACCACGGCCATAGCTGCAGTCGAGTGCGACCAGTGCGCCTTCCAGCGGGCGCAGCCATTCAGCCGATTTATGGAACAACGGGTCTTCGCCGTTTTTGGCGTGTTCGTTGTAGTAGGCAATGGTGTGCTCGAGCATGCCTTTCGGTACATCGATTTCGGCTTCGAGTTCTTCGACCGTTTCACCGGTGCCGCAAATGTCGGCAAACAGGTAATCGGGCGCCTTGAAATCATCGACCGGCAGGATCAGGTAAATGCGGTTACCCGGCTGCTGGAAAGCATGCCAACCGACGCGGCCGTGGTAGCAGTCTTCATTGATGAAGCGCTGGCCCTGGTTGTTCACGAAAATACCGAAGGTGGTTTGTGCCGGTGGGTAAAACGGCAGGCTGATGAAAAACTCATTCATGTTGATGGCAGCTGCACCAACGCCCAGGCCCATCAGGATGCCGCTGCCCATATCACCGGGGTTGCCGATCGGGGTTTCGTTGTCCACGATGCCCGGGGCATATTTTTTCAGCATGTCCTTGTTCATGATGAAGCCGCCGGCGCACAGGATCACGCCCTGGCGTGCGCGCACGGTTTTCTCTTGCTGGTCGATGCGCACGATCAGGCCGCACACTTCACCGTGGTCGTCGGTGATCAGCGTCAATGCGCGCGCTTCGTAATGCACTTTCACACCGAGTTTTTCGACTTGTTCGGTGATGATTTTCGTGAACAGCGGGCCGCCATTATCGCCTTCCACTTGCAGGTTGTGGCCGCGCGGGCTTGGCTTGGCGTTATCCTTGAATGGCCATGCCTTTTCATTGCCGGTGTAGAGCAGGCAATCATCGGTCAGTGCCATGATGGCGCGATGGTTATACAGCGAATCCTTGTACGGCATGCCGTGGGCCACCAGCCAGTTGAAGTGGTCAACGCTGCCGTCGCAGTAGGCGCGTACCTTGGCTTCATCGGCTTGCTTGCCGCCGCACATCATCAGGAATTTGAACATGTCTTCCTTGTCGTCTTCGATGCCGCAGGCTTTCTGCACGCGGGTACCGCCGCCCATGTAGATTTCAGCAGACGACAGGGCGGTGGAACCGCCACTGGAACTGGCCAGTTCAAAGATGGTGACATCGGCACCGGCTTCGGCCGCTTCGATCGCCGAGCAGGCGCCCGCAGCACCAAAGCCGACGATGGCGACATCGGTCTCGATATCCCATTTCTGGATGGAAGACAGTTTGCGGGGTTTGGCCGGTTTGGCTTTTTCAGTCTCAGTGCTCATGGTTCGTCCGTTCTGGGTGTAATGACAGTTACTCGTTGATGCCCAGCTGTTGCATGACCTGGGTTTTCAACGCTTTCTTCAAGACTTTGCCGGTGGCATTTTTCGGTAGCTCGCCGGTTTCGATCACCACATGCGCAGGCACCTTGAACGCAGCCAGGCGTTCTGCCGTGTGTGCCTTGATGGCGTCGGGATTGAGTGTGGCACCCGGTTTGGGTTTCACCACCACCGCGAGTTCTTCGCCGAGGCGTTCGTGTGGCAGGCCAATCGCCGCGACTTCCTGCACATCCGGATGTTCGTAGATGGCGGCTTCCACTTCGGCAGAGGCAATGTTCTCGCCGCCGCGAATGATCATGTCCTTGGCGCGATCGACCAGGAAGATGAAGCCTTCGTCATCGAGGTAACCGATGTCGCCGGTGACGACCCAGCCGCCGCGGAAGGTTTCAGCGGTGGCATCGGGACGGTTCCAGTAGCCTTCAACCATGGTCGGCGTTTTCAGCCAGATTTCACCGGGCTGGCCGGGCGGTAGTTCGTGACCGTTTTCATCGCAGATACGGGTCTGAACGATCGGCGTTGAAGTGCCGGCACTGCGTGGCTTGTAGTGATAGGCCGCGCCAGTGCAGGAATAACCGGTGGCATTGGTTTCGGTCATGCCGTAACCGGTGCCGGGGAAACTGTCAGGAATCTGCTTCTGCAACATGCCGGAGAGCTTGGCTGGTTGTGCCGCGCCACCACCGCCCACGGCAAACAGGCTGTCGGTTTTGTAGTCACCGAATTTCGGGTGGTTGAGCAGGTCAATCAGCATGCTGGGTACGGCACTGACCGAGGTGACGCGCTCTTTCTCGATCAGCTCCAGGGCTTTCTCGGCACTCCATTTGTACATCATCACGATCTTGCGGCCAGCGCGCAGCGACAGCAGGAACAGCGAATGGCAGCCGCTGACATGGAACAGCGGCACAGCGAGCAGGGCCGTTTGCGGATACCCCTTGGCCAGCATCTTGCCGATCAGGTCCATATTGGCCATCGCAGCCACCGTGCCACCCAATTCGAAGTTGTAAATGGCCTGGCCGATCGCCCGGTGTGTGGACGCAGCGCCTTTCGGTGTGCCAGTGGTGCCGGAGGTGTACATGATCATGGCCAGGTCGTCAGGCTGGATAGGGTTCTGGGGCATGCTGGCAACCGCGCCTTCGAGGAAGGTTTCCAGCGACACCGCATTATGGTCAGCCGGCACATGATCTGCACGCACGACGACTGCCACGAGATCGTCGGCCTTGGCCACATGGTCGGCGATGTAATCGAAACGCTGCTGGTCACAGAACACCAGGCGGGCACCGGAGTCTTCCAGTCCGTAGACCAGTTCACGTTGCTGCCACCAGCTGTTCATCGGGACCACTACCGCACCCATGCCGGTGATGGCGACAAAGGCGGCCATCCATTCCGGGTAGTTACGCATGCAGATGGCCACACGGTCGCCCGGGTTGATGCCGTATTTGCCAGCCAGTTGGTTGGCCATGCGGTCGGCCAGGTTGAAAAACTGGTTGAAGGAGAGGCGTTCGCCTTCGTAGACGATGAAGGGGTTGTCACCGTGGTTGCGGCCGGCGTCGGTGAGGGCGCGCAAGGTGGCCGGGGCATTCTTGTAGATGGTGTATTCGTGCCCATGCAGGGTCAGGCGATCAAGCTCCCAGGGGGCGCCGGGGGCGGTGAACTGGGCGATGTTCTGGTCGAGGGTGGCTTTGATGCCAGAAGGGGCGGCTGTCTGACTCATCGGTAACTTGTCCTGCTATCGTGCTTGTGAAAAGGTGCCCATCAACAGGCACAGCTAAAAGGGTGCCTAATTATGCCCGAATTGACTGCCCAAGGGGATTTGCCATGCCAATGGACCTGCAAACGCTGTCTGACCGCCTGGAGATCAATGACCTGCTGGTCGAGTACTGCGATGTGATCGACAAGCAGGATTTTGACCGCTTTGATGCCTTGTTCACCGCTGATGCCCATATCGACTACACCGCCATGGGCGGCATTGCCGGTGACCGTGACAGTGTCCGCGAGTGGCTGAAAAAAACCCTGCCGATGTTCCCGATGACCCAGCACCTGATTGCCAACAGCCAGGTCAAGCTCAGTGGCGATACCGCGACGGCACGGACCATGTGCCACAACCCGATGCAAATGCCCGATGGCAAGGGCGGCCATCAGGTGGCTTTCCTTGGCCTGTGGTATGTCGACAAGCTGGTGCGCACCCCGCAGGGTTGGCGCATCAGCGAGCGGGTCGAAGAGTTCGGTTATATGTCCGGCATGCCGGGGGCGGAAAAGGCCCAATAACGGTTATTTTTTCGCAAACCGGTTATGGGTGAGCTTGAGCGTGTCGCCGCGTTGCTCGATTTCCTCAAAGGTGCGCTCATAACCGGTCAGGCTGATTTGCCAGCGACCATCGCGCTTGACGTATTCGTCATGGTAAAAACCGGCGCCGCGCAGGGTGGTGTTGTTCTGCAGGTTGATGACCATGTCCTGCAGGTACCAGATACCGGTGGCCTTGTCGGCGGAAACAAAATCGATTTCCGGGTGATGGGCCTGGTGCAGGGTGATCATGGTCGGCGGATCCATGTACTGGCCAAAGAACGCGATGATCTTGTCGCGGCCATCGAAGCTGTATTTGCCACCGTCGTAACGGGCAATGCATTCTTCGGCCAGGCATTCACGCATCAGCGCCCAGTTCTTGCTGTCGAGGGCGCGGAAGTAGGCGTGCTTGAGGCGCTTGATGGCTTCGAGTTCGTGCAGGTCAGTCATGGGGCTTCTCCTGAGGTTCTGCTGACAGCATAGCAAGCGGTTTGCATTAAGATAATGACGGTTTATTAAAGGGTATCCAGCAAGGGGTTTTCCATGTCGGCACGGTTCACAGGCAAAGTGGTATTGGTCACCGGGGCAGGTTCCGGGATTGGGCGGGCGACGGCTGAGCGCTTTTATGCAGAGGGCGCCAAGGTTTTCCTGGTGGATATCAATGCCAAGGGCTTGGGCGAAACGGTGGCGGGCATGGCCGACACGGCGCGGGTGCAATCAGCCGTGGTGGATTTGAGCCAGCCAGCGGCCTGCCATGAGGTGGTGGCGAAAACCGTTGCCGCATTCGGCCAGTTGGATGTGCTGTGCAATATCGCGGGCATCCTGGTGACGGGGCGCATTGAAGAGATCACGCCGGAGGCCTGGCAGAAAGTCCTGCAGGTGAACCTGACCTCGGTGTTTTTCCTGTGCCAGGCCGCGGTGCCTGAGTTGGCAAAAACCAAGGGCAATATCATCAACATGGCATCCAGTGCGGCCCTGGTCGGTCAGGCCTATGCCATTCCCTATGGTGTCACCAAGGCAGGTGTGGCGATGCTGACCAAATCGCTGGCGATGGAAGTGGCCGAGCGCGGCATCCGCGTGAATGCGGTGTGTCCGGGCGCGGTGAACACACCATTGGCAGCGACGGCCAATTTCCCGAAAGATGCCACGCCACGACTGATCGACAAGCTGATGTCGTTTTTCGGTTTTGCACAGCCGTCAGAAATTGCGGCATTGGTGGCGTTTATCGCTTCCGATGAAGCGCGCTACATGAGCGGTTCGGTGGTACCGATTGATGGGGCGCAAACCGCTGGCTGATGCCAGCGGGTAAGGGTCACGGCCGGTAAGCGGCAATCACGATCTTGCCTGCGCTGTTGGACTGTTCGATCAGTTTCTTGCCTTGCATCATCATCGCTTCGGCATCAGGCACGCCGGTTTTCTTGTCGGCATAGACCACGCCCAGCGCCACTTGCGCAGGAACGAAGCCAGCGGAAGTCTTGAATTCCTTGTTGTTCAGGCTCTCGAACAAGCGCTTGAAGCTGCTCGGTACGCAATGGCCGCTATCAGCCACATGCATGATGATGGCGAATTCATAGCTGCTGATACGTGAGACCACATCCAGCGGACGCACCAGTTGGCGCAGGCGGCGACCGATGCCCATGCTGATCTGGTCGGTGATTTCACGGGAAAGGCGCTTTTCCAATTCCGGGAAGTTGCTCATGTTGAGCAGCAGGTAACAGGTTGCTCCTTCGCGACCTTCGGTGTGCTTGAGGGTGTCGCGCAACTTGCGGATGCAATAGCGCAGGTTGCCGAGGCCGGTCAGTGAATCGACCGTACTGAGGTTGCGCAACTTCTGGTTGGCATCCAGCAGCACCTGGTTTTCTTTCATCAGGCGATTGACGATGTCGACTGAACGCTGTGCCGCACTGATGCGTGGCAGCAGTTGGGTATTCATCTCGGATTTGTTGATGAAATCATCCACGCCTTCTTCGAAGGCCTTGGACAGGGCTTCGTTGCCTTCTTTGGCGGTCAGCAGGATCACGTAGGTGTAGTGGCTGCCGGTTTCATCGATCTGGCGCACGCGTTGGGCCAGCTGCAGGCCGTCCATTTCCGGCATCAGCCAGTCAGCAATCAGGATATCGGCAGGGGCTTCTTCCAGCAGTTTCAGGGCTTCGCTGGCCGAGGTGGCATGGCGGATATTGGTATAACCGCCGGAGCGGATGGTCTTGCCGATCATGGTGTTGCTGAAGCGGGCATCGTCGACAACGACGATCGGGACATCAAGGCGTGGCATGCCGGCATTACCTGTGTGATAGGGGGTTAATTGCTTATTTTTATTGGGTTTTATTTTTAGTCTTGCCGGATTGTAATATAGCCCGCTTTTGATCATCCACCCGTTTGTCCGTATTGTGACGCCGTTTGTCTTTTCCGGAGGCTGCCTTGAACGTCATCACCTTTAACGCCAACGGTATCCGTTCGGCCCGTGACAAAGGCTTCTTTGACTGGTTGGCCAGCCAGGATGCCGATGTCGTCTGCATCCAGGAAACCAAGGCACAAGAACACCAGCTGACCGATGCCGTGTTCTGCCCACAGGGATATCACTGCTTTTACAACGATGCCGAAAAAAAGGGCTATAGCGGTACCGCCATTTATACCCGCCAGAAGCCGGAAAAAGTGCATACCACGGTCGGTTGGGAGCCGATGGATAACGAAGGCCGCTGGTTGCAAGTCGACTTTCCCGGCCTGAGCGTGGTGTCGATGTATGTGCCGTCCGGTTCGGCCAGTGAAGAGCGGCAGGCCCGCAAGCTGGTTTTTATCGAGGACCTTTACCAGCATCTGGCCGCCCTTCGGCGAAAACGCCGTGAGTTCATCATCTGTGCCGACTGGAACATGTGCCACAAGGAAATCGATCTCAAGAACTGGAAGGGCAACCTGAAAAACTCCGGTTTCACCCAGGAAGAGCGTGCCTGGCTGGATCGTGTCTACAGTGAGCTGGGCTACATTGATTCATTCCGGCTGGTTAACCAACAGCCCGACCAGTACACCTGGTGGAGCCAGCGCGGGCAGGCGAGGGCGAAGAATGTCGGGTGGCGCCTCGATTACCAGATGATCACGCCGGGGCTGGAAAAAGCCGTGAAGCGTGCCGCGATTTATACCGGCGAGCGCTTTTCCGACCATGCCCCGCAAATCATGGAATATGACCTGCAGGCTTGCGGTCTGTAGGGCGGGGTGATCTGCTAGAATGCGCGCTTTGCTGGTTTATTGCCCCTGACGGAGAGCCTTCCATGATCGAGCTGATTTCCTCTGCCCATGCCCAGACCGCCGGTACCCAGGGTGCCCAGGATGGCGGCATGTTCACTTTCATCATGTTCATGGGTTTTGCCCTGTTCCTGTACTTCATGATCATTCGTCCGCAGCGCAAGCAGCAGAAGGAAACCCAGAGCATGCTGGCGGCACTGGAAGTGGGCGACGAGATCATTACCACTGGCGGTATCCTTGGCAGGGTCTCAAAAATCAAGGATAAGTACTTGATTTTAAAGATTTCAGAGAGCGTTGAAATCATGCTCGACAAAACCTGGGTGCATTCTGTCCTGCCCAAGGGCACCCTCAAGGAAATCCAGAAAGACTGAGGTGCCAATGGCGCGCATCGCATACCCCGAACGGATTGCGCTGGCGCGCCT
>SBFY01000058.1 GCA_006227085.1 Gammaproteobacteria bacterium
GCCCACGGCCTTGTCCCAGGTTTCAAACACCTGGATGTTCTGGCCATGCGCGCACATCACACCCTTGGGCTTGCCGGTGGTGCCGGAGGTGAACAGCAGGTCCATGATGTCATCCGGACCCACCTGCGCCTCGGCCTTCACCACATCGGCTTCCGCCACGCCATTGCCGGAGGCCAGGAAGTCGTGCCAACGCTGGGCACCGGCATGCTCACCACGGAACAGCACCAGCTTTTCCAGTGCCGGCAGTTTCTGGTCTTTCAGCAAATCCGGGTAATTGATGCCGAGAAAGCCAGTCACCGTGAACAGCATGCGCGCACCGCTGCGCTCGAGGATATAGGCGGCTTCGGCTCCCTTGAGGCGGGTGTTGAGCGGCACCAGGATGCCACCAATGGTCTGCAGGCCGATCGCGCAGATAATCCACTCGTACAGGTTCGGCGCCCACACGGCGACCCGGTCACCCTTCTGGATACCCGCCGCCAGGAACGCCCGCGCCGCCTGCACACGTGCCGCATCCAGCTCCTTGTAGGTCAGCGCGATATCGCCATCCTGCACGGCCACCTGCGCGCCAAAGGTACTGGCAGCATGGCGAATCAGGGCAGGAACAGTACGCGGGACGCTCATGGGAATATCCTGGGAATGGCTGGTCGGTCATCGAGGGCGTCTATGGTAGGGGTTGCCCTGCGGCCAATCAACACGCAGGCCAGCATTACCGCCCCGTCATCGCCCATCCCCGGCAATCGCATTACAATGGCGCCCTCATAAAAACACGATCATCCTTGCACACCCAGGGGACACAGCATGTTTGATTACATCGTCATCGGTGCCGGCTCAGCCGGTTGCGCAGTGGCCGGCCGCCTGTCGGAAGACCCGAACAAGAAAGTCCTGCTGCTGGAAGCCGGCCCCAAGGACTCCAACCCGATGATCCATATGCCCGGCGGCTGTGCCGAAGTCCTCAAAAGCAAGACGCTGAACTGGCAGTTCTACTCCGAACCACAGAAACACCTGAACAACCGCCGCATCTATGTGCCGCGCGGCCGCATGCTCGGTGGCTCCAGCGGCGCCAACGGCATGGTCTACATCCGCGGTCATGCCAGCGATTACGACGACTGGGCCGCTGCCGGCAACAGCGGCTGGGCGTTCAAGGACGTACTGCCCTATTTCAAGGCGATGGAAGACAACGTGCGCGGCGCCAATGATTTCCACGGTGCTGGCGGCCCGCTGTATGTGAATGATGCCCAGACCCCGAACATCCTGTTCGACAAATTCATCGAAGCCGGCGCTGAAATCGGCATCCCGCCGACCGATGACTTTAACGGTGCGCAACAGGAAGGCCTCGGTCGTTTCCAATGCACGATCAAGGACGGCAAGCGCTGCAGTTCCGCGGTAGCGTTTTTGCGCCCGGCACTCGGTCGACCCAACCTCACCGTGATCACCGGTGCGCACGTGAAACGCGTGGTACTGAAAGGCGATACCGTCACTGGCGTCGAATACCTGCGCGGCAAATCGGTGCAAACGGCAGACCTGAACAACAATGGCGAAGTGATCCTGTCAGCCGGTGCGATCCAGAACCCGCAGATCCTGCAACTGTCCGGCATTGGCCACCCCGATGATCTGGCTGCCGTTGGCATCAAAAGCGAAATCGCGCTGCCCGGCGTCGGCCACAACCTGCAGGAACACCTGGATGTGGTGATGCATTTTGCCGTCACCCAGCCGATCACCATGAACGGCATCACCAACAGCATGCTCGCGCAAATGAAAGTGGCGCTGCAGTACCTGTTCAGCAAAACCGGTGTCGCCGCCGGTAACGGCATTGAAGCCGGCGGCTTCTGCCGCAGTGA
Source organism: Gammaproteobacteria bacterium (assembly GCA_006227085.1). GTDB lineage: Bacteria > Pseudomonadota > Gammaproteobacteria > Pseudomonadales > M0112 > M0112. The sequence goes on from SBFY01000058.1 coordinate 1,839, forward strand.
CAAGTCACTGACACGCCCCGACATCCAGTTCCACTTTGTGCCGGCCTACATGACCAGCCTGATCGAGAAGCTGCCGAAGCAGCATGGCGTCACCGTGCACGCCTGCAAACTGCGCCCGGACAGCAAAGGCACCGTGACCCTGCGCAGCGACAACCCGCTGGACGCACCGAAAATCGATTTCAATTTCCTCGAACAGGAAAGCGACCTCGTCACCTTGCGCAAATGCTTCAGCATCTTGCGGGAGTTAATGGCCGCAAAATCCTGGGGCGGTTTGATTGGTGACGAGATTACCCCCGGCAAGCAAGTGCAGTCGGCTGACGACATTGATAACGCGATCCGCAATATCACCGACAGCGTCTACCACCCCACCAGCACCTGCAAGATGGGCAACGGTGAAGATGCCGTGGTCAATCACCAGCTGAAAGTGCACAAGGTGCAAGGCCTGCGCGTGGCCGATGTGTCGATCATGCCGAACCTGATTGGTGGCAACACCAATGTGCCGGCAATGATGATTGGCTGGAAGTGTGCGGAGATGATCAAGCAGGGGCAGTAAGACAATCTACAAACCAAAGGGCTAAAGGGAAACCTTTAGCCTTTTTTATTTGCAAAACATAGGTCCTATCAATCATCTTTTGGCGGGCACATCATGAGCACCAGCTTGAAGTGATGCCTGTACAACATATTCCTCAGCTCCCTATCCGGGTTATCAAAGCCATTAAATGGCAGGAGATCAACATGGGTTCCTCGCAAAATTTCCTGGCAATCCGGATTGATCTCAGACCAACAGGGCATTGATGGAATAGCTGGATGACACACCCCTGTGCGAACCAATTGCACATCATTACCGTATTTTCTCCTGATCTGGTTTTCAGCTTTTTCAATATCCGC
>SBFY01000080.1 GCA_006227085.1 Gammaproteobacteria bacterium
GCCTGCAGCACAGGATCGAGGGCGATATCCGCCGTGGTATGCGCATAGGCAATCCCGCCGAAGTGGGTATCCATCGGCAAATGGCTCCAGCGCCGCGGATCCGGTTCCAGCGCCATCACCGTTGTTGCCTGCAGCCATAGCGCGCACAACATCCAATGCCGTGTTTGCATCTTCCTCCCCATTACCGGTGCTTGAACCGTGCTGGCCGTTTTTCCAGGAACGCTGCCAACCCTTCCTGCACATCCTCGCTCGTCAATGCCGCTGCGGCAGCACTGGCTTCCACCGCCAGGCCTTCGTCGGTGACCTGGTCACTGGCTGCTGCCAGGCAGGCCCTCAGGTGGGCAATGGCTACCTGGCTATGGCAAGTGATGGAGGCCAGCAAACGTTCAGCTGACTGCAGCGTGCTTTCACCGCTTCCTGCCAATCGATTCACCAGCCCAATGGCCTTGGCTTCAGTCGCATCGACAGGGCGACCCGTTAACAGCAAATCCGCCGCCACACTGCGGCCCACCAAGGCAGGCAATAACTGGGTACCACCATAGGCTGGCAAGATTGCCAGCTTCACTTCCGGCAAGGCAAACCTTGCCGTTGGACCTGCCACACGCAAGGTACAAGCCATCGCCAATTCCATGCCACCGCCATACGCGAGGCCATCAATGGCGGCAACGCTGGTAATAGACGATCGATACAGGCGCATGAACAAGGCCCGCGCGTGATTGAGCTTGGCTTCACTTTCTGCCATCGATAATGTTGATGCTTCCAGTAAATCGGTACCGGCTGAAAACACCCCATCAGCACCCGTCACGACAAGACCTCTCAGGCCGCGGCGCTCGATCTCGTCCAGGCACGCTGACAAACCCTCCAACACAGCCCGGGTCAGGGCATTACGCTTGGCTGGCCGGTTAATGGTGAACACGGCATGGGCTTCATGCCATTCCACTGAGTACTCAGCATTCATTGCATACCGCCTTTCCTGTCACCAATGGGAGATCACGATAGGTTTTGATACCGGCTGTTGCTTCACACACAGCCGGCACGCTGTTCACGCAATGCATGGCCGTCGCGACCATACCGGCATTGCGCTGCTGGGCTTGCGACCAATCCATATCGGCTGATGGATGCACACCGTGCAACATCACATGCACGGGAGGGTCGCCTTCGATATGCATTTCATAGCATTCGCCTTTGGCACGAATGGCAGCGCCATCAAACCAGTCGTCCTCAATACCGTGCGTACCCATGTACCAGTTCACGGCAGCACGAATCACCGGCTCACCCTTGACCGTGCCGTGCCAGGTAAAGCGCTGCGCCGCCACTCGCCCGGGCTCGATGACCCCCATCGGCGAGTCAATCGGCGCTGTCGCCAGGGCGATGTCGTGCTGCGCGCGAAAGCCATCATCGAGCACAAACCCCAGTGCATCGGCGACCATCGCGATCGACTGGCAAAAACCGTTACCCATGAAACGGAGCATGGGGCTCTTCGCTGCTTCCTCGCGTGTCTTGCCGAACAGCATGATGTGTTCGAGCACATCGGGTGCGCCGTACGTGCGCACGTCGGAAAATTCATCGCAGCTGGCGAAGGTAATGTCACGCGAAAAGGCCGACATCACCAACGGGAATTTCTCGGTCATGCCGCCGGGGTGGATACCGGTACCGTGCAAGGTGGCATTGCCGGCACGACAGGCGGCATCAATCACCGCCGTATCCAGGTGTTTCGGATAGAACCAACCCAAAGGCGTGACGACATTGATGCCGGCTGCCAGCAAGGCCGCGACCTCGTCGACATTCGGCAGCAAGGGGCTGTAGATCACGCAATCGGGCTTGATCGCAATCACCGCATCCAGCCCATGCACGGCCTTGATGCCGGTCACCCGCTCCGGATGACCGGAGAGCTCACCCGCATCCTTGCCGACCTTGGCCGGGCTGTGCACCCAGACACCCGCCAGCTCAAGATCCGGATGGGAGAGAATGCCTTCTATCGCTGCCCGCCCGAGATTACCCGTCGCCCACTGCACCACGCGATATGCCATCACACTGCTCCTGATCGATGCGGATGCCACCAGCCTACACAGGCACGATTCCCGGATTCGTTACCATCCTGAAACACTCCCCCCGCAACACGCATCACCATGCTAGCCTGCCTGGGCCTGATCCGGCCAGCACCTATAAGCGTATGCAGAAAAATATCACAGTGAGGCAATAACCATGGGCTACACAGTCGTCACCTGGGGCACGGGCAATGTGGGCAAATATGCCATCCGTGCTGTACTGAACCACCCTGAACTGGAACTGGTTGGCCACATCGTCAGCAGCGAAGCCAAAGCCGGCCAGGATGCGGCCGCACTGGCTGGCCTGGACAGCCCCAGCGGCGTGATCGCCTCGACCGATATTGACGCCGTGCTGGCCCTCAAGCCGGATTGCGTGGTGTACACCGCGCATTCGGAAACCCGCCTGATGGAAGCCGCCGAAGACCAGGCACGTTGCCTGCGGGCCGGCATCAATGTGGTTGCCTCATCGCTGTTCATGCTGCAATACCCGGACAATCCTGATGTCGCCTTCATTGCCGAACCCATCAAGCAAGCCTGTGAGCAAGGCCACGCCACATGCTTCAACAACGGCATTGATCCGGGATTTGCGAATGACACCTTCCCGATTACGTTTACCGGATTGTCCGAATACTGGACGCACATCCGCATGCAGGAAATCATCAACTACGCCACCTA
>SBFY01000167.1 GCA_006227085.1 Gammaproteobacteria bacterium
CAGTACGAAGTCTCGGCATGGTCACGCGACAACGAACACAGCCGGCACAACACGAATTACTGGTCATTCGGGGATTACATCGGTATCGGTGCCGGCGCCCATGGCAAACACAGCCTGTTGGATGGCCGCATGGTGCGGCGCTGGAAAACACGGCTGCCTGCCGATTACCTGGATAGACAAAAACCGTACCTGGCGGGTGAAGCTGTGGTCAGCCAGGAAGAATTGCCGGTAGAGTTTTTCATGAATGCCTTGCGCTTGCGTGATGGTGTACCAGCAGACTGGTTTACTGAACGCACGGGCTTACCGTTGTCATACGTGGCGGACACGCTGGCGCGATTGCGCGCGCAAGGCTTACTGGTCAACGATAGCTCGCGCTTGGCCACCACGAAGCAAGGCTTCCGGCACCTCGACACCGTGCTGCAGGCCTTTATGTGATGCGCTGGTAGATCAGGTCCCAAACGCCATGACCCAGTCGCTCACCGCGGCGTTCGAACTTGGTCACCGGCCTGTCAGCCGGGCGCGGTGAAAACTGCCCTTCTCCGGCTTCATTGCGGAAGCCTTCCGCAGATTCCATCACTTCCAGCATGTGCTGGGCATATGGCTCCCAATCCGTCGCCATATGGAAGCGGCCGCCTATTTTCAATTTACGGCGCAGCAGCTGCACAAACTGCGGCTGCACAATGCGTCGCTTGTGATGGCGTTTCTTGTGCCAGGGATCAGGAAAGAACAATTGCACTGTATCGAGCGTGTTATCTGCGATGCAACGCTCCAGCACTTCCACCGCATCATGCTGGGCCACGCGGATATTGTGGATGCCCTGCTCCTCCATACCTGACAGCAGGGTACCCACGCCCGGTGGATGCACTTCGATGCCGATAAAATCGCGCCCAGGATGCTGGCCAGCATTCTCAAGCAACGAATGCCCCATGCCAAAACCAATCTCCAGTGTGACCGGCGCAACGCGCCCGAAGACGGCAGCAAGATCCATGCAGCCAGCGTCTACCGGAAACCCCCAACGCGGCATGCCTTCTGCCACAGCGCGCTTTTGTGCATCCGTCATACGGCCTGCACGCACCACAAAACTGCGGATGCTGCGGCGATGTTCTGCTGCTTGCGCGTCCGTCATGCGAGCTTTCTGAACATGGCCAATGCCAGCAATGCCCAACCCAGCAGGAATGCCACGCCACCGATCGGGGTAATCGCGCCCAGCCAGCGCGTGCCCGTGAACGCCAACACATACAAGCTGCCGGAAAAAATCACAACGCCCGCCACAAATGCCCAGCCGCTGTATTTCAACAACACCTGCTGCGGGAAATGCAGCAACAGCAGCCCCACGGCCAACAACGCAGCAGTGTGCCAGAACTGGTATTGCACGGCTGTGTGATAAATCGCCAGCAAGTCTTCCGGCAGGCGCTGTTTTAATGCATGTGCCCCGAACGCCCCGAGCGCCACGGCGAGGAACCCGCTCACGCCAGCAAGACCAATAAACAGTTGTGCCATGGGATTCACCGGAATTGACTGATAAAGGAATCGCCAACCTGCTGCAGGTATGCCTGTTTTTCCTGCAAGGAGGCCTTCGGGTTTTCCATCACGAAACAGAAAGTAAAGTTCTTGATGCTGGTTGCGCCCGCATCAGCCAATTCACGCACCGTGGCTGGCGTCAATGTCGCAAACGGCTGTATCGCCATCATCTCGAACGGCCCTTGCAGGCCAGCCTCGGCTCGCAATGTCTTGATTGCCTGCATGATGCGGATTGTCTCATCAATGGGCTCGCCGGTCGCCATCCAGCCATCGGCTTGCAAGGCGGCACGCCGGATGGCCGCTGTCGATCGACCACCAACCCAGATCGGCACCGGTTTAGTGGGCGGCGGCACCATGATCACATCATCGACATGGAAAAAATCACCATGGAAGGTAACCGGTTTCCCCGTCCACAATTTGTGCAACAAACGGATCGATTCATCAAAACGCTTGCCACGCGTATGGAAATCAACACCGAAAGCATCGAACTCTTCTTTCATCCATCCAGCGCCACAGCCCAGCGCGACACGGTTATTCGTCAACCGGGCCACCGTGCCGGTGGTTTTGGCGATTTCAAACGGGTTATGCAGCGGCAACACATTCACGGCAGTGGCAAACTGCAAACGCGCTGTTGCCATGCCCATGGCCGTGATGGTTGTCCACACTTCGGCCCATAACTCATGCACTTCAAACGCCGGGGCATCCTCAGGGCTGTAGGGATGTTTCGACGTGAGATGCATCGGGTGAAAGATATGCTCCGCCAGGCTCACGCCATCAAATCCCGCTTGCTCAGCGGTTTTAGCCAGCTCAACACAATCTTCCGGGCTGTTATAGGAAATGGATTGCCAGAACTGCATGGTGGGCCTTTATTGATAATCGAAGATATTGGTTTCTTGCGGCACGTAATCCTTGTCCGCAAAAATAAATGACATCATGCGCCGGCGATTTCCTGCATAAGGCACGCAGTGCCATGCGCGGGCATCGAACAAGACCACATCCCCAGGCTCTGTCGGCAGCTCCATGCTGGGCACTTGGTCGACTTCTATTCCCATTGTGTCCTGAACTGTTTTGATTGTCTGCTTAAGGCTTTTCGCAAACCGGTCAGTATGATTGTGACTACCGGGAATAATACGAAAAGCATCCTCACCAGCACGCATCGGGTCGAGATAAAAAATCACCTTGAGGTTGCGGCAGTTATAGGGCAGTCCTGTAATGTCTGTATGCCAGCGTGTACCGCACTCATAAATATTGCCATCCGTGCCAATCAGCTGATTGGGAATTCCCAAGAGACTGTCAATCATGCCTCTCAGCAAGGGATCTTCAGAAAGCGCCTTTATTTCTACTGAACGATCCACCGTGCCCGGCATGATGTAGCGAGGCTGTTCGCCATGCACAACATGACGCCACGGCACAATATCTTTTTCATGCTCACGAAACATGGCATCAAATGCTTCCGTGATGGAAGCAATACGCTCACGAAACAAGCCCGGGAACACAAGGTAGCCGAAAACATCAAAAAACGTTTTCTGCTGGTTTGTGACAAGTGCATTTTTCATGATTTTTACCCGGAAAACCTTTGCTCATGTTACCAGAAAGCATTCTGCCCAAATGCAAAAGGCCTGCATTAGCAGGCCTTTTGCTCGTCCTGGTCAACTGGCATTCAGCAGGCTTCCATCGAAGCCCGCAATTTTTTCATGGCAGCGGCTTCCAGCTGGCGAATGCGCTCGGCTGACACACCATACTCGGCGGCCAACTCGTGCAAGGTGGCCTTCTCTTCCACCAGCCAGCGACGATTCAGGATGTCGCGGCTGCGCGCATCCAGCCCTTCCAGTGAAGACAGCAACCGGTCCTGCGCATCGCTTTCCCAGTCCGCGGCTTCCAGTTGCAGTGCGGGATCATAACGGTTGTCTTCCAGCCACGCGGCCGGCGCATAGGCGCTGTCCTCGTCATCACTCTCGGCGGGATCAAACGACATGTCATGGCCTGACATGCGCCCTTCCATGATCTCGACATCCTTGAGGCTGACGCCCAACTCATCGGCAATCGCCTCGGCCTCATCGCGATTAAGCCAGGCCAGGTCTTTCTTGGCGCTGCGCAAATTGAAAAACAGCTTGCGCTGGGCCTTGGTCGTGGCCACCTTGACGATGCGCCAGTTGCGCAGGATGAATTCGTGGATTTCGGCCTTGATCCAGTGCACCGCAAACGACACCAGGCGCACGCCCTTCTCCGGGTTGAAACGCCGCACGGCTTTCATCAGGCCAACATTGCCTTCCTGGATCAGGTCAGCCAATGGCAGGCCATAGCCGTTATAGCTGCGGGCAATGTGCACCACAAAGCGCAGGTGTGAAAAAATCAGTTGCTGGGCCGCATCCAGGTTATTGCGGTAATAGAGGTCCTCGGCCAGCCGGCGCTCTTCTTCCGCCGACAGCACCTCAAACCGGCCAATGGCCTGCAGGTAAGCACCCAAGCTATCGCCGGGTGTTGGCAATGTGCGAGGAACAACTTGCAGCTCAGTGGACATATGGGCGAACCCTCCTGTTAAGCGAGGCCATTTTAGCACTCGTTGCATTAGAGTGCTAAACCCGCCCACGGTTCCCACGGAGGCGCCCGCAGAAAGAAAATAAATTTCCTTTAAAAACAATAGATTGCTATTTTGGCTCGATGTCGCCCAGATGCCTGGCCACCGCCAGCCAGGCCCCGGCCAAGCCCAACAGGCCGCCGCTCAACCATAGCAGCAGGGTTGCGACCAGGCCCAGGCCATCGAGGCTGAATTCGCTGCCATACAGGCCAGCCAGGCGCGCGACCGGCCCGCTCATCACCCACAGGCTGATCGCAACAACCAGCCAGGCGCACAACCCCCCGCCAACGCCATACCACAATCCGGTATACAGGAAGGGCCGCCGCACGAACGCGTCCGTACCACCAACCAGCTTGATCACCACGATCTCGTCACGCCGGCTTTCGATCGCCAGCCGGATGGTATTGCCAATCACCAGGATCACGCCCAGCGCCAACAGCGCCGCCAGGGTGATCGCCAGGCGCTGGCCCAGTTTCACCAAGGCATACAAACGCTGCACCCATTCCAGGTCCAGCTGCGCACTCTCGACCTCAGGCAAGGCTGACAACCGCTGTTGCAGCTGCCCGAGATGTTCTGCCGACAAACCGGCAACCGGCTCCACCGTGATCAATGCCGGTAACGGGTTTTCATCCAGCCCGTCCAGCACATCACCAAAGCCGGAGATCGCCCGGAATTCGGCCAGCGCTGATGCGCGATCCGTGAACTGCACCGCGACCAGCTCGCTATCCTTGCGCAACGCCTCGGCCAATGCCTTGCCGCGCGCGTCATCGACATCCATTTTCAAATACAAGGAAAGACGCGCCGTGCTATCCCATGCTTCACCTAACGCCTGCATATTGATCAAGCCGACATACAAGCTGGCAGGTAATGCGAGCGCGATCCCAATCACCAGCCAGGTCATGGCACTGGATACCGGCGTTGCCAGCAAGCGCTGGAAACTGTTGCGAGCGACCTCACCATGATGCGCGCGCCACCCAGCTAACATATCGCGAATGCGGCTCTGGCGGCGTTGTGCGCCTTGTGCGTCAGCCATCGAATGGTACCTCGGCTTCTGTCGCCGGTTGGCGAGTCACTTGCCCGCCTTTCAGTGACATGATCGGGTACGACAGGCTTTTGATCAGGGCAATATCGTGACTGGCAATCAGCACCGTCACACCCACCTGGTTGAATTGCTGGAACAGGCCCATCACTTCTGCCGCCAATTGCGGATCAAGGTTGCCGGTCGGCTCATCGGCCAATAGCAGCGGCGGCTTGTTGACGACTGCGCGTGCAATACCCACGCGTTGTTGTTCACCACCGGATAACGTGATCGGGTTATTCCGTTCCTTGTCCAGCAATCCCACCTTGTCCAATGCAGCACGCACGCGCCGGCCAATTTCCTGATGCGGGCATCCGCTGATAATCAAGGGCAAGGCCACGTTGTCGAAGACAGTGCGGTCAAACAACAGCTGGTGGTTCTGGAACACCACACCGATTTGCCGCCGCAGGAAAGGGATTTTCAAGCGGCCAATGTTGCGGAGGTTCTGGCCGTTCACAAACACCTGGCCCTGGCTTGGCCGCTCCATCAACATGACCAGTTTGAGCAAGGTGCTTTTACCTGCGCCGGAATGGCCGGTGAGAAACACCATCTGGCCTTCATCAATTTCGAAGCTGGCACGAGACAGGGCTTCGTGACCTTCCGGATACCGTTTACTGACGCTGTCAAAACGGATCATGGCCATCAGGCTTTTCCTGCAAACAAGGCCCTGACGAATTCCCCGGCTTCAAACGGTCGCAAGTCTTCCGCCTTCTCGCCAATACCAATGAACCGGATCGGGATGCCGAGCTGGCGTGCAATAGCGAAAATGATGCCGCCCTTTGCTGTGCCATCCAGCTTGGTCAAGGCAATACCGGTGACACCAACGGCCTGGCCAAACTCACGTGCTTGTGCCAGGGCATTCTGGCCAGTGCCGGCATCCAGCACCAGCAACACTTCATGCGGTGCCGTCGCATCCAGCTTCTGCATGACCCGGACAACCTTTTTCAACTCTTCCATCAAATTGGATTTGTTATGCAAACGCCCGGCTGTATCTGCCAGCAAGACATCCACATGTCGCGATTGCGCGGCTTGCACGGCATCAAAAATAACCGAGGCACTATCCGCACCCGTGTGTTGCGCGATGACGGGAACATCATTGCGCTCGCCCCATTGTTTCAGTTGCTCGACAGCAGCTGCACGAAATGTGTCGCCTGCCGCCAGCATCACGTGCTTGCCTTCTGCTTTCAGTCGATGGGCCAACTTGCCAATCGTGGTGGTCTTGCCTGCGCCGTTAATCCCCACCACCAGGATCACTTGTGGCTTTTGGGTTGCCGCCGGCAGTGGCACGGCACAGGGCGCAAGGATCGCTGCCAGTTCTTCCTGCAAGGCGCGGTACAGGGCATCACCATCTGCCAGTTCACGCCGGCCAATCCGCTTGGTCAGTGCCGCGAGCACATCGCGGGTGGTTTCAATGCCCAGGTCTGCTACCAGCAACTGCATTTCCAGTTCATCGAGCAAGGCCTGGTCGATTTCCTTGCGGCCCAGCACCAGGTTGCCCAGGCCTTCACCCAAGGCAGCGCCGGTCTTGCCCAGCCCTTTTTTCAGGCGGGAAAACAGCCCGGCTTTTTCCGTTGTTGCCTCTTCCGGAACAGCCGGGACTGACGGCTGGCTCACCACAGGCTGGGATGCAGGGACCGGGGGAGCCGGCTCCACTGGCGGGATGGCCTCGGTCGCCGGTATGGCTGGCGCCTTATTGGCATCGTCTTTGGGTGTGCGACGGAATAATTTCATGGGTAACCCAAGGGCAATAATGCGCACGCAAGCCTTGCTGGCAAAGGCCGCTATAATCCGCGCATGACTATCGATGGCCCATTGTGTCATATCACCCCAGCGAAGACTACGCAGCCCGCGGCCATCCAGCGCGCAAGGATTACTGATGCCCACTCGCCATAACCCATCACGCCGTGCTGCCCATAAGGTGCGCATCATCGGTGGCCGCTGGAAGCGCTGGCAGGTACCGGTGGCGGATCGTCCCGGCTTGCGCCCGACTCCCGATCGGGTGCGCGAAACCCTGTTCAACTGGCTAGCCGACACGCTGGTGGGTGCGCGCTGCCTGGATGTGTTTGCCGGCACCGGCGCACTGGGGCTGGAGGCCTTGTCGCGCGGCGCATCTGCTGCCTGCTTTCTCGAACGCGATCCCGACACGGCAAGGGAGCTGCAGATCGTGCTCGGGAAACTGGGTTGTGATGATGCCCTTGTGATTGCTGGCGACGCCCTGTCATGGTTGCAACACAATAACGGCCAGCGCTTTGACGTGGTGTTCCTCGACCCGCCCTATCACAGCCAATGCCTGGGCAAGACAAGCGAGCTGTTATGCCAGCAAGGCTGGTTGGCCAGTGGCGCCTGGATCTACCTTGAATTTGCAGCGGATGAAACAGCCCCCGTGCTGCCGCAGGGCTGGCGGCTGCATCGCGAAACGCGGGCCGGGCAGGTGCGCGGCTGGCTCTGCCAGCACAGCGAATGATTGACACCGTGGCCTGTCGCGCGGTTTAGTGTGCTTCCTGACAGGAGGACTACTGATGCGTATCGCCCTGTACCCCGGCACCTTTGACCCGATCACCCAAGGCCACATCGACTTGCTGGATCGCGCCAGCACCTTGTTCGACAAGGTCATCGTGGCGGTGGCGGCCAGTCGTCGCAAACAGCCGCTGTTTTCCCTGGAAGAGCGCATTGCCCTTTGCCAGAGCGTGTTGGCCAATAACAAAGCTGTGCAGGTACAGGCTTTTGACGGTTTACTGGTCGACCTTGCCCGCCAGACCGGTGCGACGGCAGTGATTCGCGGTGTGCGCAGCACCAGTGATTTCGAATACGAGTTCCAGCTCGCCACGATGAACCGCGCCATGTTACCCACACTGGAAACCGTGTTTCTCACCCCGGATCCACGCTATGCGCATATTTCCGCAACACTGGTACGTGAAATTGCGGGGCTTGGTGGCGATGTGTCACAATTCGTGCACCCGCAAGTCGCCAGCGCATTGGCCAAGCGGTTCACTTCCTGATCGTCATCATTTCACGTTGCAGTTATGGCCCTCAAGATCACTGACGAATGCATCAATTGCGATGTTTGCGAGCCCGAATGCCCGAACGAGGCCATTTACCAGGGCACGGAAATCTATGTCATTGACCCCAACAAGTGCACGGAATGCGTGGGTCACTACGATGAACCACAATGCCAGCAAGTGTGCCCGGTCGATTGCATACCATTGGACCCGGACCGGTTGGAAACAGAAGACGAGTTGTGGGAAAAATACCGGGCGCTCACCGGCAAATCGTGACGCGCAGGACTCATGTGCGGATAAATAAAAACGGCGCCGATGGCGCCGTTTTTCATGCAGCGTTTTTAGCCTGCATCAGTCTTTCTTGTAACCCGGGAACGGATGGCCGACCGGACGTACAAAGGTTGTCAGGGCAGGGCCGACCACCAGCACGTCAGCCGTTTCCTTGATATTGCCACCGGCTGCTGAAAACGGCAGGGCCACAACAAATGCCACTGAGCCTACGATGGTCGTCACAAACATGACCGGGCGAACCGCCACCACATCCGTCACCATCGACAGCATGGTAGGCGTGTCTTCCCCTTTCGGGCTGGCCGCGTGGCTCATGGACGGGATAACCAGCAACGCCGACAGGGCCATTGCCTGCAGGGCAGTGCGGGTCTTGCGCAGGACTTTCAGCATCATAGCGATCTCCGTAGGTCATGGCGCACTGGCAGGGTTCATCCCTCATCCCGCCGCCATGCAATTCGTTATTATCAGAATCCATACCCCAAGGGTAGATAGCATTCTAACCAATAATCGCCTGAAAACAAGGCACTAGGCAAGTTATCGTTGGCAGTACTTGCAATAGACCGTGCTGCGCTGGCCCAACCGGCTTTCGACCAGTGCTGCCCCACAGCCCGTACACGCCTGACCCCCACGGCCATAGACGGCCAGCGTTTGCTGGAAATAGCCCGGCTCACCCTGGCCATTCACAAAGTCCCGCAGCGTGCTGCCGCCCTGGCGAATGGCGGCCGCCAGGATCTCCCGGACGGCCAGCGCCAGGCCGAGATACCGCTCCCGGCTGATGCGGCCGGCTGGCCGGTCCGGCCGGATGCCGGCGCGGAACAGGGCTTCATTGGCATAAATATTCCCCACCCCGACCACCACCGAGGCGTCCATCAGGAACACCTTCACCGGTGCCTTGCGGCCACGACTCAGGCGAAACAGCACATCGCCATCAAAATCCGGCCCGAGCGGCTCAGGCCCCAACCCTTCCAGCAATGGATGCGCCAGGTCCTCGCCATCAAATACCAGCAAGCAACCAAAGCGCCGGGGATCGTGATAACGCAGCACCTGCCCCGAGGCCAGCTGCAGTTCAACGTGATCATGGGTGCGGCGCGGCTCGTCTGGCGAACACAGGCGCAAACTGCCTGACATGCCCAAGTGCCACAACAGGGTCTGGCCGGGCAGGCGCATCAACAGGTATTTTGCACGGCGCTCAACCCGCAGGATGTCTTGTCCCTTGACCCGTTCTTCAAGGCCGGCCGGCACCGGCCAGCGCAGGCGTCGATCATGGACGACCAAGCGCTGGATACGCTGGCCTTCTGTGTGCGGCGCGATACCGCGGCAGGTGGTTTCGACTTCGGGTAATTCCGGCAAACCATTGACCTCAATCGGCCAATGTCACACGCAGTGACAAGGTGCCACTGGCAGAGGATGCTGCTGTCCCGCTTCGGCCGAGGCCGCCGGTATCCGATGAAGCCTGCGTGGTCATCCCCGACAACGGGATCCACTCACCCAGGCGGCCACTCACTGTGGTGCGTGTACGGCGGGTGCTCACTTGCGTATCGCCGAGCGAATCATGGCTGGTGCTGATATCAATAAACACCTCCCCACCCTGCAAGCGTACCGTGGCAAAAAAACCCTGGTTGGCTTCCTGTGCAACCACGACGGGGCGCCCATACATATCGACTACGGTGGTTGGTGCCTGCTGGCCTTGCGCAATAAACGCCGGGTAGCCCTCAACTGCGCGCACTTGTTGCTGGATGTTGGCGCGCGCATCCGTTCGTGAGTCCTCAATACGAACGTGCAAGTGGTCATCGCCACGCGGGCGTTCATTCACGGAAACCCGCACATCGTCACTGCCTACCGTGCCGCTGGCACGCACCTGCTGGTTACGATCAGACCCTGTCACGGCATCGCTCACCTGGATCAAGATGTTGCGCGGGGGGCGATCCACTTCTTCCAGCAATTCACGCACCCGCTGCAAGCTCGCCGGCGATGCATCCACGATCAACTGGTTGCGAAACACCTTGACCGTTTCACCTGGCTGCAACAGCTGTCGCACCAATGGCACCAATTCCTCTGGCATCGCGCCCTTGGGCGTAATTACTTCGATCTGCTGTGCCATGGCCAGCATGGCCCAACTGAGCATCACCAGGATCATCCATGCCTTGCGCATTTGTGCTTCTCCTGCCAGTCCCGAATGACCACATTAGCAAATTCCCCGCCGCCAGCAAGCAGGCATAAAAAAACCCGGCATGGAAGCCGGGTCTTTTGCAAGGAATCCTTATTTGATCTTGGCTTCCTTGTACACCACATGCTTGCGAACCACGGGATCGTATTTCTTGATCTCCATTTTCTCAGGCATGTTGCGCTTGTTCTTGTCGGTCGTATAAAAGTGGCCGGTTCCAGCGCTGGATACCAGACGGATTTTTTCACGTGCACTCTTGGCCATGGTTGCTTACCTTCAGACTTTTTCGCCGCGGGCGCGGAGGTCGCTCAGCACCTGTTCGATGCCGACTTTATCAATGATGCGCATGCCTTTCGGGGAAACGCGCAGGCGCACGAAGCGCTTTTCGGATTCCACCCAGAAACGGTGGTGGTGCAAATTGGGCTGGAAACGGCGACGGGTATGGTTCATCGCGTGTGACACGTTGTTACCGGTGGTCACTCGCTTGCCGGTCACCTGGCATTCTCTGGGCATGATCTTGTCTCCGGAATCTCACGATTCACTATCTAAACTTGGCCTGATGTGGCCGGTTTTCCGGCCTGGCGGGCCGGGGCCTGCCAAAAAGGGAGCGCATTTATACCAGAGCACCCCCCGCAAGGCAAGCGCCGGCAGCGGCTAGAGCCAACCCCGCTCGGCAAAGGAAACCACCTCACCATCGCCCACCACCAAGTGATCCAGCACACGGATGTCCACCAGCGACAAGGCCTGCCGCAGCCGTTCGGTAATGCGGCGATCGGCCTGGCTGGGCTCGGCCACACCAGACGGGTGGTTGTGGGCAAAGATCACCGCCGCGGCATTGTGCTGCAGGCATTGGCGCACAACCTCGCGGGGATAGACCGCTGCCCCGTCCAGGGTGCCCTGGAACAGCTCCTCTTCCGCCAGCAGGGCATGGCGGTTATCAAGGTACAGGCACAGGAAGACCTCGCGATGGTATTCGCGCAGCCGTGCCCGCAGGTAATCGCGGGTCACCTCCGGCGAGTTGAACACATCGCCGCGGCGCAGGTGCTCGGCCAGGTAACGACGGGCCAGTTCGCGGGCTGCCTGCAGCACAACATAATGACTGGAGCCCAGGCCAGGCAGCTTGCAGAACGCCTTGTGATCGGCGGTCAGCACCCCTTGCAGCCCGCCCAGCGCCACCAGCGCATCGCGCCCCATATCCACCGCCGTGCGGCCCGGCCGGCCGGTACGGAAAAACACCGCCAGCAGCTCGGCATCGGATAAGTGGGCAGCGCCCCGGGAGAGCAGTTTTTCACGCGGCCGCTCGGCAAGCGGCCAATCGGTAATTGCCACAGGAACCTCCTTGTGCCTGTTTACAGTGAGCACTCACTTCCTGTGAGGCCTTTTATTGGCGCCAGAGGCTACGCTTTCCGGCACTGCGGTGGTATCGTATCACGCCTTTCCTGACCGATGGTGGCCAATCCCGTGAGCCAGCGCTTGTCCAACCGACGCATCCTGCTCGGCATTGCCGGCGGCATTGCGGCCTACAAGTCTGCCGAGCTGGTACGGCGACTGCGCGACCACGGTGCCGACGTGCGGGTCATCATGACCCGGGCGGCCACCGAATTCATCACCCCGATGACCCTGCAGGCCCTGTCCGGGCATCCGGTACACCTCGACTTGCTGGACCCGGCGGCCGAAGCCGCCATGGGGCACATCGAGCTCGCCCGCTGGGCTGACCTGCTGGTGATCGCACCGGCTACCGCGAATACCCTGTCGCGACTGGCTGAAGGTCGCGCCGATGAGTTGTTGACCGCCGTGGCACTCGCCACCCGTGCCCCGGTTGCCGTGGCGCCGGCCATGAACCAGGCCATGTGGGCCAATGCCGCCACCCAGGCCAACCTGCAAACCCTGGCCGCACGCGGCATCCGCGTGATGGGGCCCGCCGAGGGCAGCCAGGCCTGTGGTGAGGTCGGTGCCGGCCGCATGCTGGAAGCCCCCGATATCGCCGATCGGGTTGCCGCAATGTTTGAAAGCCGGCTACTCGACGGGGTGCGCGTGGTCATTACTGCCGGCCCCACCCGCGAAGCCATTGACCCGGTACGTTTTATCAGCAACCACAGCTCCGGCCGCATGGGGTTTGCGCTGGCTCGCGCCGCTGCCGCCGCCGGCGCCCACACCACACTGATCGCCGGCCCCGTGCACTTGCCCACCCCGGAACGGGTGCAACGGGTGGACGTGGTGTCCGCGGCCGACATGCTGGCGGCCGTCGAAACCGCCCTGCCGGACTGCGACCTCTTTATTGGCACAGCGGCCGTGGCTGACTATCGTCCCGCCGAAGTCGCCCAACAGAAAATCAAGAAGCAGGCCGAGACACTGTCCCTGGCGCTGACCCGCAACCCGGACATCATCAGCCGGGTGACCCAGGCCTCGCCGCGACCGTTCACCGTCGGGTTCGCCGCCGAAACCAACGATGTGCTGGCCTATGCCCGCAACAAGCGCGAAGCCAAGCGGCTCGACATGATCATCGCCAACGATGTCAGCGTGCCGGGCATTGGTTTTGAGAGCACTGAAAATGCCGTTACTATTATCAGTTCACACGGCGAACAATCCCTGGACCGGATGCCGAAAGAGCAATTGGCTGACACCCTCATCCATGCCATTGCCGATGCATATAGCCAACAACACCCCAATCCATAATTAGAAAGCGGTAATTCCCAAGATGGCGAAAGAGAAAAAAGCAAAAAAAGACAAGGCGCCCAAGGCCGCCAAACCACAGTCCGTTGCCGGCAGCCCGCAACAGTCGTTATTGATCGGCGCGCTCGGTAGTGCCCTGGTCGTCGCACTGGCCAGTGCGGCCTTGTTGTTCCTGGTGCTGCAAGGCAGTGCCCGGGTACAGCTCAACCAGTATGCACAGGCGCGAGCAGAAGGCGCAGCCAACCTGCTCGAACAGTTGTTGCTGGAACGCCAGGCGCATCTCGACAGCCTCGGTACCGGGATTGCCATGCTGGAAGCATCCCGCTCAAACGATGCTGCAGCCATCGCCAACCAGGTTGCTGTCTTGCATGAGCATTTCCCGAAAGCGTTCCGTGCGCACCTGGTACCGCTGGACACCCTGGGAGCCAGTCGCATTGCGATCAGCGAAACGGGCCTGCGCAACAACATCGAAGTGGATCTTGCGCGCCGGGCGTTTGAACGTAGCGACAAACGTGCACCGGAGCTGTACAAGCTGGGCAACGACTGGGTCATGTCCATCGCTGCACCGATTGCTGCCAGCCCCACGGATTCACCCGTTGGGATCCTGTTTATCAGTTTTGACCAAAAGATTGCCCAAACGGTTCTGGAAAAACTGAGCGAAGGCCAAGGCTCGCTTGAATTGCTGAACAACTTCCAACCTGCCAGCCCTGCCAGCGTCACTGTCGCCGGCAATGGTGGCAGCCAGGGATCAGGTGAAGCCAAGCTCTTCAACTATTGGTTAGTGAAATTCGTGCCCTCCAATGCCATTGCCCAATCCATGAGCGCCATCCCGTTAATGGGCTGGATCATCATGGCCGTGGCAGCCCTGCTGGCGGGCGTGATTGCCTTTGTGGCGCACCGGCAATTACTGGGGGTTGTCGCCGGGGAAGCGGAAGCCATCCAGTCCTACCTGTCGACACTGGTGGATTCACCCAACAACGAACCACCGCTGTTGGCCATTCCTGCACTCAAGGATTTGTCCAATGACCTCGCTGGCCAGCTGAGAAAACTCGCCACGGCCAAGCCGGCACCTGCGGCCAAACCCGGCGCTAGCAAAAAAGCGGCCGAGGCTGAAGCCCCCGCGCCGGCTCCTGCCAAGGAAGAAGAAATGCTCGGGGATCCGTTGTTCCAGGAAATGGAAATCACAGACCTGGATTCACTGGAAGACCTGGAAGACAGCCTCGTCCTCGATGATACCGGCTTCCTTGATGGTGGTTTGGGCGATGATGCCTTGCCCGCCGAGATTTTCCGCGCCTATGACATTCGTGGCATGGCCGAAAGCCAGCTCTCCGCGAGTGTTGCTTATCGCATTGGTCGGGCGATTGGTTCTGAAGCCCAGGAAAAAGGCCAAACAACGGTTGCCGTCGGTCGCGATGGCCGCATCTCCAGCCCCATGCTGCGGGATAACCTGGTACGCGGCCTGACCGAGAGCGGTTGCGACGTGATTGATATCGGCGTGGTTCCCAGCCCGGTGCTGTATTTCGCTACTTACCAACTCAAGACCAATACCGGCGTGATGATCACCGGCAGTCATAACCCGGCCCAATACAACGGCATGAAAATCGTGATCGCAGGACAAACCCTGGCGGGCGACCGCATCCAGGACTTGCGTGAGCGCATCGAAGCGGGCAACTTCACTGAAGGCAGCGGTCAGGTCAGCGAGCAATCGGTTTCCAGTGCCTATATCGAACGGATCACCGGCGATGTGGCGATTGCACAGCCGCTGAAAGTCGTGGTCGATGCCGGCAACGGCGCCGCTGGCGAAATTGCACCGCAACTGTTGCGTGAGCTGGGCTGCGATGTAATCCCCTTGTATTGTGAAATCGATGGCACGTTCCCCAACCATCACCCGGACCCCAGTGAAACCAAGAACCTGCAAGACCTGATTGCTGCCGTGCGCGAAAATGGCGCCGATCTTGGCGTGGCTTTCGATGGCGATGGTGATCGTATTGGCGTCGTCACTGCCAGCGGCCAGATCGTGATGCCGGATCGCCTGCTGATGCTGTTCTCGCAAGACATCGTGGCGCGCAATCCCGGTGCTGACATTATTTTCGACATCAAATGCACGCGCCTGCTGAACCAGGTCATCAGCAACTACGGTGGTCGCCCGATCATGTGGCGCAGCGGCCACTCCCACATCAAGGAAAAAATGGTGGAAACCGGCGCCCTGCTCGGCGGCGAACTCTCCGGTCACATCTTCTTCAAGGAGCGCTGGTACGGTTTCGATGACGGCATTTACAGTGCAGCGCGTCTGATCGAAATCCTCAGTACTTCCATCAACAACCTGGACGACCAGCTGGCGGAATTCCCGGAGTCGCTGTGCACACCGGAAATCAAGATCGCTGTCAGCGAATCCGAAAAGTTCGATGTGATCGACAAGCTCGCCATCATCGGCAATTTCGGCAACGGCAAAGTCAGCACCATCGATGGTGTCCGCGTTGACTTCGACGACGGCTGGGGCTTGGTGCGCGCGTCCAATACCACGCCTTGCCTGACCTTGCGCTTCGAGGCAGATGACGATGGCGCCTTACAGCGCATCCAGGACCTGTTCCGTGCGCAGCTCACTTCCATTGACAGCAACCTGTCTTTTTAAACTTACGGATCTTCTATGACCCTGCAGAAAGACGACGCCTTGCGCATCGCTGAAGTCCTCAGCGAAGCGCTGCCTTATATCCAGCGTTTTGCCGACAAGACCATCGTGGTCAAATACGGCGGCAATGCCATGACCGATGATGAACTGGAATCCAGTTTTGCGCGCGATATCGTGTTGATGAAACTGGTTGGTATCAACCCGGTGGTCGTGCATGGCGGTGGCCCGCAAATCGGCGACTTGCTCAAGCGCCTGAACATCGAAAGCCGCTTCGTTGATGGCATGCGTGTGACCGACACACAAACCATGGACGTGGTGGAAATGGTGCTGGGCGCAACCGTCAACAAGGCCATCGTCAGCACGATCCAGAAACATGGCGGGCAGGCGATTGGCCTGACTGGCAAGGATGGCAACCTGATTCGCGCACGCAAACTCACCGTCGAACGTTTCAGCCCGGAAATGAAAGCCCCTGAAATCATCGACATCGGCCATGTCGGCGAAGTCGAATCCATCAACACCAGCGTGATCGACATGCTGGTACGCAGTGATTTCATCCCGGTGATTGCACCGATCGGTGTCGATGCCAATGGCCAGTCCTACAACATCAATGCGGATCTGGTCGCCGGCAAGATTGCGGAAGCCTTGAAGGCCGAAAAGCTGATCCTGCTGACCAATGTGGCCGGCCTGATGGACAAGGAAGGCAATGTCCTGACCGGCCTGACGACCGAGCGCGTGCAAGCCCTGATTGCAGATGGCACCATTCATGGTGGCATGCTGCCCAAGATTCGCTGCGCCCTGGATGCTGTTGTGGGTGGCGCACAAACGGCCCACATCATTGATGGCCGTGTGCCCCATGCCGCCTTGCTGGAAATCTTCACCGATGCCGGTGTCGGCACCTTGATCACCAATCGCAAACAACAAGGACGCTGATCGTGACCCCTGCGCGCCGCAACCCTGCCCGTCGCCAGCAAATCCTGGAAACGCTGGCCACGATGCTGGAGCAACGCTCCGGCGAACGCATCACCACGGCACAGTTGGCCACACAGGTCGGGGTTTCTGAGGCAGCCCTCTACCGGCACTTTCCCAGCAAGACGCGCATGTTTGAGGAATTGATCGGCTTCATTGAGGAATCCCTGTTCAGTCGCATCAACCGCATCCTGTCGGAAGAGTCACGTGGCGAAGCACGCCTGCAGCATATCCTGTCGTTAGTCCTGCGATTTGCTGAAACCAACCCGGGCATTTCACGACTGATCACCGGCGAAGCATTGGCCGGCGAAGATGAGCGTTTGCGCACCCGCGTGAACCAGCTGCATGAACGGATCGAACTGACCTTGCGGCAGGTGATGAAAGACGCCGAACGCGAACATGGCTTGCGCACCTGCCAACCCGTGAATATCACGGCGCAGCTTTTGCTCGCTGTGGTACTGGGGAAAATCCTGCGTTATGCGGAAAGTGGTTTCCGCGACAAGCCCAACGCGGAATGGGCCGCACAGTGGGCTGTCCTGCTGCCGGGGTTGTTCCGGCAATAACCTGCTGATTTATTTTTTGCGACGCGCCAGCATCTTCCTGAACTGGGCAATATCGGCATCATACTCAGCACGCACCTTGGCAATTTCTTCCTGCCGCAAGGCAATGCTGTTTTCCGTAGCGGCCATTTCCTGCTGCAATGCCGTGATGTTATCGCGGATGCTGTCGTACACTGGCCGGCCACGCCGCTCCAGATCCGCCGCGCGCTGCTGCTGGACTTCAATTTGTGAACGCTGCGACACCAGGTTGCCACGCAGGATTTCCAGCTGGTTATCGAATTCCTTCAGGACGCGATCACGGGCTGCCTCGATTTCCTCAACCGTGCGGTATTTGCGCAACAGGGAAATTTCCCATTCGCGAATCCGGGCCTCTTCCTTGATGCGTTCTGCTTCAACCTGCTTTTCCTTGATCTGCTCGTCGGTCAGCGCCGGCGGAACCCGTTCAATCAATGTGCCATTGATCGTAACGATGTCATACCCGCGCCTCGCCATTTCTGGCGAAATATTGTCATCAATGACCATGATGCCGCGCTCATTGCGATAGCGGTAATAGGTTTTTACCGGATCAACCGCCATGGCAACATCCGCAGCCACCAAAGCTGCCACCAATGCCATGGAACGAAACAGCGATTTTTTCATCATCATGGAAGTAATCCGGGAACCTATCCTGCAACAAGGCCTATGCACTATAGACAAGAAGCGGAAATCCTACAAATTCAGGCGCTCACCCATTTGACCTCAACGAACGCCCCAGGTTTCGCGGTAGGCTTGCATGGCCGGAATGTACTGCTTGAGGCCATCATCCTGTGACAAGTATCGCAAAATGTCATCAAGGCGGATCAGGCTGATCACCGGCACGCCCAGGGCTTCTGCCGTTTCCTGCACCGCCGACCGTTCACCCTGGCCACGCTCCTGCCGGTCCAGGCCAATCACCACGCCCACCGGCTCGGCACCGGCCTCGCGGATCAGCGCGGTCACTTCGCGGATGGCCGTACCGGCCGTCATCACATCATCAACCAGCAGCACCCGACCCTTGAGCGGTGCACCCACCGTGCGGCCACCTTCGCCATGTGCCTTGGCCTCCTTGCGATTGAAGCAGTACGGCACATTGCGGCCATGCTGTTCATACAAGGCCTGGGCTGTCACTGCCGCCAGCGGGATGCCCTTGTAGGCGGGGCCAAACAACACATCGAAGGCCGGTGCCTGTGCCGCAATCGCAGCGGCATAGCACTGGCCCTGTACGCTCAGGGCCTGGCCATCATCAAACGCGCCAGCATTGAAAAAGTACGGGCTCTTGCGGCCGGACTTGAGGGTAAATTCGCCAAACCGCAAGGCTTGGGAGGCAATCGCCTGGGCGATGAAGCGGGTCTGGTAATCCTGCATTTAACAAGCTTCGCTATCTGCGGTTAGAATACCGGTCTGGGCAGCTCGCCCCTGCACTGGCCCATAATATTAAAACGCCAGTCGTCACCGGTGGGCACCCGTTCATTCTAGCATGTGCGCCGGTCATTGCCGGCTTGGGCCATCGTCATGATGCGAGTGATCAGCTTTTGTGCGGACGGTATTCGTAAAGCCGCCAAAGCCGGTTTTTACAGTTGGGTCATGGAACAGGATGCCGATGTCATCTGCATCCAGAACCTGCGTTCGCGCGAAGACCAGCTCACCCATCCCGTGTTCTACCCGGAGGGCTACCACGCCTATTTCTTCGATTCAGCCGAAGGCCATAACGGGGTGGCCATCTACACCCGTGAACTGCCCAAAGCCATCATGACCGGTCTCGGCATGGGCATTGAAGACAGCGAGGCGCGTTACATCCAGGCCGATTTCGAGAGCCTCAGCATTGCCTCGGTACTGCCGCCAGCCGCCGCCAGCCTGCACTCGGAAGCCTTCGAAAAGCGCATGGCATTCCTCGAGCAGTTGCAAGCCAA
>SBFY01000046.1 GCA_006227085.1 Gammaproteobacteria bacterium
TGTTTTATTGCCAACAGCCTGAACAGCACCGTCAGCATCAAACCGGTGATGCCACTGGAAACCGCGAAACACCTGGCCGATTGCGACAAGAAACCGTCGCATTAAGCACTGGTAACCAGCCAATAAAAAAGCCACCCGAAGGTGGCTTTTTTATTGCTTGTCTGTACCAAACTAACCGATATCCGAGGTGCAGCACGGGCAACGCGTGGCCTTCAAGGGAATACTGGAAAAACACCGTGGGCAATCTTTCGTAGTCACTTCCGCAGGTTTTTCTTCTTCCTGCTTCTTCAGCTTGTTGATGCTTTTCACCAACAGGAACACGGCAAACGCCACGATGATGAAGCTGATGACATTATTGAGGAACAAGCCGTAATTGATCGTCACCGCGCCGGCATTCGCTGCTTCGGCCACGGTCTTGAAGGTCCCGTCGCCTTTCAGCACCAGGAACAGGTCAGAGAAATCGACGCCACCCAGCAACAAGCCAATCGGCGGCATCATCACATCCGACACCAGGCTTTTGACAATCGTGCCAAACGCCCCGCCGATAATGATACCGACGGCCATGTCCACCACATTCCCCTTAACCGCAAATTCCCTGAATTCCTTTAACATGGATCGCTCCTTTGTTCTGGTTTTATCCGTTGCCCAGCGGCACCAGCCATCTAGCCAGAAGGCATCGTTTATAGCAAGGGCAAGGCCGGTTCCTGCAAGGCCGCCAACTGCTCACGCAGCTCCAGGATGTGATCACCCCAATAGCGCGTCGCATAAAACCATGGAAAGGCACGGGGAAAGGCCGGATCGTCCCGGCGACGCGCCAGCCAGGCACTGAAGTGCATGATCCGCAAGGTCCGCAATGCCTCAACCAGCTGCAATTCCCGCGGATCAAAATCTGCAAATTCGTTATAGCCTTCGATGATCTCCGATAACTGCAGGGTTTGCTCCTGCCGGTCACCGGACAACAGCATCCAGATATCCTGTACCGCCGGCGCCATGCGCGAATCATCGAGATCGACAAAATGGGGCGCCTCATGACGCCACAGCATGTTGCCGCCATGGCAATCGCCGTGCACACGGATCCAGCGCACACCATCTTCACAGCGTGCAAACACTGAATCGATCCTCGCCAGCAAGTCTGTTGCCAGCGAGTCATAGGCCTTGGCCAGATCCGCCGGCATGCAATGCTCACGGATATACGCCACGCTGTCATGGCCAAAGGACTGGCTATCCAGTCGTGGCCGGTGCTGGTAATCCTGCGATTGCCCGACCCGGTGCATCCGGCCCAGGCAGCGCCCCAGCACCAGCAACACATCCGGGTCCGTCAACTCGGGCGCATGACCACCCTGGCGGGGAAATACCGCAAACACAAAACCGTCATGATGAAACAGGCTGCGGCCATCCCGGCAAAGTGGCGCCACGACCGGCAATTCATGCGATACCAATTCCTGCGAAAACGCATGCTCCTCAAGGATCTGCGCATCACTCCAGCGTTGCGGCCGATAGAACTTGGCAATCAACGGGTCCTGACCCTCGACACCAACCTGGTAGACCCGGTTTTCATAACTGTTCAATGCGAACACACGGCCATCACAGACAAAGCCGAGCGACTCCACCGCATCCATCACGAATGCGGGCGTCAGCTGATCAAACGGGTGTTCACTGTTCACTGGCTATCGTCCTCAAACAACATGGGCCCCCGAAGGAGCCCATTGTACTGCCAGTCGGTCGATCAGGCAGATTTGGGGGTGATCATCGCCGCGTTGTCGATCATCATCTCTGAGCCGGTAATAAACCGTGACTCGTCCGACGCCAAAAACAGCACCAGGTCGGCAATATCCTGCGGCTCCGCCATCGGGTAATCCGGGGTATCCAGCGAGTCAATCTCTTCCTGGGTTGCCGTGTCCTTGCCGGTGGCCACCTTCACGATCATCGGGGTTTTCACGCCATCCGGATGAATCGAGTTACAGCGGATATTGTTCTTCTTGACCTTGCAGTACACCGCCACATGCTTGGTCAAGCCGCGCACTGCACCCTTGCTGGCACTGTACGCTGCAATGAATGGCATGCCCTGCATCGCAGAAATCGATGACATATTGATGATGGAACCACCGCCACTTTTTTCCATCGCCGGGATCGCATGCTTGCAGCCGAGAAACACCCCGTCGCTGTTGATGCGATTAATGAATTGCCAGTCTTCCAGTGTGGTGTCTTCAATCGTGCCGATTTTCATCACGCCGGCATTGTTGACCAGGATGTCAAGACGACCAAACACCTTCAGGGTTTCCGCAATCACGGCTTTCCAGTTGTCTTCATTGCTGACGTCGTGCTTCATGAAGCGGGCAGCATCGCCAATTTCCGCCGCCACTTGCTGTCCAGCGGCTTCATTCAAATCGGTGATCATGACCTTGGCGCCTTCACGCGCCAGTGTGATGGCATCGGCTTTGCCCATACCACTGGCCCCACCGGTCACAATCGCTACTTTCCCACTGACACGTCCCATAACACACCCTCCAGGCATCCAAAGAAAAACACGACAGGGCGTACTCTACACCAGCGCCCATGGCCGCTGTCATGAAATCTTCATAAAACTGTTACCAATCATTCATGGGCGGACGACACCATGGCGGCATGAAAAAGACCTTGCAATGGCTGTACCCCCTGCAACGACTGGATACCCGCCTGTTCCTCTGGCTTAACCGCATCATGGC
>SBFY01000221.1 GCA_006227085.1 Gammaproteobacteria bacterium
GCTGACTGGCTGATCGGCTTGCCGGCAAAATCACTGCAACCGGCATCCATCGCCAATTCACGTTCTTCCGGCATGGCGCTTGCGGTAAGCGCCACAATCGGCTTGCCAAAACCGGCGGCCCGCAAACGACGGGTGGCCATCACGCCGTCCAGCACCGGCATCATCATGTCCATGAACACCATATCCACCGGTGTTTTGTCGCCCAACAGGATCTCCAGCGCTTCTTCACCATTGCTGGCCAGCAAGACTTTCAAGCCCAGCTTTTCCAGCATGGTGCGCAACAACATACGATTCACATCATTATCTTCGGCCAACAAAACCCGGCCATGCAATACCTGGCTGCCCTGCGTTTCCGGGTAATCGCACAACGGGGCGTCTGCCAATAGCAGCGGCAAGCGCACGACAAACGTACTGCCCTGCTCCAGCACACTGCGTGCTTCAATATCACCCCCCATCAGGCGGGCCAACTGGCGGGACACCACCAAACCCAGGCCAAATCCGGTATAGCGGCGATGCACCTCGGTATCCGCCTGCCAGAATGGTTCAAAAATCCGGCCTAATTCGGCAGCCTCGATACCAATGCCTGTGTCACTGACTTCGATCAGCAATTGCCCATCCTTGACCGACAAGCTCACCTGCACATTGCCATGCTCGGTAAATTTCACGGCATTACCCACCAGGTTCAGCAGGATCTGGCGAAGGCGAACAGGATCCAGCATCACCATGCCGGGAATATCGGTCGTGACTGAGGCTTTCAGGCCAATGCGCTTGATCGCGGCGCGTTCATTGAAAAATTCCACGCACTCGCTCACCAGACTCGCCACATCGACCGCGACATTGCTGACCGACAAACGCCCCACTTCAATACGCGACAAATCCAGGATGTCATTGATCAGGCGCAGCAGCATCTCGCTGTTATCCTGGATCACTTTCAGGTAGTGCCGCGTCTGGTCATCCAGCTTGGGGTTATCGGCCATCAGCTCGCTATACCCCAGGATCGCCGTCATTGGCGTGCGAATCTCATGGCTCATGTTAGCCATGAAACGACCACGCGCCTCATTAAGGGATTCCGCTTCCTGTCGCGCCTTATCCAATTGCTCACGCATTTTAGCCAGGCGCGCCACCATGCTATTGAACTCTGAAACCAGCGCGCCGATTTCATCGCGGGAATCGACTCCCAAGGCGCTCGACAGCTGGCCGCTGTCACGAATACGACCCACTTCATGGCGCAGGCGATCAATACGCCGCAACACATAGCGCACCAGTGCAAAGTACGTGATCAGTACCATCAAGGCACCAAACGCAGTCATGATGGCCAGGATGCGCCACAGGTTTTTCCGGGACTGCTCGGTGATCAAGCGCTCCATGGTCACCGTCGCTGACAATGCCGGTTTGCCATGCACGTCCGGCAGCAACATCACGCCGCGGATTTGTTCACTGCTGATGATTTCTATCTGCAACTCATTGCCCACGCCACTGTCTGCAGTGACAGGCTGTAAAAACAATGAGGGATGGGTAATCCTCGCCATGGCATCGCGAAAGGCATCATCGATCGGCTTGGCCATCATCATGTAGCCAGGCGAATCACCTTCTCCCGTACTGTCACGCACGGCTTGCACGGCAAATAACATCAGTTGCTGATCGATGGTGGTCAATCCGGCCAGGCGATCCGTTTGCCGCCCAGCCATCAAGTCCAGCACATGTGCAAACACTTTGCTGGCTTCAGCATCGCCCTGGCGGGTTTGTCCTGTCAGCGGATCATGCAGGAACAGCAAGGGGCCTTGCTGGAATGAATAAAAACCCAGACAGGTCACACCCAGGGCTTTATAGGTGCTGGGCTGATCAATATTGCGTGCCCGGTAATCGGGCTGCTGCCCCTTGAGAAACTCATAGGTGTCATCCCAATACGCCCAGTCGGCCATTTGTGATGCCAACGCCTCGGCCTGGAAATCCATGGCCTTGGATACGCGGGAAACCTGCTCAGTGATTTCGGTATTCTCAATGCGCTGGTAGTTCACCAGGATCATCGGCCAGACAATGACCGCCGCCGCCACCATCATGCAGAGGGTCACGGACGCAATGATCAACAGGACACGAATGTGCAGGCGCATGTAATCCCTTACCGGCATTCCCTTAGTCCAAGGATAGATGATTCCCAATAAAATCACAGCCTTAGCGACAAAAATAACCCTTGTTCGCATACCCTTGCCGGGCGTGCATGGCTTTCTGTCGTTATCGCCGTTACAATAGCCGCCGCCGTTGTCATGACAGATTTCCCAATCCTGCCAAGTACTTAGCTTGCCTGTTGGCGCAAGCCGCGGTGACTAACCCCCGCCCTGCGGTCATGAATAACCCAATCACCCCAAGAGTAAAGGAAACCCCATGTCTGATTTATTGATTATTGGCCCGGATACCGTGGTCAGCATGCATTACACCCTGACCAACGATGCCGGCGAGGTCCTCGACAGCTCGCAAGGCCAGGATCCGCTCGCCTACCTGCACGGTGCCGGCAATATTATCCCCGGCCTGGAAAACGCCCTGACCGGGAAAACCCAGGGCGCCAAACTGAAAGCCTCCATCCAGGCGGAAGACGCTTACGGCCTGCGTCGTGAAGAGCTCATCCAGGCTATCCCGCGCGAAATGTTTGCTGCGGAGGACATCCAGCCCGGTATGGTGTTCCAGGCCGAAGGGCAATTGTTCACCGTGGTTGGCGTGACCGATGCCGAAGTCACCGTCGATGGCAATCATCCGCTGGCCGACCAGACCCTGCACTTTGATGTGGAGATTGTCGAAGTTCGCCCGGCCACCGGGGAAGAACTGGAACACGGTCATGTGCATGGCCCCGGTGGGCATCACCACTGATCATGAAAAACCCGGCGACTGCCGGGTTTTTTATTGCTCGCGAAAGACTTGCTGGCCTTGGCCGAACGGATCCTCAAACGCCAATGCAATCGCAGACAGTTGCAAGCCTTGCTCGCAGGGCCGGCCACCATAGCGCGGATCACCCAGGACCGCATGGCCAATCCCGGCCAGATGACGGCGGATCTGGTGCTTGCGACCGGTAATCAATGACACCTGCAGCACGGATGTATCCGCTTCCGCATCGTAATGCTCACGCTGGTAATGCGTTTCCGCTGCCTTGTCATCGAGGGGGGCTGTGATGACACCGTGTTCGGGTGCGCACCCGGCCACCGTCACGCGATACGTCTTGCGAATGGCATGACCAGCAAACAACTGTGACAAACGTGCAGCAGCATCACGATCGTGCGCGAGCAACACCAGTCCCACAGCTTCACGATCCAGCCGGTGCACCACAAATACCGCACGCGGTGGCTCCCAGTGTTGCTCCACTTGCCGCGACAGGCTGCAATGATCGCCATAGCGGCTGCCCTGCGTGAGCAATCCTGCGGGCTTGAACCAGACGCTGTAACGCTGGCGGTCAGCCACACAGACCGCAGGCACCGGTTTGCGGGAAAGAATGGTTTCATCGTAATAGATGTCAACGATATCGCCGGCTTTCAAGCCAGCCGTGGCACGCCGCAGGCGTTTCTGCGCACTGCCCTTGCGGGTCAGCCAGACAGCACCACAATTCATCGCATGGCGGATGCGACCCTTGGGTAAAGCGGTTTCCGCGACCAGCGCATCGAGGGCTTTGGCTGGCACATCAACCAGCACACGCCAATGCTGCACGGGTGACATGTCACAACCAGCGCAGTCGACGGAATATCGCCATCAGCACCATCGCCAGCAACGCCATGACGCCGAGCACCATGAAGTACCCATAGTGCATCTCCAACTCGGGCATGTGGCGGAAATTCATGCCATAGATACCGGCCAGCAAGGTCAGCGGCAGGAAAATCACCGTGGCAATCGTCAGCACTTTCATGATGCCATTCAGCTTGTGCGAACTGAGCGAGATATAACCATTGATCAGGTCGGTCATCAGTTCCTGGTACAAGTGACACAAGCTGCTGTAACGTTCGCTGTTCTCATACAGGTCCTGGAACAAGTGCAAGCGGCGCCCTTCTTCCGATTCCATCAACGCCTTCAATGCATTGGTCTGGTAGATCAGGCGCCGGCGCAGTTTCTTGATCGCACTGTTGTAGCTCATCAACTGGTTCAGGTGCTCTTCCGTAGGCGCTGTCAGCAAATCGTCTTCGATATCTGCCAGCTCTTCTTCCAGGTCCATCAACATCGGCTGGTAGGCATCGACCAGCTTGCGGATCAGGCGATACGCCAACAGCGGTGGCTCGAGATGCTTGCGCGAACTGTTCTGCGGCAACTCCGACCACACCGCCTGCACCACCGGTGAAGGCTTGAATGAACGCGTCAGCAGGAAACGCTCACCGAACAACACCGTCAGGCTTTGTGTTTCCGGTGTCTTGTGGCTGGCGCTGGCTTGCAGTTCCCGCAGGATCAGGAATTCACAGCCATCAAACCATTCGTACTTGGGCGGGTGCCGCTCACGACGTGCATCCAGCATCACCATGTCATCGAGCTGGATACCCAATTGCGCCAACACACGGTCTTCCGACTCACTCGTCTCACCTTCCATGTGCAGCCAGATCCACTGCGCATCCTCCGGGTCAGCGAATCGTGCTACCTCGGTTTCCGTACTGAGGTAGTGGCCTTCCTGGTTGAACCGGCACAAGGTGAACATGCGAGGCTCCTGTGGGGATCGGGGCATTTCCCCCGGCTAGTTCAAATCAATCGCTTTCGATTTCAGCGCCTGTAAGGGCACGATTTCCAGCGCCTTTTCATGGCAGGCCGACAGGATCACCCGCGGTGCCTTGCCGGCTTCGTGCGCTTCCAGCCAACGAGCCGCACACAGGCACCAGCGATCGCCGTGCTTCAAACCGGGAAAGCCAAACTCCGGATACGGCGTGCTTAAATCATTGCCACGCGCCTTGGAAAAAGCGAGGAACTCATCAGTCACTTCCACACACACCGTGTGCGAGCCAAGATCCTCAGGCCCGGTATGGCAGTAACCGTCACGGTAAAAACCGGTCTTGGGCGCATAACAACACGCCACCAATTCACTGCCGAGCACATTACGATCTGCCATCTCAACCTCCGTTGGCCATCACCTGTTCCGGCTCGATCTTGAGGATGCATCGCACAATGCCCTCTTTGGCGTCTTCCGGTTCAACAAAACCGTAGTACTTTTCCTGCCCGAGGTATTTCTTGGTCAGCCGATCAAGGTGCTCAAATGCAGCGTTGGTGGTTTTTTCCACCACGCGGCCGCGGATGGTGAGGTATTTCCACGGGTTGGTGGTATCCACCAGCAACAGGGTCACACGCGGGTCGCGGCGGGTATTCAGTTCTTTCACCCGGCCCACCTTGGTATTGACGCGGATAAAGCGGCCATCAAAATCGCACCACACCAGTGTGGATTGGATACTGCCATCAGGCATAAGGGTACTCAGGGTGGCATATACCGGGCCATCCAGCAGGTCGCGGTGGGAAGCAGGGATCGGCATCGCAATCATTCTCCATCAGGGTTCAGCGTTTTTGATTTGCCCCATTGTAACGCCTGCAGCCATTAGTCCAAGATAGACATATACCTATTATTTATTGCCGGAACCGATTGAGGCCCTCATGAGCAAACCTGTCAGCCTGCGATTCCTGGGTGCCGCCAACACCGTGACCGGTTCGCGCTACCTGATCGACACCGGCCATACCCGCATCCTCGTCGACTGCGGCCTGTTCCAGGGTTACAAATACTTGCGCGAACGCAACTGGAAACCACTGCCCATCGACCCGGCCAAAATCGATGCCGTGGTACTGACCCATGCACACCTCGACCACAGCGGCTACCTGCCCGTGCTGGTACAACAGGGTTTTGAGGGCAAGGTCTATGCCACACCGGCCACCCACGACCTGTGCGAGATCCTGTTGCGCGATGCCGGCAAACTGCAGGAAGAAGAAGCCGACTTCCGCAATCGCCACCAGAAAACCCGCCACGCCCCGGCCAAGCCGCTCTACACCGTACGTGATGCCGAGATTGCCCTGAAGCGTTTCCGCACCATCCACTTTGGCAAACCCGCCACCATCGGCGATTGCGAAATCACCACCCACCCGAACGGCCATATCCTCGGTTCCGGTTCGGTGCTGGTGAAGGCACGCGGCCGTGAGATCCTGTTCAGTGGCGATTTGGGCCGCCCGCATGACCTCATCATGTACCCGCCCGAACCGCCCGTCGGCTGCGATTACCTGGTGGTGGAATCGACCTACGGCGATCGCCTGCACGATCACCACGACCTCGAAAGCAACATGGCCGACATCATCAGTGACACGGCCCGCCAGGGCGGCACCACACTGATCCCGTCATTTGCCGTGGGCCGAGCGCAGGCGATGATTTACCTGCTGTACAAACTCAAGCAGAAAAAGCGCATCCCCAACTTGCCGGTGTATCTCGACAGCCCGATGGCGATCAGCGCCACTGAACTGCTGGTACAACACCATGCGCTGCACCGCCTCAGCAAGGAAGAGTGCCACGAGGCCTGTTCGCAGGTGCATTACACCCGCACACGCGAGGAATCGATCGCACTGTCACAGCAGCAGATGCCCTGCATCATCATTTCCGCCAGCGGCATGGCCACCGGCGGCCGCGTGCTGCACCATTTGAAACGGCTGGTGGTCGACGACCGCAACAGCGTGGTGTTTGCCGGTTACCAGGCACCGGGTACGCGCGGTGCACGACTGGTCAATGGCGAGCAAACCATCCGCATCCACGGTGATGACTTCCCTGTGCATGCGAAAATCCACAGCCTGGATTTCCTGTCCGCCCATGCCGACTACGAAGAAATCCTGAAATGGCTGGAAGGCATTCCGGTCGCGCCAAAGCAGACCTTTGTCACGCATGGCGATGAAGAAGCCGCTGACAGCTTCCGCTGCAAGCTGAAGCAGCGTTTTGGCTGGCGCGCCTGCGTGCCCGACCACGGCGAAACCGTCACGCTCGATTAAGCGCGCTTGTTGTGCTTCTGCTCGATGCGGCGGATGAAGCTTTCCATCACCAGCGTGTAGAGCTGGTCACCGAGATAACCGTCCTCAACACCTGACTCGATGCTCGGGTTGTCGTTCACCTCGATCACATACGCCTTGTTATCGACCTGCTTGATGTCGACACCGTAGAAGCTGTCACCGATCAGGCGGCTGGCTTTTACCGCCACATCGAGTACCACGGGTGGCACCTCATGGGTGGGCATGCTGTCGTAGGTGCCGGATTCCGGGTCACGCTGGCCACGACCGGCCGCATGGTTGTAGACCTGCCAATGATCGCGTGCCATGAAATAGCGCGAAGCAAAAATCGGCTTGCCGTCCATCACGCCGATACGCCAGTCAAACGGCGTGTAGAGGAATTCCTGTGCCAGCACCAACGCCGATTGCTTGCTCAATTGCTTCGCCAATGCGATCAGCTCATCCATGTCCTTGGCCTTGAACACGCCAGTGGAAAATGAACCATCGGGAATCTTCAGCACCACCGGGAATCCCAGCTGCGCGACCGCTTTCTCGAGGTCCTCGCGATCCGGCTTCATCATCAACACGGTTTTCGGCGTGCCCACATTGTTGCGCTGGAATAAATCCGCCAGATACACCTTGTTGCAGCAGCGCATGATCGACACCGGGTCATCAATCACCACCATGCCTTCAATCGCCGCCTTGCGGCTGAAGCGGTAGGTGTGGTCGTTCACGCGTGTGGTCTCGCGGATGAACAAGGCATCGTATTCGGCGATGCGCATGTAGTCTTTCGGCGAAATGATGTCGACTTCGACACCGAGCTTGCGGCCAGCCTTGATGAACTTGTTCAGTGC
>SBFY01000125.1 GCA_006227085.1 Gammaproteobacteria bacterium
TTCACCCGATCGCGATGGAAGACGGCCTGCGTTTTGCTATCCGCGAAGGTGGCCGCACGGTAGGTGCTGGCGTCGTCGCCAAGGTTATCGAGTAAGGCCCGTTTGGGCAGGGAAAGGCCCCCTCCTGGAGGGGGCCTTTTTTGTCCCCGGGGTCTCCCGAGAGGGAGCAAAAATAGCGGTAAAGTGGGGCGGTTTGGCGCTTGACAGTCCGTTGGCGCCTCTGTAGTATTCGCCTTCCTTTTTTCAGGGTCTGGTGCCCTGGGTTGATTTGGTGGAGATGGATCAGTGCAAAACCAGCGAATTCGCATACGCCTGAAGGCTTTTGATCATCGCTTGATTGATGTCTCTGCCCAGGAAATCGTGGAAACGGCCAAGCGTACCGGTGCCCAGATCAAGGGCCCGATCCCGCTGCCGACCCGGAATGAGCGTTTTACGGTGCTGGTTTCCCCGCATGTGAACAAGGATGCGCGTGACCAGTACGAAATTCGCACCCACAAGCGCCTGCTGGACATCGTGGAGCCAACCGACAAGACGGTTGATGCCCTGATGAAGCTGGATCTGGCGGCGGGTGTCGAGGTCCAGATCAGTCTGGGCTGACAGGTTTTTTCGGCCCCGTGAGGGGTGATTGTGTTGTGTAACGCCCTTGTGGCGGCCGGAGAGGGTGAAAGCCCCGTACACTGAGAGGAAAAGAAATGACGATTGGTATTGTCGGCCGTAAAAGCGGCATGACTCGTGTTTTCACTGAAGACGGTTCTTCCGTTGCGGTGACGGTCATTGATGCGTCCCCGAATCGCGTGATGCGTGTCAAGTCTGTCGATGGTGATGGTTATGACGCCGTCCAGGTAACTGCCGGCGAGCGTCGTGCTTCCCGTGTCACCAAGGCCGAGGCGGGTGAATTCGCCAAGGCTGGCGTGGCGGCAGGTCGCGGTGTCTGGGAATTCCGGGCAGATGCTGGCCAGTTGGCGGAGCTTGCGCCGGGTGCAGAGCTGACGGTTGCAGCCTTTGAGGCTGGCCAGAAAGTCGATGTGACTGGTCAGTCCCGTGGTAAGGGCTTCCAGGGTGCTGTGCGCCGCTGGAACTTCCGCACCCAGGACGCTACCCATGGTAACTCGGTATCGCATCGCGCCCCGGGTTCCATTGGTCAGAACCAGACCCCGGGTCGTGTGTTCAAGGGCAAGAAAATGGCAGGCCATATGGGTGACCGTCAGGTGACGACCCAGGGCCTGGAAGTGGTTCGCGTGGATGCCGAGCGCAACCTGCTCCTGATCAAAGGGGCGGTGCCGGGGGCTCCGGGCGGTGATGTTATTGTGCGTCCGGCTATCAAAGCCCGGTCATAAGAGGGGAACGCAATGGAATTGAATATTGCTGCACCCGGTAAGGCTGCCGCAGGTAGCGTGAAGGTTTCCGAGGAGACCTTCGGCCGTGAGTTCAACGAAGACCTGATCCATCAGGTAGTGGTTGCTTATATGGCACGTGCCCGTCAAGGCAGTCGTGCCCAGAAAAACCGCTCCGATGTGAGTGGTGGTGGCAAGAAGCCGTGGCGCCAGAAGGGTTCAGGCCGTGCCCGTGCCGGCAGTATCCGTAGCCCGATTTGGCGTGGCGGCGGTGTGACTTTTGCTGCGCGTCCGCAGGATCACTCCCAGAAAGTGAACCGCAAGATGTATCGCGCTGCCATGCAGTCCATTTTGTCCGAGCTCGCTCGCCAGGATCGTCTGGTGGTCGTTGAGAATTTTGCGGTAGAAGCACCCAAGACCCGTCAGTTGATCAGCAAGTTGTCAGATTTTGGCCTGCGCAACGTCCTGATCGTGACAGATGCTATCGACGATAACCTGGCGCTGTCAGCACGTAACCTGCACGACGTGGGCGTGTGTGATGTGGCCAGTGTGAATCCGGTTAGCCTGGTGGCCTTTGAAAAGGTACTGGTGACCGTGCCTGCTTTGAAGCGTTTTGAGGAGGTGCTGGCATGAACCAGGAGCGTATTTACACGGTATTGCAGGCTCCGCACATCTCCGAGAAGTCAACGGTGGTGGCTGAGCGTAATAACCAGTTCGTGTTTCGTGTGGCTCCCGATGCTACCCGTGCCGAGATCAAAGCGGCTATTGAGCAGCTGTTCAAGGTGACGGTTGTGGGTGTCCAGGTAGCTAACGTGAAAGGCAAGCTCAAGCACAACCGTTATGGCGCAAGTCGCCGTCCGAGCTGGAAGAAAGCGTATGTCCGTGTTGCCGAAGGGCAAGAAATCGATTTTTCTGTAGTGGCATAACTGGCGTAAGACACAGGATTAGGTAAGTAGTCATGGCTTTAGTAAAAATGAAACCGACATCTGCAGGCCGACGTTTCGTCGTTTCTGTAGCTACGCCGGACCTGCACAAGGGTGAGCCCTACCATCCCTTGCTGGAGAAGAAGAAAGGCTCTGGCGGGCGTAACAATGCTGGCCGTATCACCACACGTCATGTGGGCGGTGGTCATAAGCAGCATTATCGCAAGGTGGATTTCCGTCGTGATAAGGATGGTATTCCTGCCAAGGTTGAGCGTATTGAATATGATCCGAACCGCTCTGCGCATATTGCCTTGGTGCTGTATGCGGATGGCGAGCGTCGCTACATCATCGCTTCCCGTAACCTGGTGGCTGGTGACGTGCTGCAATCAGGTGCCGAAGCACCAATCCGTGAAGGTAACTGCCTGCCATTGCGCAATATCCCGCTGGGTAGCGTGGTGCATTGCATCGAGCTCAAGCCTGGCAAGGGTGCGCAGCTGGCGCGTAGCGCGGGTGCAGGCGTGCAGCTGGTGGCTCGTGAAGGACAGTACGCAACCCTGCGTTTGCGCTCTGGTGAAATGCGTAAGGTTTCAGTGGATTGTCGTGCCACGCTGGGTGAAGTTTCCAATGCCGAGCACAACCTCAAGTCATTGGGTAAAGCGGGTGCCAGCCGTTGGCGCGGCATTCGCCCGACCGTACGTGGTATGGCGATGAACCCGGTGGATCACCCGCACGGTGGTGGTGAAGGCCGCAACAAGGGCATTCACCCGGTGTCACCATGGGGTACCCCGACCAAGGGTTACAAAACTCGTAAGAACAAGCGTACGGATAAGTTTATTGTCCGTCGCCGTGGTTCCAAATAACAGTTGAGAGGGCTAGTCAGTGCCGCGTTCACTTAAAAAAGGTCCGTTTATTGATTTGCACCTGATGGCCAAGGTGGAAAAAGCGCTTGAAGCAAAAGACAAGCGCCCAATCAAGACCTGGTCGCGTCGTTCGATGATTGCGCCGGATATGGTGGGACTGACGATTGCAGTGCATAACGGTCGCCAGCATGTTCCCGTGTTTGTGACGGAAGACATGGTGGGGCACAAATTGGGTGAGTTCGCTGTGACCCGTACCTTTAAAGGTCACGCGGCTGACAAGAAAGCGAAGAAATAAGGGTTAAGGAAATGGAAGTAGCAGCAAAATTGCGTGGCGCTCGCATCTCTGCCCAGAAGGCGCGTCTTGTCGCTGACCAGGTGCGCGGCAAGCCGGTAGGTGAGGCACTGAATGTGTTGGGCTTTAGCACCAAGAAGGCAGCAGCCTTGATCAAGAAAGTGCTGAACTCAGCGATTGCCAATGCTGAACATAACGAAGGCGCGGACGTGGACGAGCTGCGAGTCGCTTCTATTTGTGTTGATGAGGGTATGACGCTGAAGCGTATCAAGCCCCGTGCAAAAGGCCGTGCAGACAGAATTTCCAAGCGCACCTGTCATATCACCATCAAGGTGAGCGATAGCAGCGCGAAGCGTGGGGTGTAATCGTGGGTCAGAAAGTTAATCCAGTCGGTATCCGCTTAGGCATCGTTCGGGAACATAACTCGGTCTGGTATGCCGATTCCAAAAAATATGCAGATCAGCTGATCGCCGATCTCAAGGTGCGTGAGTTCCTGGAAAAGAAACTGGAAAGCGCATCCGTGAGCCGTGTTGTGGTTGAGCGTTTGGCCCAGCAAGCCAAGGTCACCATTCATACAGCGCGCCCCGGTATTGTGATTGGCAAGAAAGGCGAAGACGTCGAGCGCCTCAAGAAAGAAGTGGCTGCCATGATGGGTGTGCCCGTGAATCTTGATGTGGCTGAAATCCGCAAGCCTGACCTGGATGCCAAGCTGGTTGCTCAGAGTGTTGCCCAGCAGCTGGAGCGTCGCGTGATGTTCCGTCGCGCCATGAAGCGTGCTGTGCAGAATGCCATGCGCCAGGGTGCCTTGGGTGTGAAGATCCAGGTGAGTGGGCGTGTAGGCGGTGCAGAAATCGCCCGTACCGAATGGTATCGCGAGGGTCGGGTGCCTTTGCACACCCTGCGTGCCGATATTGATTATGCGACCGCTGAAGCCAAGACCACTTATGGGGTAATCGGCGTGAAGGTATGGATCTTCAAGGGCGAAGTTTTTGGCCATGAAGACAAATCTGCCAAAGCGGCTCCTGCAAACTAAGGAAGTAGATCATCATGTTGCAGCCGAAACGCACAAAATTTCGCAAGCAGATGAAGGGTCGCAATCGCGGCTTGGCTCATCGTGGTAGCAAGGTCAGCTTTGGTGAGTACGGGCTGAAGTGTATTGGTCGTGGCCGTATTACTGCGCGCCAGATCGAAGCAGCTCGTCGGGCGATGACTCGTCACATCAAGCGTGGCGGCAAAATCTGGATCCGTGTGTTCCCTGACAAGCCGATCACCAAGAAGCCTTTGGAAGTTCGTCAGGGTAAAGGTAAGGGTAACGTTGAGTACTGGGTTGCCCAGATCCAGCCTGGCAAGGTTCTTTATGAAGTTGAAGGTGTGGAAGAAAGCCTGGCACGTGAAGCCTTTGCGCTTGCTGCTGCCAAGCTGCCGATCCCCACAGTATTTGTTAAGCGGACGGTGCTGTAATGAAAAGCAGTGAATTGCGTGAAAAATCGGTGGAAGAACTGAACAAGACACTGCTCTCGCTTCGTGAGCAGCAGTTCCGCCAGAACATGCAAAAGGCTACTGGCCAGCTTGGCCAGACGCATTTGTTAAAGCAGACCCAGCGTGAAATCGCCCGGGTTAAAACCATCCTCCGTGAAAAGGCAGGTAAGTAACATGGCGGAAGGCAAGGCAAAAGTCGTTCGTTCACTGACGGGTAAAGTGGTCAGTGACAAGATGGATAAAACCATCACGGTGCTGGTAGAGCGTCGTGTGAAGCATCCGGTCTATGGCAAATACATCACGCGTTCAAGCAAATTGCATGCGCATGATGAAAAGAACGAATGCAAGGTAGGCGATACCGTGACGATCAGTGAGACCCGTCCTTTGTCAAAAACAAAGACATGGGCACTGGTTGCAGTGGTTGAGCGGGCTGTACAGGTTTGATGCACTAAGGCAGTGCGAGCGGGAGTGAATCCATGATCCAGACAGAAAGTTATCTTGATGTTGCAGATAACAGCGGTGCACGCAAAGTCATGTGCATCAAGGTGCTTGGCGGTTCACGTCGCCGGTATGCGCATATTGGCGACCTGATCAAGGTGACCGTCAAGGAAGCGATTCCGCGTGGCAAGGTGAAGAAAGGCCAGGTGATGAATGCAGTAGTGGTTCGTACCCGTAAAGGCGTTCGTCGTCAGGATGGTTCATTGATCCGTTTTGATGACAATGCTGCCGTGCTGCTGAATAACCAGTTGGCGCCGATCGGCACACGTATTTTTGGACCGGTGACGCGTGAACTGCGTACCGAGCGTTTTATGAAAATCATCTCACTGGCACCTGAAGTGCTCTGAGTGGGACAAGACTAGGGTCTTTGTTATGCGTAAATTGCGTCGCGATGATGAAGTAGTGATCCTGACCGGTAAGGACCGCGGTAAGCGCGGGAAGATCGTTCGCGTCCTCCAGGATGCGGATCAGGTCCTGGTGGCAGGTATCAATGTAGCCAAGCGCCATACGCGCCCGAACCCCCAGATGGGTGTGACCGGCGGTATCGTGGAAAAGGAAATGCCCATTGATATCTCCAATGTGGCCATCCTGAACCCGAAGACGCAAAAAGCTGACAAAGTGGCTATCAAGGTACTGGAAGACAATACCCGTATCCGTGTTTTCAAATCGACTGGCGAAGCCATCGACGGCTAATAGGCCCGGAGCAAAAAATGGCAAGGTTGAAGCAAGTTTACAAGAATGAAA
This sequence comes from Gammaproteobacteria bacterium, assembly GCA_006227085.1. Taxonomy (GTDB): domain Bacteria; phylum Pseudomonadota; class Gammaproteobacteria; order Pseudomonadales; family M0112; genus M0112. Next base: position 6,131 of record SBFY01000125.1, read on the forward strand.
TTGCCCCCAAGCTGAAAGAAGAGCTCGGGCTGGCTAATGTCATGGAAGTGCCGCGTATCACCAAGATCACCCTGAACATGGGTTTGGGTGAAGCGTTGGCGGATAAAAAGATCCTGGAGCATGCCTTGAATGACATGACCCGGATCAGTGGCCAGAAGCCGGTGGTGACCAAGGCGCGCAAATCAGTAGCAGCCTTCAAGGTTCGTGAAGGTTGGCCGATTGGTTGCAAGGTGACCTTGCGCTCAGATCGCATGTATGAATTCCTGGATCGCCTGATCACTATCGCGATTCCCCGTATTCGCGACTTCCGTGGTATTAGCGCCAAATCGTTTGATGGTCGTGGCAACTTCGCCATGGGCGTGACGGAACAGATCATTTTTCCAGAAATTGATTACGACAAAATTGATGCAGTGCGTGGCATGGATATCACCATTACCACCACCGCTCGCACTAACGAGGAAGGTCGTGCGCTGCTGAAAGCGTTCAACTTCCCATTTAAAGGTTGAGGAAACCCTGATGGCAAAGAAATCCATGTTGGCACGGGAAAAAAAGCGCGCAGAGCTGGTCGTCAAGCATGCGGCAAAGCGCGCTGCCCTGAAGGAAATCATTCGCAACCCGGAGAGCAGTGATGAAGCTCGCTGGGATGCCCAGGTTGCCCTGCAGAAGCTGCCACGTGATGCCAGCCCGATTCGCCAGCAGCGTCGCTGCCGCGTGACGGGTCGTCCGCGCGGGGTTTACCGCAAGTTTGGATTGGGGCGCAATAAATTGCGCGAGGCTGCCATGCGTGGCGATATCCCTGGCTTGGTGAAGGCCAGCTGGTAACAGGCGAATTGGACGGAGTGTTTGAATCATGAGTATGCAAGATTCATTGGCGGATATGCTGACACGCATTCGCAATGCCCAATTGGCCAAGAAAGCCAATGTGGTGTTGCCGTCATCCAAATTGAAAGTGGCGGTTGCCAAGGTGCTGGAAGAAGAAGGCTATATCGCTGGCTACAAGGTGGATAGCGATGAAGGCAAGCTGCAGCTGGAAATTTCCCTGAAATACCATCAGGGCCAGCCAGTCATTGAAGAAATTGCCCGTGTGAGTCGTCCAAGCCGTCGCCTGTACTCTGGTAGCGATGATCTTCCCAGCGTACGCAATGGGTTGGGTGTTGCTATTGTCAGCACCAGCAAGGGTGTCATGACTGACCGCGCAGCTCGCAAGGCTGGTGTGGGTGGCGAAATCCTGTGCACCGTTTATTGATCTGAGTGAGTAATAGATACCATGTCACGTATTGCAAAAAATCCGGTTCAGCTGCCCTCAGGGGTTGAGGTGAAGCTGAATGGTGCCATGCTCAACGTCAAGGGCGCTAAAGGCTCGCTTGAAGCGCGTATCCATCGTGATGTCGCTGTGGTGCAGGAAGGCAGTGAGCTGACGTTTGCTCCAAAGAGCGCTTCCAAGCAAGCGAATGCCATGGCGGGTACCACCCGTGCCTTGGTGAGCAATATGGTTAAAGGCGTTAGCACCGGTTTTGAGCGCAAGCTGGAGCTGGTTGGCGTTGGTTATCGTGCCAAGGCCGCTGGCAAGACCTTGAACCTGACCTTGGGCTTTTCCCATCCGGTGGATTACCAGTTGCCTGAGGGCGTCACTGTGGAAACGCCTAGCCAGACGGAAATCGTGGTCAAAGGCGCTGACAAGCAGGTGGTTGGCCAGGTGGCAGCCGATATTCGCGGATTCCGTCCGCCCGAGCCTTACAAGGGCAAGGGTATCCGGTATGCCGGTGAGCAGATTCATCGCAAAGAAGCGAAGAAGAAGTAATTGACAGGTAGCGTAACCATGAATGTGAAAAAAGTTGCCAGATTGCGCCGTGCCAAGCGCACCCGGATGAAAATCCGTGAGTTGGGTGAGTTTCGACTGAGCATCCATCGCACTCCGCGGCATATCTATGCGCAGGTGTTTTCTGCTGGTGGTGACAGTGTTGTCGCGAGTGCTTCAACTCTCGATGCAGCATTGCGTGCAGGCAAAACGGGCAATGTGGATGCGGCTCGTGAAGTAGGCAAGTTGGTGGCTGAGCGTGCCAAGGCCGCGGGTGTGAGCCGTGTGGCATTTGATCGTTCAGGCTTCAAGTATCACGGGCGTGTAAAAGCCCTGGCAGACGCTGCTCGTGAAGCAGGTCTTGAATTCTAAGGTGAGGCAATGGCTGTGGTAGAACAGAAAGAAAAGAACGCGGATGGCCTGCAGGAAAAGCTGGTTCAGGTTAACCGTGTTGCCAAGGTGGTCAAGGGTGGCCGTATCTTCGCATTCACTGCATTGACGGTAGTGGGTGATGGCAAGGGCCGTATTGGCTTTGGTCGTGGCAAGGCACGTGAAGTGCCGCAAGCGATCCAGAAAGCCATGGAAGCGGCCAAGAAGAATATGATCCAGGTCGATCTGGCTGGTTCAACCCTGCACTACCCGGTGCGTGCACGTCATGGTGCGTCACGTGTATACATGCAGCCGGCATCTGAAGGTACCGGCATCATCGCCGGTGGCGCGATGCGCGCGGTGCTTGAGTTGGCCGGTGTACAGAACGTTCTCGCCAAGTGCTATGGCTCAACCAATCCGGTGAACGTGGTTCGTGCGACATTCAATGGCCTCAAGTCCATGCGTTCGCCCGAGCAAGTTGCCGCCAAGCGCGGTAAAACGGTTGAAGAGATTCTGGGTTAATTCAGGTATTTGATTATGGCAGCCAGCAAAAAAATTCGCGTAACCCAGGTGCGTTCCACCAATGGTCGTTTGCAGGCACATAAAGCCTGTATGGCAGGCTTGGGTTTGCGCCGTATTGGCCACACGGTTGAGGTGGAAGATACCCCGGCTGTTCGCGGCATGATCAACAAGGTGTGCTACCTGGTGCAGGTCGAGGAGAATTGAGATGAGTGATGCGATGCGTTTGAATACGCTCCGCCCGGCACAGGGACACAAAAAGCCCGCCAAGCGTGTGGGTCGTGGTATCGGCAGCGGTTTGGGTAAAACCTGCGGTGCTGGCCACAAGGGCCAGAAATCCCGCAAGAGCGGTGGTATTCGCCCGGGTTTTGAAGGCGGCCAGATGCCATTGCAAATCCGCCTGCCCAAGTTTGGCTTCACGTCACGCGTTTCCATGGTTTCAGCCCAGGTGCGCTTGAGTGAGTTGGCATTGGTGAAAGCTGATGTGATTGATCTGGATGCATTGAAGGCAGCCGGCCTGGTTTCCAAGGGTATCAAGCGTGCCAAGGTGTTCCTGTCTGGTGAACTGAACAAGCCAGTCACCGTGAAAGGTCTGGCTGTAACGAAAGGTGCGAAAGCGGCGATTGAAGCTGCTGGCGGTCGCATCGAGGAATAATTTGTGGCAAAGCCCGGTTTGAACAGCAAGGCACCCGCATTAGGCGAGCTCAAGGCTCGCCTAGGGTTTTTATTGCTGGCCATTTTTATTTACCGGGTAGGTACCCATATTCCTGTGCCGGGCATTAACCCGGACCAGGTGGCTGCCCTGATGAAGCAGAACCAGGGTACTGTGTTGGGACTGTTCAACATGTTTTCCGGTGGTGCACTGGAACGCATGAGTATCCTGGCCTTGGGTGTGCTGCCGTATATTTCAGCTTCCATCATCATGCAGTTGATGACGTCCGTGATGCCGCAGTTGGAGCAACTGAAGAAAGAAGGTGAAGCCGGGCGACGCAAGATTACCCAGTACACCCGTTATGGCACTTTGCTGTTGGCCGTTATCCAGGCAACTGGTATGTCTGTTGGTATGGGCAACAGTGGGCTGTTTTATGCCACAGGGCCAGGCGTGATTGTGACCGCAGTCGTGTCCCTGGTGACTGGCGCCATGTTCATGATGTGGCTCGGTGAGCAGATGACCGAGCGGGCGATTGGCAACGGCATCTCCATGCTGATTTTTGCGGGTATTGTGGCCGGTCTGCCCAGCGCGATTGGGCAATCACTGGAACAAGCCCGCCAAGGTGAAATGAATATCCTGGTGTTGATGCTGATCCTGGTGATCGCATCCGCTGTGATTTATTTTATCGTCAAGGTAGAACGCGCCCAGCGCCGTGTGCCGGTGAATTACGCCAAGCGCCAGCAAGGCCGCCATATGGTGCAGGGCCAGTCCAGTCATTTGCCATTGAAACTGAATATGGCTGGTGTGATCCCGGCGATTTTCGCCAGCAGTATCCTGCTGTTCCCGGCATCCATTGCCCAGTGGACAGGTCAGGGCAGCGAAGAATTGAGCTGGCTGCAGGAAATTGGCATGGCCATCAGCCCCGGTCAGCCGGCGCACATCATTGTGTTCACCAGCCTGATTGTCTTTTTCTGCTTCTTTTACACGGCACTGGTCTTTAACCCGAAAGAGCTGTCAGAAAATCTGAAGCGTTCCGGGGCATTTGTGCCAGGCATCCGCCCGGGGGACCATACAGCCCGTTACCTGGATGGCGTGATGACCCGGCTGACCATGTTCGGTGCGGGTTATATGGCTCTGGTGTGTTTGTTGCCAGAGTTCCTGATCGTGTTCTGGAATGTACCGTTCTATCTGGGTGGTACGTCCTTGCTGATCGTTGTGGTGGTGGTGATGGATTTCATGGCGCAGGTACAGTCGCACCTGCTGTCCCATGAATACGGTTCTGTGCTGCAGAAAGCGAATTTGAAAGCCTATGGGTCTGGCCGCTAAGGTCGCCCGGGCGTAGGTCATAGTGGGAGCAAGATTATGAAAGTGCGTGCATCCGTGAAGAAGATTTGCCGGGGCTGCAAAATCATCCGCCGTAAAGGTTCCGTGCGGGTGATTTGCAAGACCGAACCGCGCCACAAGCAGCGTCAGGGCTGATGGTTGCTTTTTGCCGGCCGTGGCAATAAAATCTTGCGCCCTGCTGCCATTGTTGGCTGGCAAGGCTTTTGTAACTAACTGATTTATATAAGTTTTTGGAGCAATTGAATGGCTCGTATTGCAGGCGTCAATATCCCTGACAACAAACATGCAGTGATTTCGCTGACCTATATCCATGGGATCGGTCGCACCCGCGCCAAAGGCATTTGCGCGGCGGCCGGTATTGCGGAAAGCACGAAGATCAGCGAATTGTCGGAAGACCAGGTGGATTCGCTGCGCCAACAGGTTGGCCAGTTTGTGGTGGAAGGTGACCTGCGCCGTGAAGTCTCCATGAACATCAAGCGTTTGCTGGATCTGGGCTGTAACCGTGGCCTGCGCCACCGGAAAGGCCTGCCGGTCCGTGGCCAGCGCACCAAAACCAATGCCCGTACCCGCAAGGGCCCGCGCAAGCCAATTCGCAAGTAATACTGACCGTTTATCGTTATAGGTATTGATGATGTCAAAAACTGCAAGCAAAACCGGTCGCAAGAAGAGCCGCCGTACCGTGGTGGATGGGATGGCACATATCCATGCCTCCTTTAACAACACCATCGTGACGATCACCGATCACCAGGGCAATGCACTGTCATGGGCGACGTCTGGTGGTTCAGGCTTCCGCGGCTCCCGTAAGAGCACTCCGTTTGCCGCCCAGGTGGCTGCTGAGCGTGCCGGCAATGTGGCAGTAACTGAATACGGCATGAAAAGTGTCGATGTGGAAGTGAAGGGCCCCGGCCCTGGCCGTGAGTCAGCCGTTCGCGCCCTGCACAACTGCGGGCTGCGTGTGAACACCATCAAGGATGTCACGCCGATTCCACATAACGGCTGCCGTCCACCGAAAAAGCGTCGCGTCTGATCAAGGATTCAGGAACATATTATGGCCAGGTATATTGGACCCACTTGTAAGCTTGCTCGCCGTGAAGGGACTGACCTGTTCCTGAAGAGCGGTGTTCGTCCACTCGAATCCAAGTGCAAGACAGAAACCGCACCCGGCCAGCACGGCCAGCGTCGTGGTCGCCTGTCTGACTACGGCGTCCAGCTGCGTGAAAAGCAGAAAGTCCGTCGCCTGTACGGCATTCTGGAGCGCCAGTTCAGCAACTATTACAAGGAAGCTGCCCGCATCAAGGGTGCAACCGGTGAAAACCTGTTGCAACTGCTGGAATCACGCCTGGATAACGTCGTGTACCGGATGGGCTTTGGTGCAACCCGTGCTGAAGCACGCCAGTTGGTATCGCACCGTTGCATCCTGGTGAATGGCCAGACGGTGAATATTCCTTCTTGCCAAATCAAGGCAGGCGATGTGGTTGCTGTTCGTGAAAAAGCCAAGAACCAGTTGCGTGTGCAATCTGCCATGCAGTTGGCTGCCCAGCGTGCACCGGCTGAGTGGGTGGAAGTGAATGCCAGCAAAATGGAAGGCGTTTACAAGCGTGTCCCGGATCGCATTGATTTGTCATCCGAGATTAACGAGAACTTGATTGTCGAGTTGTACTCCAAGTAATTGAGTGCATAACCCCTTTAGGGATAGTGGCCAACAGGTGAATGTATGCAGAGTTCAGTGAACGAGTTTTTGACGCCTAATGTGATCAATGTTGAACACGTTAGCGCTACCGAAGCCAAGGTGACGCTGGAGCCGCTCGAGCGTGGCTTCGGTCATACCCTGGGTAACGCCCTGCGTCGTATCCTGCTGTCTTCCATGCCGGGTAGTGCGGTCACGGAAGTCGAGATTGAAGGTGTTCAGCACGAGTACAGCACCTTGGCGGGTGTTCGTGAAGACGTGATTGATATCCTGCTGAACCTGAAGGGTCTGGCAGTTTCCCTGCACGGCCAGCCGCACGCTGTGCTGACCCTGAACAAGTCCGGTGCTGGCGTGGTGACTGCCGCAGACATCCAGACCCCAGGCGATGTGAAAATTGCCAACCCTGATCATGTCATTGCCCACCTGAACAAGGAAGGCAAGCTGAACATGAGCATCACGGTGGAATCCGGTCGTGGCTATGTACCGGTGGATGCGCGTGAAACGGCAGAAGAAGAGAGCCGCTCTATTGGCCGCCTGCAGTTGGATGCGAGCTTCAGCCCGGTATACCGCGTTGCGTATAACGTTGAGAGCGCCCGTGTTGAGCAGCGTACTGATTTGGATAAGCTGATCATCACGCTGGAAACCAACGGCACGATCGATCCGGAAGACGCCATTCGTCGCGCTGCCACCATCCTGCAGCAGCAGCTGGCGGTATTCGTTGACCTGGAAGGCAGCGATGAAGCTGAGCCGGCACGTCACAGCGAAGAAGTGGATCCGATCCTGCTGCGCCCGGTTGATGACCTGGAGCTGACGGTGCGTTCAGCCAACTGCCTGAAAGCAGAAAGCATTTATTACATCGGTGACCTGGTCCAGCGTACTGAAGTGGAGTTGCTGAAGACCCCGAACCTGGGCAAGAAATCGCTGACGGAAATCAAGGACGTATTGGCCCAGCATGGCCTGTCCCTGGGTTTGCGTCTGGAAAACTGGCCGCCGGCCAGCCTGCGTGGCGAGAAGCTGGCAGCGCGCTGAGCGAAAGGAATTTTTAGCAGTACCGCCGCAAGGTGGTTGATTGACAACAAAGTGAGTATGACACGATGCGACATCGTCTGAGCGGCCGGATGCTTAACCGGACCAGTGCACACCGCAAAGCCATGTTCCGTAACATGGTGGCCTCCCTTGTGGAGCATGAAGTGATCCGCACCACCTTGCCGAAAGCCAAGGAACTGCGTCGTCATGCCGAGCCGCTGATTACGCTGGCCAAGCAGGATTCTGTAGCCAATCGTCGCCTGGCGTTCAATCGCCTGCGTGACAAGGCGGCTGTGGGCAAGTTGTTTACCGACTTGGGCCCGCGTTACCAGGCACGTCCGGGTGGTTATGTACGCATCCTGAAGTGTGGTTTCCGTGATGGTGACAGCGCACCGATGGCGATTGTTGAACTGGTGGATCGTCCGGTAGCCGCCGAAGCGGTTGACGCTGAATAAACCTGCAACATCCCCAACAAAAAAGCGCCCAACAGGGCGCTTTTTTGCTTTCAGCGTGAGTGTTTCAGGCGGGTGATGATTTGGTCTTGGGTTTCTTCGAGGCGGTTGTGCGGGTAGCGCCTGCCAGCAGGGGTTTCAGGTAACGCCCTGTGTGTGATGCCGCTATGCCAGCCACGCTTTCTGGTGTGCCCGTTGCGAGTATTTGCCCGCCACCGCTGCCACCTTCGGGGCCGAGATCGATTATCCAGTCAGCAGTCTTGATGACATCCAGGTTGTGCTCAATCACCACAATGGTGTTGCCGTGATCGCGCAGGCGATGCAATACGGTCAGCAGTTGGCGGATGTCGTGGAAATGCAGGCCAGTGGTCGGCTCGTCAAGGATGTACAGCGTGCGACCAGTATCACGCTTGGAAAGCTCGCGTGCCAGCTTGATGCGTTGCGCTTCACCACCAGAAAGGGTGGTCGCCGATTGGCCCAGGCGAATGTAGGACAGGCCCACATCCAGCAAGGTCTGTAACTTGCGGGCAATGACCGGTACGGCATCGAAGAATTCGCGAGATTCTTCCACGGTCATGTTGAGCACATCATCAATGCTCTTGCCCTTGTAACGGATCTCCAGTGTCTCGCGGTTGTAGCGTTTGCCGTGGCAGACATCGCAGGGCACATAGATATCCGGCAGGAAGTGCATCTCAACCTTGGTGACGCCATCGCCCTGGCAGGCCTCGCAACGGCCGCCTTTGACGTTGAAGCTGAAACGTCCCGGCTTGTAGCCACGCGAGCGGGCTTCCTGTGTGCCGGCAAACAGTTCACGTACGGGCGTGAAGATACCGGTGTACGTGGCCGGGTTCGAGCGTGGTGTGCGGCCAATCGGGCTCTGGTCGATGTCGATGCAGTTGTCGAGATGTTCCAGCCCTTCAATGCTGTCGTGGGCTTCGGCCGTCAATGTGGTGGCCTTGTTCAGCGCTGTAGCGGCCAGCGGGTACAGCGTGCCGTTGATGAGGGTGGATTTGCCGGAGCCGGACACACCGGTCACGCAAGTGAACAAGCCGACCGGGACTTCCAGCGTGACCTGTTGCAGGTTGTTACCACGGGCGCCGTGCAGGCGAACCCAGCGCTTGCCCGCGGGTGTGCGTGCTTCCGGCACGGGAATGCTCTTGCGGCCGGCCAGGTAATCGCCGGTCAGTGATTCGCTGGCTGCCATGATGTCGGCCGGCTTGCCGGATGCCACGACGCGACCACCGTGGGTGCCCGCGCCCGGGCCGATATCGACAATGTGATCCGCCAGGCGGATGGCTTCCTCGTCGTGCTCAACCACGATCACGGTGTTACCGAGATCGCGCAGGTGGGTCAGGGTTTTCAGCAGGCGATCGTTATCGCGCTGGTGCAGCCCAATCGAGGGCTCATCGAGAATGTACATCACACCGACCAGGCCGGCGCCAATCTGGCTGGCCAAACGAATGCGCTGTGCCTCGCCGCCAGACAGGGTTTCCGCGCTGCGGTCGAGTGTCAGGTAATTGAGGCCCACATCGACCAGGAAGCCAAAACGGCTTTGCAGTTCTTTCAGGATCTTGTCGGCAATCGCGCCCTGGCGACCTTCCAGGATCAGGCTGTCGTAATAGGCCTTGCTCTCGCCAACCGGCAGGCGGGTGATGTCCGGCAGGCTGCGGCCATCGACAAACACATGGCGGGCATCGCGGCACAGGCGGGTGCCTTCGCAGGCCGGGCATTTGGCTGTGCTCAGGTATTTAGCCAGGTCCTCGCGCACCATTTGCGAATCGGTCTCGCGGTAGCGCCGTTCCATGTTGGGGATAATGCCTTCGAACGGATGCGTGCGCTTGTACACATCGCCACGGTCATTGCTGTAGAGGAAGGTGATCTCTTCCTCGCCGCTGCCGTGCAGGATGATCTCGCGCATTTTCGGTTTCAGCGTTTCAAATGGCGTGTCGATATCAAAGCCGTAGTGCTCGGCCAGCGACACCAGCATCTGGAAGTAATAGAAGTTGCGGCGGTCCCAGCCGCGGATTGCACCCTCGGACAGACTGGCCTCCGGGTGCAGGATGATGCGCGACGGATCAAAAAACTGTTGCTGGCCCAAGCCGTCACAGGTCGGGCAGGCGCCGGCCGGGTTGTTGAACGAGAACAGCCGTGGCTCCAGTTCGTTGATGCTGTGGCCGCAGGCCGGGCAGGCGTAGCGTGCCGAGAACACCAGTTCTTCACCATCACCCTCGGCCGGGGCGATGATGGCCAGGCCTTCGCCGAGCTCCAGTGCGGTCTCAAACGATTCCGCCAGCCGGTTGGCCATATCGTCACGCACCTTGAAGCGGTCGATCACGGCCTCGATGGTGTGCTTGTGGGTTTTCGGCAGGGCAGGGGCTTCGTCGATTTCCACTACCTCGCCATTGATGCGGGCGCGGATGAAGCCGCGGGCCATGAGGTTCTGCAGGATCTTCTGGTGCTCGCCCTTGCGCTCGCGCACCAGCGGCGCCAGCAGCACGAGTTTGGTGCCCTCCGGCATGGCCAGCACCTGGTCGACCATCTGGCTGACCGTCTGCGCCTTCAGCGGCTTGCCATGATCCGGGCAGCGCGGCTCGCCGGCACGGGCGTACAGCAGGCGCAGGTAGTCGTAGATCTCGGTGATGGTACCGACGGTGGAGCGCGGGTTGTGCGAGGTCGATTTCTGCTCGATGGAAATGGCCGGCGACAGACCCTCGATGTGGTCCACATCCGGCTTTTCCATCATCGACAGGAACTGGCGCGCATAGGTCGACAGCGACTCCACATAGCGGCGCTGGCCTTCGGCATAGAGGGTGTCAAACGCCAGCGAGGACTTGCCGGAACCGGACAGGCCGGTAATCACCACCAGCTTGTCGCGGGGCAAGTCCAGGTCGATGTTTTTGAGGTTGTGGGTACGGGCCCCGCGGATGTGGATGGTATCCATGACTGCACCAGGATGAAATGAACCGTCCATTATAACGATAAGCGGTTTACGGCGAAGATAGGGCTTTGGACTGCTTTTGTTGGCGCATGGCGGGTGCTATGCTGCCTGCTCTGGCCGTGCCGGGTGGCGCGGTTACTTCAATAAGGAAACGAGTGCGTTAAGGAGATCATCATGGCAGGACGGGGCGTCAACAAGGTCATCATCGTTGGCAATTTAGGGGCAGATCCGGAGCAGCGTTCGCTGCCCAATGGCAATGCGGTCACCAATATCCGCGTCGCCACCAGCGAAACCTGGCGCGACAAGAATTCCGGCGACAAGCAGGAACGCACCGAATGGCACTCGATTGTTTTCTTCGGCAAGCTGGCTGAAATTGCCGGCCAGTACCTGACCAAGGGCAGCAAGGTCTACATCGAAGGTGCCTTGCGCACCCGCCAGTGGGAAAAGGAAGGCCAGAAGCACTACACCACCGAGATCATCGCCAGCGAAATGCAGATGCTGGATTCGCGCGGCGGCAATGATGGCGGCTACTCAGGTGGCGGCGGTAACCGCGACAATGCTGGTTACTCAAGCGGTGGCGGCAGCAGTGGTGGTCGTTCCGGTGGCAGCCCCGCTGCGGATGACGGTTTCGACGACGACATCCCGTTCTGATCACCCGCTTGTACCGGCAGGGAGCACGCCCGCATGGACAAGTGGCCCGTTGGCATTCTCCTGATCGGCAAGACTGGGCCGTTGCCGGCGGCCCTGCACACCGCATTTACCCAGGAAGGTTTTAGCACCCGGGCCATCAGCCCGGGTGATGCCGTGCCCGCGGCAGACAAGCCGTGGCTGTGGGTGGCGGTAGCTCCCTGTCCTGATGAAGCCGCTGCCCTGCGCTTGCCCACCGGTGATAGCGGGCAGCGACTGCTACTGCTATCCAGTTACCAGGTTTTTTCCGGTGAGAAATCCGGTTTCTATGTGGAAACCGATGAGCCCGATGGCGACAGCCCGGCCGCCAGGTCATGGCAGGCACTGGAGCAGCAGGCGCAGGCCTATGCACAGCATTGCATCCTGCGCACCGATCGCCTGTTTGGCCCGGAAGGCAGCAATATCCTGACCCGTCTGCTGCGCGGGGTATTGGACACCGGCGAAGTGCATGTCACCAATCATTTGCGTGGTTGCCCGACGGCGGAATCCGATATCGTGCGCGTGATCGTGGCGATGGTGCAGCAAATGGCCTGCGGTGCGCAGTGCCAAGGGGTGTATCACTATTGCAGCGGCGATATCACCCATTGCAGTGAGTTTGCCGAAGCGGTGATTACACATGCACGCCAGTTCCAGCCAGTGCCCGATGTGAAGATTATTGCCCATGACAGCGAAGCCAGCGGCCAGCGTTCACCGCTGTTGTCGTGCCAGCGTATCCTCGATCATTTCGGCATTCGCCGTCGCGCTTGGCACAGCAGTTTGCCCGGCGTGATGCGTGCGTATTTCGGTCACAAGCCGGAAGCACCTGCCGGCTCCCGCCCTAATTGATCCGGGGTATATCGTGATCACTGTGGATGAAGCCCTTGAGCGCATTCTTGGCAATGCCAGCCTGCGTGCTGCAGCACGGCCGATTCCCTTGCTGGCAGCCTTGCAACGGGTGCTGGCACAACCAGTCACCGCATCCATGGATTTGCCGGCCTGGGATAACAGCGCGATGGATGGTTATGCCGTGCGTGCTGCCGATATCACTGCGGGTGTCACGTTGCCTGTCTCGCAACGCATTGCTGCAGGCCATGCGCCACAGCCATTAACGCCGGGAACGGCAGCACGCATTTTTACCGGCGCACCGATGCCGGCCGGCAGCGACAGTGTGGTGATCCAGGAAGAGGTGGATGCCAACGGCGATGTCGTCACCTTTCGTGAGGCCTGCAAGTTTGGTGCGAATGTGCGCCGGCAAGGCCACGATGTGAAACAGGGCAGTGTGGTGCTGGAAGCCGGTCACCGCATCACGCCGGCGGATATCGGCCTGCTTGCTGCCTTGGGTGTTGCCGACATCAGCGTGCGTGAACCGTTACGGGTGGCGGTCATCGCCACCGGCGATGAGCTCACGCCAATCGGCCAGCCCCTCAATCCCGGCGCGCTGTTCGATTCCAACGGCCCGATGCTTGCTGCCTTGCTCATGCAGCTGGGTATGCAGGTGATTGATGGCGGCCGTGTCGGTGATGACTTGGCCTCCACGCGCACACGCTTGCGCGAACTGGCGGCACAGGCGGATGTGTTACTCACCACCGGCGGTGTCTCCGTCGGTGAGGAAGATCATGTCAAAGCCGCCATTGAAGCCGAAGGCGAA
>SBFY01000082.1 GCA_006227085.1 Gammaproteobacteria bacterium
TGACATGCTGAAAACCAAAGCACCGAAAAGTCTTACTGCCCGCCAGATCACCAGCTGGGCCAAAGCCGAACACAAGCGGCAAGTCAGTGAGGAGAAAGGCGTGTTGCAGGCACGCCTGCTTGGCTCGCGTTGCCTTGAAGCCCGTACCGAGCATGGCGAACTGAAACTGCTGGGTGATGGCATTGTAGTGTTGGAGCACCTCTACTATGACGAAACCACCACCTTGCAGGCTTATTGGTGGCGCTTGCTCGCCCGCGACTGGCGCGGCAGCCGCACACTGGTGCGACAGTTAATCAAGGTTCACGCCACGGAAAACCCCGCACTGCGCAGCCAGATTGCGAGCTTGTCAGATGAGCTGGATGACCTGCAAGGTCAGATCAATGCTGCCGAAATCCATATGAATGACCTCGTGGCTACGGCCTTTGGCCTCACAGATGAACAACAGGCCTACATGGCTAATGATCCGAGAGCACACTGGGGCTGAAATGGAAAAAAACTTATCTAGCAAGCGTCTGGCTTAACCACCAAAATCGCCGACGACTCATTTAACTAAACGCATTTGAGAGAAAGCAATATGAACATCCTGATCATCGGTAGCGGCGGCCGCGAGCACGCACTGGCCTGGAAAGCAGCGCAATCCGCGAAAGCAGATACCGTGTTTGTCGCACCCGGCAATGCCGGCACCGCACGCGAACCCGGCATCAAGAACATCGCGATCGATGTCATGGACTTCACTGCACTGGCCGATTTTGCCGAACAGAACGGCGTTGGCCTGACCATCGTTGGCCCGGAAGCACCATTGGTCGGTGGCGTGGTCGATTATTTCCAGTCACGCGGCCTGCGCTGCTTTGGCCCTTCCAAAGGCGCTGCGCAACTCGAAGGCTCCAAAGCGTTCACCAAGGATTTCCTCGCCCGCCACAACATTCCCACTGCGGCCTACCAGAACTTCACCGAAATCGAACCCGCACTCACTTACCTGCGCGAACGCGGCGCACCCATCGTGGTGAAAGCCGATGGCCTGGCGGCTGGCAAAGGCGTGATTGTGGCCGAAACCCTGCAGCAAGCCGAAGACGCCGTGCGTGACATGCTGTCCGGTAATGCCTTTGGTGAAGCCGGTTGCCGGGTGGTGATTGAAGAGTTCCTCGACGGTGAAGAAGCCAGTTTTATTGTGATCGCAGATGGCGAACATGTGCTGGCCATGGCGACCAGCCAGGACCACAAACGCGTTGGCGATGGCGACACCGGCCCCAATACCGGCGGCATGGGTGCGTATTCACCCGCACCGGTGGTGACCGATCTCGTGCACCAGCGGGTGATGGAACAAGTCATCCTGCCAACCGTGCGCGGCATGGCGGCCGAAGGCAATGATTACACCGGCTTCCTGTATGCCGGCCTGATGATCGATGCTGCCGGTCACCCGAAAGTGATCGAATACAACTGCCGCTTCGGTGACCCGGAAACACAACCGATCATGATGCGCCTGCAATCCGACCTGGTGAGCCTGTGCGAAGCGGCCCTCGACAAGACCCTCGACCAGACCTCCGCAGACTGGGATCCGCGCGCAGCGATTGGTGTGGTGATGGCTGCCGGCGGCTATCCCGGTGATTACGCCAAGGGCAAGGCCATTTCCGGCCTGGACGGTGACAGCACCGACTGCAAGACCTTCCATGCCGGCACCAAACCCGACGGCACTACCGTGCTGACCAACGGTGGCCGCGTGCTGTGCGTGACCGCCCTCGGCAACACCGTCAGCGAAGCCCAGCGGCGTGCCTACCAACGGGTCGACCAAATCCACTGGGATGGCGCCTTCTGCCGCCGCGACATCGGCTACCGCGCCATCGCCCGCGAACAATCCCGCTAAGGGCTATACTCTGGGGCAATCCTTGAGGGACGGAACCCCATGCGCCTGCTCATCACCCTGCTGACCTTGCTGGCATGGCACGTCACCTGTGACGCAGCTGTGCAAGTGCTCGACCGGCATGAGCCCGTCAGCGGCCATGAACTGCTGGAAAACGCTCCCACCGCCAGCCAGGTACTGGAACCCTTCTGGCAGCAACAATTCTCACCGGTACACCAGGGCCGCCGCCTGCCGGCGGACCAAGGTGCCTGGATCCGCATTCACGTGCGCCAACCCGGCAGTGAGCCTGCGATCTGGTGGCTGGATCCCTGGCCGATGACGCTGACGCACCTGCAAGCCTACCGCCAGCAAGATGATGGCCTGCTGCCGATTGGGAGCCAGACCATCCGCAGCCCGCTGGCATTGATGTTGCCGCCCGGTGACAGCACCCTGTATGTGCAACTGCACAGCCCGTTACCGCAAGCGATTGCACTGCAATGGCGACCGGATGATTCAGCCAGCCATCGCATCCTGTTGCGACGTTCGATTGCCAGCGCCGCATTGGGTGCACTGTCGCTGATGGTGCTGGTGAGCCTGGGCTTCATGGTGCTGTACCGCGACCGCGTGTACGGCGTGCTGTCTGCCATGATTGGCGGCTACGCGATCTGGTTCTGGATGAGCTGGTTCGGCAGCGGCATCGCACAATTGCCGCTGGCCATCCATGGCATCTATCTTTGTGCCGTGTGCACACCCATCCTGGTGTGGACACTCAAACACCGCCTGCCTATCTATGCCGGCATTAATTTGTTGTGGATCCTGCTTGGTGTGGCCGGCTGCCTGTCAGTGTGGCTATTACCCCCCACCATCGCCACCCAATGGGCGATTGCCGGTTGGTCCATCGCATTACTGGGCAGTGCCGCCTGGGGCGTGCGGCTTGGATTAATGGGCACCTTGGGCGCACTGGGTGTCGCGATTCCGCTCGGCCTGCCCATTATTATCATCCTGAGTTTGCTGCTCTCGTCCGATAACAACCTGCTGTCATTGATGGCGCCGTCCTACATCTTGTTGGGCAGCGTGATGGTGGGCAGCATTGCCACACTGGTTGGCCTGATCCGCCGCACCAAACACCGTTGGCTTGATCATGAAGCGCGCCAACGTGTCCTCGAGACCGTGGAAACCGTGACCCGCAACCGCGGCGACATCCTCGGCCGCATCAGCCATGAAATCCGCACGCCCATGAGTGGCATCCTCGGCATGACTGAGCTCTTGCAGGAAACACCGCTGACCCAGCAACAGCAGGAATACGTTGCCACCATCCAGGATTCCGGCCACTCGCTGCTCAACCTGATCGGTGAAGTGCTGGATGATTCAACACTGGTGATGGAAGGCAGTGTCACCAATGCCGTGCCATTTGACCCGGAATCCCTCTTACTGGAAGTCATCAACGGTTTCCGCAGCCTGGCCAACCATCGCCATATCGAACTGGTGTGTGACATGGATGAGCACACACCCTCCGTACTGATTGGCGACCCGATCCGGCTACGGCAAGTCCTGCTGCACACACTGGGTCATGCCATCCGCCACAGCAGTGGTGATGAAGTCACGATTCGCGCCACCTGTGATGTTGCCAACCAGGAAGCATCCCTTCACTTCGACGTCCACTACCGTGACCCTGAAGCCGCCTCGCAAAACAGCAACAACACCAAAGCGGATGCACTGAAACACACCCATGCCGGACTTTCGGTGGCGCAACGGCTGGTCAGCATGATGCAAGGCGACTTTGCCATCCGCAGCGATGCCGCATCCGGCACCACGGTATCATTCGAATTGGCATTACCGATTGAGCGCACGACTCGCAATGCATCACGAGACAACACACCACTGGAAAACCGCCGCCTGCTGATCGTCGATGACAGTGACACGGTTCTGAGCACCCTGACGCATTACACCCATGGCTGGGGCATCACCGCTGAAACAGCGCGCACCGGTAGCGAAGCTTTAGGCAAGACGCGTAATCGCCTGGCGATGGGGCAACCCTATGACATCATCCTGCTCGACCATGACCTGCCTGGCATGAATGGCCTGGAGCTGGCGCGGCGCCTGCAGCAGATCCAGGAGCCGGCACCCGCCATCATCCTGTTAACCGGCCTGCGCCACTTCCCTGCGCAGGCCGAATACCAGTCCGCCGGCATCAGTCGCCTGCTCAGCAAACCGGTCACCGGCAGCACGCTGCGGCAAACCTTGCTGGAAGCGCTCACACAACCGCAATCGACAGCCGGCAGTATGCACGCGCAGCAACCGGTGCACGTCCTGCTGGCAGAAGACAACCCGGTAACGGCGCGCGTCATTGAAGCGATGCTGAAAAAACTGGGCGCACAATGCCAGCGCGTTGAGAACGGCCAGCAAGCCGTTGATGCATGCCAGACACACCGCTTTGACCTGGTGTTAATGGATTGCGACATGCCCGTGATGGATGGTTATACCGCCACCCGCACCATTCGCGAATGGGAACAGGCCTGTGGCAATGCACCGGTGAAAATCTACGCACTCACCGCACACATCCTCGATGAATACCGCGAACAAAGCCGTCGCGCTGGCATGGATGGGCATCTCGGCAAACCGGTTGCCTTATCACAACTTGCCAACGTGCTGGAGCAGTGCTTACACCCGCATTGATCAGGCCGGCACCGTACGTTCGGATGCCCACGCCCGCAAGGCCGCCACTTTTTCTGCCATCACTACCGACAACGGACTGGTTTGCGCCAACTCACCGATGATGTGGTCCGTGGCCAGCGTTTCACTGCGTGCCGCAGCCGTATACATGGCCGACACCACGGCCTGCTCGATCTCGGCACCGGAAAACCCTTCCGACAATTGCGCCAGCTGCTTGAGGTCAAACCCATCCGGCGTGTGATGGCGCTTCTCCAGATGGATGCGGAAAATGGTTTCGCGATCACTCACGTCCGGCAAATCGACAAAGAAAATCTCGTCGACACGACCCTTGCGCAACAGCTCCGGCGGCAATTCGTGCACGGCATTCGCCGTCGCCACAATAAACACGCGCGATTTGCGCTCCGCCATCCATGTCAGCAAGGTGCCCATGATGCGGCGTGAAGTTCCTTCATCGTTACTGCCACCGGCCAGGCCTTTTTCGATCTCATCCATCCACAACACGCACGGTGACATGCTGTCGGCCATCGCCAGCGCTTCACGCAAGTTCTTTTCGGTTTCACCAATGAACTTGTTGTACAGCGCACCCATGTCGAGCCTCAGCAAGGGCAAGCCCCACAGCCCCGCCACGGCACGCGCTGCCAGGCTCTTGCCGCCACCTTGCACACCGAGCAGCAACACACCTTTGGGTGTATCGAGTTTGCCATCCGGCTTCATGAAACTGTCGTGACGGTCATGCAGCCAGCGCTTGAGATTGTGCAAGCCGCCCACATTGGCAAACGAGGCGGTGTCATACTCGAAACTGAGCACGCCCTGCATATCCAGCAAGTCAAACTTGGCACGACTCAAGGCCGGCAAATCGTCTTCGGTGATCGCGCCATCATCACGGATCGCGCCACGAATCAGCCGCCGCGCATCGGCAAACGACACCCCGCGCAAATTCGCCACCAGCTTGTTCAGGGTGGCACTGTCCGTGCGCACCTTGATACCACGATTCTGTTCGGTCCAGGCTTTCGCTTCTTCCCGCACCATCGCCTGCAATTGTTCCTCACTGGGCAATGACAGGCGCATCGTGGCGGTCAGTCGCACCAGTTCCGGTGGTACCGTCAGGCCATGGCTCAACAACACCAGCGTGTGGTGCGCCTTGCCATAAGCCAGCGCAATATCCTTCACATGGCGCACCAGTTTCGGGTCATTCAGGTAGGGGTGGAAATCACACAGCACATAGATCGCCGCGTCCGGGTTTTCCTTGATCTGCTGCAGCGCCGTTTCCGGGCTATCGGTTTCATCACCGCGCACATCACTGCCAAAACCGAGCCGCTTCAGGCCCGTCGTGATCGACCAGCAAAATAGCGGCAACTGGCGGCTGATGGCCACCCGGGTCAGCATTTCCAGCGCCCGCTGCTCATCGAAGGATTCCAGCACAATGATGGGGATGCGCGAATCCACCATCAAACCGAGGTCGTTAACGTCTTGCATGGGTGTTCCTTGGTCCAGGGCGGTTTATGATGATTATCCGCTGGCCGGGGCGCCAGCACGCTTTTACAATACCCTCACAGTAAACGAGAGCTTCCACCATGCCAAGCCGTGACTACACCGCCCTTGACCGCCTCTGCCTGGGGGCTGACCGCATCCTGCGCACGCTGGTACCGGGGGCTGCCACCGGTGAGCGCACCTCCCCCTCGATGGAAGAACCCTGTGGCGAACTGAGCGAAGCCGAACGCCGCCATATCGCCGGGTTAATGCGCATCAACCATACCGGCGAAGTGTGTGCGCAGGCGCTGTACCAGGGGCAGGCACTGACCGCCCGCAATGCCGACACCCGCGCCGCCATGGAACAATCCGCCAACGAGGAAATCGACCACCTCGTCTGGTGCGAAACCCGCCTTACCGAACTCGGCAGCCAGACCAGTCTCCTGAACCCGGTGTTCTATGGCCTGTCATTTGCCATCGGCGCCGGCGCCGGCCTGATCAGCGATGAATTGAGCCTGGGCTTTGTCGCCGCCACCGAAGACCAGGTCTGCAAACACCTGGAAGACCACCTCGCGCAGATCCCTGACACTGACCAGAAAAGCCGCGCCATCCTCGAAAAGATGCTGGAAGACGAAGCACACCATGCCCACAAGGCGATTGATGCCGGCGGCACCGTGTTCCCGGAACCGGTCAAGCAGGTGATGACGGTGATTTCCAAAGTGATGACGGAAACAACGTACCGGGTGTAAGTCGCCGCCATTGGGTGTCATCTCCCTTTTTCAGCGACAGCTGTCGCATTTGCCGGAAGCCCAAAACCAATGCTTGCGCCTAATCCATTGAACGAAGGATACTTTCAGGGAAATCAGGGGTGTCGCTATAAGGTGCTATAGCGACACGAGGAAAAACTGTAACAATGACAGCTGTCGTTGAATCAGCTGCTAGGTTTCCTTGGAGGCAATTGTGAAATCTGAAGGAACAGAAAATCTGGCCGTACTAATTGACGCTGACAACGCTCAAGCATCAGTCATTTCTGAGCTGCTCGGGGAAGTTGCAAGCTACGGTACCGCAACGGTAAAGCGGGCATATGGTGATTGGACGACTCCAAACCTCGCGGGGTGGAAAGATGTCCTGCATGTCCATGCCATCCAGCCAATTCAGCAGTTCCGCTATACAACCGGCAAGAACGCTACCGACTCTGCATTGATCATTGAGGCCATGGATCTCCTGCATGGCGGGAAGGTTGATGGATTCTGCCTGGTCTCGTCGGACAGCGACTTTACAAGGCTCGCTACCCGAATCCGGGAGGCAGGGCTTTCGGTATACGGGTTCGGGGAAAAGAAGACGCCCAAGCCGTTCGTGGCAGCCTGCGACAAATTCATCTACACCGAGATTCTCCGCAAGCCAACGCCAGGGGCGTCCGTCGAACCACCGGTCCAAGGGCCGCTCAAGCCATTGCTCGTCTCCGCTATCTCGGCGACTGCTCAAGAAGATGGCTGGGCGTTGCTTGGCGCAATTGGATCGCTGATTCTGAAAAGTGACCCGTCCTTTGATCCTCGGAACTTCGGCTTTAAAAAGCTAGGTGAACTGGTTAAGGCGCAGGGGTATCTCGAGGTTAAGGCGGTTCCAATGTCTGAGGGCTCCCAACACTTACACCTGTTTGTACGAGTGAAGGAAAACTAACCATCCGCAGCAATCGCAGCCTTCGGCTGCTGGAACTGTCAAATCCTACAGGCTTACCATTCCCTGTGCGCAGCGTTAAAAGGAACCCCTATGAACGACCA
>SBFY01000009.1 GCA_006227085.1 Gammaproteobacteria bacterium
GCGGCGCATCACTATCCACGCCCTTTTCAATAACCGCTTCTTGATAAGTTGTTTTGAGATTGGGGTCGCGATGACTGGTGTAAAAGTCAAATGCAATAGCAGAAGATAATTTTCGCCCAAATTCATCCTGCAATGCAGCGGCATCTATCGTGACAGAGTACTTCTGGTTGGCTTGCAGCAATTCGGGCAGCCACACTGAATATGTGCGATCCGTACGATGTGGCATATTCAGCCGGGTATGATCCGGGCGATTAGCCCATGGGTCGTAATTCTTACGGTCACCATCCAACCGTGGCAGGAATCCCACATGGTTTTTTACCATTGAGTTCACTGTTGGCGATGAAAACAGCAATGCCACCGGACTGAGCGGCTCACAACGATTATTTTCCGCATCACCTGATAACAATTCTGCCAATAAAATTTTCTCGCCTCGCCGCTTGCCGCGCGGCGTACATTGAATACCGACAAACGAAAACCCCGGATATGTTTCAAAACTCGTTACTGTGCGCTGCTCAGCCCCTTCCAGATGCCCTTCACTGGATTTCAACCCTGGCGATACATCAAGCCAAATAGTTTGGCCAAGTGGCAACTCTTGCTTTGGCTCAACAAGCCATACTCGACGGGCTTCATCGTTATTAACAACAGTAGCGCGATCATCGACCGTCTCCGGGTCACTGTCATTTCGCAATATCTGCCACAGTGGCTCACTGCGTTTTAATTCATCGGCATAAACATGGACTCTGACGGGAGCACTGCCCTCAACCCTTCTTGCCCATAACGTGATCGCTGCCTCAACCGATGAACGCGTAACAGCCTGATTGAATGTCAGCTGGATCAATGGCGTGCCTGGCGACAACCAATTTACAAACCGTGCATAAGTCACCTTGGGTCGCGCCGTAATAAAGGAATGATCGATACCACCCCGCAAGACCTCACCTGAGACAGCCCTTAAGCCTTCTCCAATATGGATTTCATATCGGGTAGCCTCTTTCATCTTGTCTTCCTGGCGTAACTGGCATGCCAATGCGCTTGTATTCAGCCATCGCCATTCGCAATTCAGTGCCGGGGAAATCGTGACAGGGATATCTGCAGGGGAGCGATCCATGCGACCCACTGGGACAACCTGGCGGTCAAACTGGAAAACCACCTGTTGCCCGGCAGCAACATCATTACCCGAAGGCGTGATCCTCAATAGCCGAAAGGTACCTGCCTCTGGCTCACCACTGCTTGCCGGCACAGCATATCCAGAAGTTTCCAATAAGGACGTCAGCTCGGCATTGCGCTGCCGATACAGCCCGAGAAGGCAATCGTCTAACTGTGCACCTTTTTGGGTGTTGCATGTTGCATCCCGCCGCTGGAGCCAAATCGATTGCTGCTGGATCACCTCATATGCTGCCCGGCCGGCCGCGCGTTGCGCAGCCTGATACTGGCGATTCAGCTCACGATCTTCGGCGGCCAAGGTCTCCGAATAACAAATCGCATCCTCAATGGCGGTGCCTGCCTTGGCACAGTCAAAACCCGGGGTTGCGGCATCAGCCAAACTGGCCAGCAACATTGTTGAAAGCCACAGTGCCCATCCAGTTTGGATATTTTTTTTCATGATCCCTGAAACCTTGGCAGCGAAGCCATCCAGATTACTGAATTCCCCCTGCACACGAAAGCCCCACCCCACTAATTGCCTGTGTTACCCTCCCCAACTATCACGCGTCCACACAGGGAGAGGATCGCATGTCATTCAACGCACAAATCCTGCTCGCCACCGTGATCGGCATTGCGCTGGGCTGGACCTTGTCCGCCATCGGCCTCGATGGCACGTTCGCCACCGCCACCTTGTATGTCGCGGCAGTATTGAGCGGCGTGTTTATCGCCCTGCTGAAGATGATCATGATCCCGCTGGTGTTCAGCTCGATTGCTGTCGGTGTGGCCAATTTGAGTGCGCACCACCAGATGCACCGGGTGTGGGTGGCGACACTGGTGTTCTTCCTGTCGACGTCGGCGATTGCGGTGGTGCTCGGCATCGGCGCGATGAATGTGTTCAACCCCGGTGATGGCCTGCATCTGGATATGTTTGCCGCATCACTGGGTGACATGGGTACCGCGCAAATGAACCTGCCGGAATTCTTCCAGCACTTCCTCACCAACCTGTTCGTGAACCCGGTAGCAGCGATGGCCGATGGCAACATCATCGGCGTGGTGGTGTTTGCGCTGTTCATCGGCATCGCCATTGTCAGCGGCCAGGGCAAATACGAACGCCTGCACGGCCTGCTGGAAGAGCTGTTCCAGTTGATGATGCAAATTGTCGGCTGGGCGATGAAGCTCGCACCACTCGGTATTGCCGCCCTGCTCACCAAACTGGTCGCGACACAAAATGCTGACCTGTTTGCCAGCCTCGGCCAGTTCATCGCCGTAGTGGCCGGTATCACGCTGTTCCATGGCCTGGTGATCCTGCCTCTGATTGTTTACCTCACCACCCGTGTCACACCGTGGTTCTTCTGGCAAAAAACGCGGCCGGTATTACTGACCGCCTTTGCCACCAGCTCCAGCGCTGCCACCTTGCCGTTAACGCTGCGCTGCCTGGAAGAAGACATGAAGGTCGATCGCGATGTCGCCAACTTTGTGGCACCGCTGGGCGCACAGCTGAACATGGACGGTACCGCCCTGTATGAAGC
>SBFY01000049.1 GCA_006227085.1 Gammaproteobacteria bacterium
CCTGAGTGATCACGAGATTGTCCAGTTCATCATGTCTGCCGGTTTCAGTACAGCCGAACAAGTGACCCAGATTTCCGGTCGTGGTGTGGGCATGGACGTTGTTGCCAGCGAGATCAAGCAGCTTGGCGGCTCGATTGATATTCACACAGAAGCCGGCAAGGGTACGCGTTTTGAAATCCGGCTGCCATTCACCATGTCTGTCAACCGTGCGTTGATGGTGGCGATTGGTGATGACCAGTATGCGATTCCGCTGACATCGATCGAGGGTATTGTCCGTGTCAGCCCCTATGAGCTGGAAGCGTACTACCAGCCCGATGCTCCCTTGTTTGAATATGCCGGCGAACAATACCACCTGCGTTACCTCGGTAACTTGTTGCATACGCAGGATCGCCCGAACATGGAAGGCTTTACCATGCCGTTGCCGGTATTGCTGGTGCGTGGCAGCGAGCACTCTGTTGCTATCCAGGTCGATCGCCTGTTGGGCAGCCGTGAAATCGTGGTGAAAACACTGGGTCGCCAGTTCGGTATGGTGCAAGGGTTGTCAGGCGCTACCGTGCTGGGTGACGGTAGTGTGGTCGTGATCCTTGACTTGAACGCCATGATCCGTGGTGACTTCATCCGCGGCCAACGCCAGCAAATGGTTGAGGAAGAAATCGACGAGGTTGAAGATACTCGCGTGCGCACCGTCATGGTGGTGGACGATTCGGTGACCGTGCGCAAGGTCACTTCGCGCTTCCTTGAGCGGGAAGGTTACGAAGTCCGTACTGCCAAAGACGGTCTGGATGCGGTAACCCAGCTTCAGGACTTTGTGCCGGATATCATGCTGCTGGATATTGAAATGCCTCGCATGGACGGCTTTGAAGTGGCCAGCCGTGTGAAGCATGAGAATCGCCTGAAAGGTATCCCGATCATCATGATCACATCACGTACTGGCGAAAAACACCGTGAGCGTGCCATGTCAATTGGTGTTGAGCGCTATATGGGCAAGCCTTACCAGGAAGCCGAGTTGCTGGCGACCATCGAAGAGTTACTTGGGAAGAAAAAGAAGGCTTAACCCATGAGTAATGCCCTGCATGTCATGCTGGTAGGGGAGTCCGCTGAACAGCTGGCCGCTATGCAGGAATTGTTCAAGGAGTATGGCCACCTGACCACGCAGGTGCTGGCCGAACAATTAAGCAGCGATGCCGTCCGCCAGCAGGCTGATCTGTGGGTGGTTGAGATCAGCGATGAAGACCGTGCGGTTGAGGCCATGGAATTGCTCATGGATTCTGTTGAGCGGCCAGTGGTGTTTGGTGAGGGGTTCCTGGTTGAAACGGGTGAGGATGCCTGGCGGCATCGCATGCTGGAGAAGCTGGATGAACTTGATGAGCAGGGTGAAATACACTGGTTGTCGGTGCCCTCTATCGTTGCTGGTGAAAAAGCACAGCCGCGATTGCAACAAGCCGTCAAACGCAGTGCCGCGCGTGCAGCCGAGCCCTATCATGTGTGGGTTCTCGCTGCTTCTACCGGTGGCCCGCATGCGGTAAAAGAATTCCTGGACCAGCTGCCATCTGGCCTGCCCGTGGCGTTTATTTACGTCCAGCACATCAATAAAGGCTTTGAAAAGCTGTTGGTTAAAGTGCTTGGTAAAGACAACAGTTTTCGCTTTAACTTGTGTGGTGAAGCGCCACTCAAGCATGGTCAGGTATCGATTGTTCCCGTTGAGCATCAAGTGCTATTCGGGGCTGATGGCCGTGTGGCAACCGTCAGTGAACCGTGGAGTGGTTTGTATTCTCCCTCCATTAATCGCGTGATGGAAAACATTGCCGAAGTGTATGGCAAGCATATGGGCACAATCGTCTTTACTGGTATGGGTGATGATGGCAAGGCAGCATGTGCTGCTGTGCATGCGGCCGGTGGGCGGGTATGGGCACAGGATGCAGCGACCAGCACGATCTCCTCCATGCCGGATTCAGCCCGTGCGAGTGGGGCGGTTGAGTTGAGCGGCACACCCGCTGAATTGGCACAAGCATTGGTTCGTGCGTGTGCGTAATCATAGAGGAAAGCATTCAAATGGCTAGTGATGCACAAGCACGTGAATTACCGAATGACCTGGCAACCCTGTTGGTGCCGGTCAGCAATGATGATTATTTGCTGTTGCCGGGTGTGACGGTGGCAGAAGTGATTCACTATGAAGAGCCGCAAGCGGTTGAAGGCAAGCCGGAATGGTTTCTCGGCATGTTGGAGTGGCGCACCAAGCAGATACCGATGGTGTCGTATGAAATCCTGAATGATCGCCCGTGTGAGCGCGGCCCTAACATTCATATCGCCGTATTGAACGGCAGTGAAGATCCGGAAGCCATGCCGTTTTATGCGATCCTTACCCAAGCCACCCCAAGGTTGCTGCGGCTGATCAAGGAAGAAATTTCCGAAGACTCGCAGACGCCAACCGGGCCGATGGACGCCATGGCGGTGAAGGCCAGTGGTGAGCCGTGTCTGGTTCCGGATGTTGTGAAGATTGAAAAAGCCATCTGCAAACAATTGAAGTGAAATCGCTATACCACGTAGAGGCAATAAAAAAACCGGGCCAAGGCCCGGTTTTTTTATTGGAAGAGGCTTACTCTGCCATTTCCTCAACAGGTGCTTCTTCTGCGGCTTCATCAGCGGCGTCTTCCACAACCGTTTCTTCAGCAGCTTCTTCAACCGCTTCAACAGCCGGTGCGGCTACAGGGGCAGCAACGGGCGCCGGGGCAGGCGCTTCAACGGCCGGGGCCGGTGCCTCAGCAGGCTTAACCGGGGTCAGGCCTTTGTTGCGGTTCTTGACGGAGTCCTTCAGGTCAAAACCGGAAGCTTTCCACTCGCCAGCCTGTTCGGCGGTGAACTGCTCATCGCGCCAATCTTCAGCCATGTCGACGGTGAAACCGGCTGTGCGCCAGGCACCGGCTTCATCCGGGCCAAACGATTCTTTTTTCCATGCCTTGGCGGCCATGGCATTGGGGACACCGTTAGCGCGCCACTGGCCAGCTTCTTCAGCATCGATGCCAGCTTTCTTGTAAGCCTGCGCTTCAGCTGCATCCACGCCCAAGGCGCGCCAAGCAGCGATCTGGTCTTCACCCATGCCTTCCCAGCTGGGGGCGGAACAGGCAGCAATAAAGGCAACGGCCACCAGGGCCAGCCAGGTTTTTGCAAATTTCATAAATCTCTCCTTGGTGTGCGGAACAAGCATTCCGGCGAATATTTGACCATATCGGTCCTGATTAGGCCAGACAATGGCCGGGATATTTGAGGTGGTAATACGCTCCCTCGGCCTGTCTGGATGTGCCTATGACCATTGTGCCCCCGTCGGGGCTGGTCTAGGCTGTGGCAGGTCAAACCAACATCAGAAAAGGGCCCCCCATGCTGTCTTCAATGGACGATTACCCCCTGCACCAGATCAGCGACGTCATGCGTCATGTCGCCAATTCCGACCGCAATTTCTACGACCGTTACTATTTCAACCTGCATCACGCCAAGGACGATATCTTCGTGGTGTTCGGCCTCGGCCAGTACCCGAACCTGGCGGTGCAGGATGCCTTCCTGCTGGTGCGTCATGGCAACACCCACCAGGTGATCCGCAGTTCACGTCGATTGGGCGACCGCGCCGACATCAGCGTCGGCCCGCTCAGGGTGGAAGTGCTGGAGGGCCTGCACAAGCTGCGCGTGGTGTGTGAGCCGAATGAATGGGGTATCACCATGGACGTGACCTGGACGGGCGAGCATTTCCCTTTCCTGGAACCGCGCCATTACATCCGTCGCCACGGTCGTACCTTGTTCGATACCATGCGCTTTGCGCAATTGGGCCGCTGGCAGGGCACACTGACTGCCGGTGACAAGACCTGGACCATCATGCCGGATGAATGGATCGGTTCGCGCGACCGCAGCTGGGGCATTCGACCGGTCGGTGAGCCCGAACCGCAGGGTGTGCACACCGGCACGCCGTCCATGGAAGGCATGTGGAATTACTTCCCGGTGTTGTTTGACGATTTCGCGCTGCTCTACATCGTCAATGAAACCAACAGCGGCGAGCGCACCATCGAAGAAGCGATGCGCGTGTGGAAAGACCCGGCACGCGAACCGGAATGGCTGGGGTCACCGGTGCACGAGCACCGCTTTGCCAATGCCATGCCATTCAAGGCCACCCTGCAGGAAGGTGTGGTGCATTTCCCCGATGCTCCGGGTGGCGCACTGACCCTGCGCGGCACACCGTTGTTGCAAACCTATGTGACGACCGGTACCGGTTACGGGTTGGAAGCGGACTGGCGACACGGTATGTGGCAGGGGGACCTGGTCACGCAAGGCATCACGCTGGATGCCGCGAAAGATGACCAGTTCTGGGGCCTGGTCGAAAGCCCTGCCGTGTTTGATCTCAATGGCCAGAAAGGCGCTGGCATGATCGAGTTTGGCTTCTGGAGCCAATACGACAAGTACATGAAATAAGGAAATACCATGAATCTCATCAAGCGCATTGCATTAGCCATCACGCTGCTGTGGTCAGTCACCGCCTGTGCCGTTAATGACAACCTGAAAGCCTTCCCGGCTGCGGAGAAAGGCCAAGTGCGCTATGTGCTGGAATTGCCGGAAGCGGCCGATGAAAGCGCACTGAAAGTGGAAATCATTGTCGGTAAAACCGGATTACTCGATGCCGCCAACCGGTATTTTTATGCTGGCCAGATTGAAGCGGTAAACATCGATGGCTGGGGCTATACACGCTATGTGGTGAAAGACCTGGGCCCAATGGCCGGCACCTTGATGGCCGTTGATCCTGCCGCACCCAAGGTCGAGCGGTTTATTACCTTGGGCGGTGAACCGTATTTGGTTCGCTACAACAGCAAGCTGCCGGTGGTCGTGTATGTGCCAGCAGGGACAGAAGTGAAATACCGGGTATGGCAGGCAGGGAGCCTTACCGACGTCATCAAGCGGTAAGTCAGGAATGCCTGTTACCACTTCCCGGCCTTGTTGCCATCAGGGCCGGGAAGCTGCCGGGTGAAAATGGCCTTTCACACGGGTTGATTCAGGGAATCATGGCATTTCATTTATTTCACCCTGGCTTTCCGGTAACACAACGCTGCTCATCAGCGTTGACCGGGTCACGCCCATGATCGAATCGAATAACAACGGTGGCGTTGATTCTTTCGCCAAGGCTTCAGCGCGAGCTTTCAGGGCCTGTACGATTTCTGGATGCTTGTCAGCGATGTTGTTTTTCTCATAGGGGTCATTCCTGATGTCGAAAAGCTCAACCCGTGATGGCAACACCACTTTCCAGACAAGTTTCATGTCGCCTTGCCGTACTGATGAGCGGAATGGCTCGATACCATAGACGACTTCTGTGCGCGGCGAAGGCACTCCCTTGCTGATGGTAAACCATACATTCATGCCATCTAATGGTTTGCTACGCTCGGTACTACCCCCTGCCAAATGCACCAATGTGGGATACATGTCGACCATATGTATGGGCTGGTCAATGACTGAACCCGCAGGGATTTTGCCCGGCCAGCTGGCAATGGATATGACGCGTGTCCCGCCTTCGTAGTAGGTGCCTTTGCCTTCGCGGTAATTGCCGTTATTGGCTGGTATTTCACCGCCAGACATATCAATTTCACCGGTGACCGCAGCAGAGCGCGGCCCACCATTGTCGCTTTGGTAGACAATCAGTGTGTTGTCACGCAAACCTTTTTTCTCAAGCTCATCCAATACCAGTCCGATTTGTGCATCCATGGCAGTTGTCATGGCGGCATAGGGCTTGCGGAATTTATCGGTGATATCCGGATATTGGTCCAGGTATGACTGGGGAGTCTGGTAAGGTGCATGGGGTGCGGTAAAGGCGATGTACAGGAAGAACGGTTTTTTCCCGTCATGCTGGCGAATGTAGCGGACCGCATCACTACCCAGCAACTCGGTGACGTAACCTTTTTCCTTGACCGGTTCATTGTTCCGGTACCAGTCCAGGGTGCCATGCGCGGAATGGGTGAAGTAGTCAATTTCACCGAGCATGGGGCCGTACTGGTAATCAAAGCCGCGTTGCTTCGGCCAGAACTTCCGGTCAGCGTGCCCGAGGTGCCATTTGCCGATAATGGCAGTGGTATAGCCGGCCTCCTTGAGTGCTTGTGGCAGTAGCCATTCATCGGTTGCAAGGCCATAACGTGCAGCAGAAAGAATCACGGCGGTTTGCAAGCCATATCGGTTAGGGTAGCGCCCTGTCATCAGCGAGGCGCGCGAGGGAGTGCACATGGAGGACGTATAAAATTGCTGCATTTCCACACCTTGGGCAGCAAGCTTGTCGAGGCTGGGGGTTTTGATATCCGAGCCATGAAAGCCCACATCCTTCCAGCCCTGGTCATCGGAGAGGATATAGATGATATTCGGCTTACCGGTTTGGCTGGCAAGGGCCGCACCTGCCCACAAGCTACACATGCACAAGGCCAGAATCAGGCGTTTCATCGGGAAGGTTCCTTTTGATTTTCAGGTTGGGTTATGGGCCGGTTGTTCCGTTTTTCGTCACGATGGTTGCTGATCGGGCGATTACCGAACGAGCGGGTGCGCTGATTTCTGCCATCGGTGTGGATGCAAGGCGGGATGCTTCTGCGCGATCCATGCCCAGCGAACAAAGCACGGACAAGGTCAGGGTTTCGATATAGCCAGGCTTAACGGCTTCGGTGGACATTGAATAAAAGCCGGCAAGTACCGGGCCGACCACCAGATCAAAGGCCAGTCTCATGTCGATACGGGCAAACCGGCCTGCCTCCATGCCCATGGCAAGATCCCTTGGTAAATATTCTGCCAGCAAATGGTTTTCGCTAAGGGCGGCAGGGCCGCCTTTACTAACAAACAGGGCCATATGGGGGTACTGTTTGCCCAGTTCCAGACAGGCTCTCACACCAGAGCAAACCCGCATGGCGGGGTCATCATGGGATAGCACAATCGGGTTAACAATAGTCATCAGGTCTTTGCTGATCGCTGCAGAGACGGCCTCAAACAGATCCTGGCTGGTCTTGAAATAGTTATAGAAAGTGCCGCGTGATACACCGGCAGTGCGGATCAGTTCATCAATGATGCTGCCGTCAATGCCTTGCCGGGCATAAATTTCCAGGGCGCAACGAATCAGGTGGGCGCGCATGCGGGCGCGCCGTATAGCAGCAGTCCGGGTCCTGTGATCCTGTGGCGTCATTTGCAATCCCGTTCAAGGCGCTGGGCGGTTGGACAGGCTCAGTATGAACAGTTTGTCATAATGACACAAGTGTCATTATTAATTCGTGAATATTCCCGGCAGGGTCATACCTGCAACGTGCTGATCGCGCCGGGGCAGAGGTGAAATACTGGATGTGGCAGGCGGGTGAAGTGCAGGGGATGCTGGGGCAGGGAGCTAAATCAAAATAATATTTAATGCTGCTACCGCTGCCGTTTCTGCTCGCAATATCGCTGGGCCCAGCGCCAGCTTCCTGAACCCCGCCTGTTCTGCGGCTTGAGCTTCTTCTGCGGTTAATCCGCCTTCGGGTCCAACGAGTAGCGCTGCCGTGGCGATAGCAGTGTTTTTCCCCAAGTTATCACCGGTCGGGTCAGCGACCAGCTTCACCGCTTCATCGCGTGCGGTGAGCCATTCTTCCAGTGCCAACGGTGCGTGAATCAGCGGTATCCGGTTGCGGCCGGATTGTTCACAGGCGCTGATCGCGATCTGCTGCCAGCGTTGCAGTTTCTTGTCGAGTTGTTCGCGGCGGATTTTCTGGTCGGT
>SBFY01000141.1 GCA_006227085.1 Gammaproteobacteria bacterium
GCCGTGCATATTCCCGGCAGCGTGCTCAGGCTGGTCGGCAAATGCGGCGATTTCATCACTCGGCTGACCGGCAAGGAATTACCGCTCACTGGCGAAGGCATGGTGTATGCCACCCAGTGGGTTTTTGCCGACAGCCAGAAAATTGAGCGAGAGCTCGGTTTCCGGTTCAGCTCGCATGAGCAAACCCTTGCGGATGCCATCCGCTGGCTGTACCTGAGTGGCCAGCTGACGGCAAGAAAAGCCGGCAAACTCGCCGCCTGAGCCCGCCGTAAACCTGTTGCCAGCGAAACCTGCAGGAAATGTTACCCTGTTGGCGGGCGGCAGTTCGCCAATGGCCGACACCGCACCAATAGGTACCCACACACCGTCATCCGGAGGACAGCATGAAACTCGGTTTTATGTGCGGCTTGGGCAATAACGGCCTGTGCACCATTGATGAATACATTGCTGAAGTACAAGCGGCTGAAGCCATGGGCTTCGACCAAGCCTGGATGGGGCAGGTGTTCAGCACCGATGCCATCTCGATGATGACCCTGCTTGGCCGCGAAACCTCAACCATTCGTTTGGGCACGGCTGTCACACCGATCTACCCGCGCCATCCCACCAGCCTGGCCTTGCAAGCGTTGACCGCGAGCGCGGCCAGTGACGGCCGCTTTGATCTTGGCATCGGTGTGTCACACAAACTGGTGATGGAAGACATGTTCGGCCTGTCGTATGAGCGCCCGGCGGCACGCACGGAAGAATACCTGCGCGTGCTGATGCCACTGTTACGCGGTGAACAATGCGATTTTGATGGTCACGATTACCGCGTGCACGCGAAGATGACGGTGCCCGGTGCCAGCACGGTGCCGGTATTGGTCGCCGCCCTCGGTGAACGCATGCTGCGCATTGCCGGCCAGCTCGCTGACGGCACCAGCACCTGGATGACCGGCCCGAAAACCCTGACCTCGCACACCATTCCTGTCATCAGCGAGGCCGCGCGCGAAGCCGGCAAACCGTCACCACGCATTGTGGCGAGTTTCCCGCTGGTACTGACGAACGATGTGCCTGCCGCGTGCACGGCACTGGAAAAGCAGATCGGCATCTATGGTTATCTGCCTTCGTACAAGGCCATGCTGGAACGCGAAGGCACCAGCAACCCGGTGGATATCGCCATCGTTGGTGATGAAAGCGTCCTGCGTGACCGGATCAGTCATTTGCGTGATATTGGCGTGACTGATTTCAATGCGTTCTGCGTCAATACCGGCGATGGCAGCATTGAACGCAGCAAAGCCTTCCTCGCTGCTGAAAAAGCCCTGTGGGCATAAAAGGGATTTCCCATGAAACTGAACACCAACCTGGTTGTTGATGACCTGAACGATATTGCCGATGCCGCCCAGCGCATTGAAGCCATGGGCTTTCATGCCATGTATGTCTCTGAGCGCAAGCATGACCCGTTCATGCAATTGGCCGTGGCGGCGACCACGACCAGTCGCATGAAACTCGGGCCAGAGATTGCCCTCGCCTTCCCGCGTAACCCGATGGTGCTCGCGTACACGGCGTGGGATTTGCAACGTGCCAGTAAGGGTCGCTTTGTGCTGGGGTTAGGCACACAGGTGAAAGCACACAACGAACGGCGCTTCAGCCTGGAATGGAATCGCCCTGGCCCGAAGTTACGCGAATATGTGCTGGTCATTCGCGCGATCTGGGATTGCTTCCAGAACGGTACCGAACTGGATTTCAAAGGCGAGTTTTTCCACTTCAACCTGATGACCCCGATGTTCAACCCCGGCCCGCTGGAATACGGCCCACCACCGATCTACCTCGGCGCGGTCAACCCATGGAATTGCCGCATGGCCGGTGAAGTGGCCGATGGCTTCCACTGCCACGGCTTCCATACCGCAAAAACCCTGCGTGAGAATGTCATCAACAACATTGAAGCAGGCCTGGCCAAAGCGGGCCGCCAACGCAGCGACTTCACCATCACCGCGCCGGTGATGGCCGTGATGGGTGACACGCCAGCCGAGCGCGACACCATGCGCGAACGCGTGCGCGGCATGATCGGCTTTTATGGTGCCACCAGTTATTACAAGGACATGTTCGCTGCCCACAACTGGGAGGGTACTTTTAACCGGTTGCTGGAAAAATCGCGTACTGGCCAATGGGACAGCATGGCTTCGGAAATCACCGACGAGATGCTGGCCGAGTTTGCGGTGGAAGGCAGCTATGAAGAAATCCCCGGTCTGCTACAGGCAAAGTACGGCGACATGATCGACGAAGTGCTGATCTATTTCGGCGAACCGGAAAAGGGTAATCCGGAAACGTGGAAGCGACTGGTGAAGGCGTTTGAGGCGACAGAATAACGCTATCCCTTCGTGAAACAAAAAGGTTTGGGGGAACCCCCTGACACTTTCATTCCAAATTTTCTTTGCAGGGGCCAGCCCCTACAACCCCATTTGCCGACGCAACAGTGCTTTCTGCGTCATTCCCGCGAAGGCGGGAATCTAGATGCACCAATACTGGATCCCCGCCTTCGCGGGAATGACGACATAGGAAATTGCAGAAACCTACAGCGTTTCATCCGGCCTTTAAGGCGTTGCCGCCGGTCACGAATGAAGCCCAGCCGGCAATCGGCCATGGACGGCCGATTGAGGCGATCAAACAGGATGTTTGT
>SBFY01000081.1 GCA_006227085.1 Gammaproteobacteria bacterium
AAAGCCGGCCCATGGGCCGGCTTTTTGTTGCACAATAAAAACATCTTGATTGGAGGTTGGCATGCTGGTCGAAGAGCAGTTGCGTACCCGGGTGTTGCAGGGGCTGGATCCGCAATATCTGGAAGTCATTAATGAGTCTCATGGGCATAATGTCCCGGAGGGTTCGGAAACGCATTTCAAACTGATCGTGGTGGCCTCGGTATTTGATGGCATGGGGCGGCTGGAAAGGCATCGGCGTGTCTATGGGTTGGTTTCTGGGCAGCTGTCTGGTGGTGTGCACGCATTGGCTTTGCATTGTTACTCGCCTTCTGAATGGCAAGCAAGAAGTGGCGAGGCACCTTCCTCACCACCGTGTCAATCCAGGCGCCACTAACAATATTTGGTAATGCATCCTATGATAGGAAAGGTTCCAGTCATTGCAGTGCCTGTTGCGATAGAGCCCGAGCGAAGTGGTTATTACGCACTAGGGTTGTTGGTGGCATATGCAAAGATTTATCACCAAGGTGCCTTGTGCGATGATTTTTGTTTCAAGCCGATACGTCCCTTCAGTGAACGTGATATAGATGATTGGTTGTCTTCTGTTGATTTTAGTCGACCATCGGTGTACTTGTTCTCTGTCTTTGTGTGGAATCATGCAATCAGTTTGGCTGTTGCCCAGGGAATCCGACGCCGTTCCCCGGATTCATTGATTGTTTTTGGCGGGGCCAATATTCCGCGTAGGCCATCAGAAGCCATTGCGTTCATGAATGCCCATCAGGTTATCGATGTGCTTGGTTTGGGAGAGGGGGAAGAAACTGTTGCAGAAATGCTGCAGGCTCTTGCGGTGGCGTACAAAGCATTTGGGAAACTTCGCTTTGCTGACCTGTCCGAGGTCAAGGGTCTTGTTTATAGAAAACCGGATATGCATTCGGTGGTCACCCCTTCGCGCGAACGCATTGCTGATTTGGATGCGATCCCATCCCCTTATTTATCAGGAGTCTATCAGCAGGGAGCTCTTGATGATTTTTATATGATTTATACAGAAATGACCAGGGGGTGTCCGTTCGGTTGTACGTTTTGTGATTGGGGTGGCCAGATTCTTTCGAAAGTCAGGAAGTTTGGGATTGAAAGATTCAAGAAGGAATTTGAATGGTTTTTCCAGGCTCGTGCCGGCATTGTGGGGCTCTGTGACGCGAATTTCGGCATGCTGAAAAGGGATGTAGATATTGCTGATCACGTTGTCGATTTCAAGAAGCGGCATGGATGGCCAAGAGCGTTTGTATCAAGCATGGCAAAGAACTCGGCCGATCGTGTCGCGGATATTTCGGTCAAGCTGGTCCAGGCGGGTTTGCAGACCCGGTTGGCTATTTCATTGCAAACAACCAATGAGCAGGTCCTGGAAAATATCGCTCGGGAAAATATCAAGCTTTCGGATTATGAAAGACTTCTTGCCGTGTATCGATCCCATGATATTCCGATGCTAACGGAATTGTTGCTGGGGTTGCCGGGCCAAACGTACCAGACATTTTCCGAAGATGTTCAAAAAAGTTTTGATTGGCGGGTGCTGGCATGTATTTATCCTGTGATGGTGATGTCGAATGCCCCGATGGGGGATCCGCAATATCGTGAAAAATACCAGATTGAAGTGGATGATGATGGCTATGCAATATCTGCGGCATCGTTTTCCAGACAGGACAGGGATAGGATGCTATGGCTCAGGATGTTGTATGTGGCGTTTGTCCAGCAACATTTTGCCAAATACGCCTTGATTTTTTTGCAAGTCGAAAAGGGGGTCTTGGCGGTAGATTTGATGTCATCCTTGATTCGGCAAACTGAGTCAGATGTCGCGAATGCGTCAGGGGTGTACAAGGACTTGCTGTGGTTTGTCCGGTTTATCAAAGGTGCTTTGTCGGATTACAGCAAGGACTGGTTGATGGTTTCCTGGAATCACGAGGAGGGAGTCGCGCTGAATGACAAGCTAGTGGATATTTACCAGCAGCTATTCGCCTTTGCAGAAGAGTGTTATGGTATTTCCGTGACCCGGGCTGAAAAAGATGCATTGCTTGTATTGCAGTTGGCCGCTTGCAATATGAAAGGCAGGGGTTTCCCGGAAAACATCCCTGTGTCACTGGATATTGTGGCTTACTTCAAACAGTTTCTTGGGCTGGTTTCCCTAAAAAATATCCCGCAAGGGTTTCGGCCGTTAGCAGATTTCCCATCAGGTGAAATATTGCTGCCGGATCAGCTCGTCAGGAAACGTATGGGCTTTCATCAAACAAGTACGGATAAGGCAGAGTTCCCTTTTCGGATACAGGGGTTGGAGTCGTTGTGAAAACTGATCAGGTAGTCGTGGTCACCGGCGCAAGCCGCGGTGCTGGCAAAGGCATTGCGCTGGCATTGGCGGAAACCGGCGCGACAGTTTATGTCACCGGGCGCAGCGCCCAGGAGGGTGATGCACCTTTGCCGGGCACGGTGTTTGCCACCGCTGAGGAAATCAACCAGCGTGGTGGCAAAGGCATTCCGGTGGTGGTTGATCATGCCGATGATGCGCAAGTCAAAGCCTTGTTTTCACGCATTGATCGCGAGCAAGGGCGCCTCGATATCCTTGTTAATAATGCAGCGTGTATCCCGGAGGGGCTGACCGACAAAGGTGGTTTCTGGGAAAAGCCCTTGGGGTTACTCGATATCCTCAATGTCGGGATGCGCTCACATTATGTGGCCAGTTATTACGCGGCACCGATCATGGTGCGCCAGCGCAGCGGCTTGATCGTGCATACCTCGTCGTTTGGTGGCCGCTGTTACATGCACGGTCCGGCTTATGGGGCGGGCAAGGCGGCAGTTGACAAAATGGCCAATGACATGGCGGTGGATTTGCGACCTTACGATGTGGCCTGTGTGTCCATCTGGATGGGCCTGTTGCGCACCGAGCGCACCATGAAAGTGTTTGATGCCGAGCCGGAAAAATACGCAGCGTTGATGGAGGCGACCGAGTCACCGGAATTCACCGGCCGTGTGATTGCTGCCCTGGCAAAAGATCCGGCGTTGATGCAAAAGTCCGGCAAGATCCTGGTGGGTGCGGAATTGGCACAGGAATACGGGGTGACCGATATTGATGGCCGCCAACCAGCCTCGCATGCACCTATGCTGGGGGCGCCCGCACAGGCTAATCCGGCGGTGGTGGAATAAGGCATGGCAATCCTCAATTCGCAGCGCTTGCTGGCATCGGATGCCTCACAGGCATTGGCTTCTGCAGCGATTGCCCTGGCGCGCCAGCAAGGGGTTGCCGTGGCAGTGGCGGTGGTCGATGCCGCTGGCCAATTGAAGGCCTTCCTGGCCGATGACCAGGCGCCGTGGGTGGCTTCCGAACTGTGCCAGCGCAAGGCCAGGACTGCCTTGCTGGGGTTGGCCTCAGGCGATCTGGGGCAGGCCCTCGCTGACCAGCCCGCCTTGATGCACAGTTTTGCAGCGGTTCCCGGGGTCACCCTGCTGGCTGGCGGGATCCCTGTGCGGGTGGAGGGTCAGGTTGTCGGGGCGATTGGTGTCGGGGGCGGCACGCCGGCCCAGGATGCTGATATCGCCCTGCAGGCACTGGCTCACGCCGGTTTGGCGTAAGCCCCGTATTTTATCGGCCGGTTTTCCGGTTTTTCCCTTTCCCGTCAGGGCGCTAACCCCTAAAATAGCGCCCTTGTCCCGACCGTTGATGGAGCGCCTGATGAGTCCAGCCAAGCCCTTTCCTGAAGGCCAGTATGCCGACCTGCCGAATGGCTATCGCATTCATTACCTGGAGCAGGGCAGTGGGCCGGTGGTGGTGTTCCTGCACGGCAGTGGCAGTGGTGCCAGTGGCTATAGCAACTTCAAGCAGAACTACCCGTTCCTGGCCGATGCCGGTTACCGGGTCATCGTGCCGGACCACATTGGCTACGGCTACTCCGATAAGCCGGACGATGTGCAATACCACCTCGATTTCTTTGTCGAATGCATCAAGCAGACGCTGGATGCCCTGAAGGTCAAAACCTGCACCTTGATTGGCAATTCACTGGGCGGGGCCATTGCCATCAAGTTTGCCCTTGATTACCCGCAGATGATGGACAAACTGGTGCTGATGGCACCGGGCGGTATTGAGAACCAGCCGGATTATTTCACCATGCCCGGCATGGCGATGATGAAGGAAGTGTTCATGTCGCCGGATCCGGTCACCCCTGAGCGCATGAAGGCGTTCTTCCGAAAGGCCTTCGTGGTGGATCCTGCCTGTGTCGATGATGCCCTGGTGCAGGAGCGTTGGCAGACCATGCAACTGCAGAACCAGCAAGTGATCAAGACCATGGTGGTGCCGAACATGGAAGATCGCTTGCATGAAATCACCTGCCCGGTCCTGGTGTTCTGGGGTATCAACGAGAACATGATGCCGGAAACGGGTGTCATGAAACTCGCCAAGAAAATCACCCATGTACGGGTCGTGCTGGTCTCGCAGTGCGGACATTGGGTGCAGCTGGAACATCGCGATATGTTCAATCGCACCACGCTGGATTTCCTCCAGCACGGTTAACTTTGCCAGGAGTTTGTTGTCCCATGGAAAAAGAACGAATCCATCGCCTGGGTGATGAATTGTTTGATGCGCTGATGACGCAGCAAACGCTTGCACCACTCACGGAGCGTGAGCCGGATATCACCATTGATGATGCGTATTACATCTCCTTGCGCATGGTGAGTCGCCGTGTGGATGCCGGTGAGCGCATTGTGGGCAAGAAGATTGGGGTGACCAGCAAGGCCGTGCAGGACATGCTGGGTGTGTTCCAGCCCGATTTCGGCTTCCTG
Organism: Gammaproteobacteria bacterium; assembly: GCA_006227085.1. Taxonomy (GTDB): domain Bacteria; phylum Pseudomonadota; class Gammaproteobacteria; order Pseudomonadales; family M0112; genus M0112. The sequence goes on from SBFY01000081.1 coordinate 4,795, forward strand.
ACCGATCGCATGGAATACCCGAACGGGGCTGACATCCCGATTGCCGGCAACCTGATCCAGCCGCGTGCAGAAGCGGAAATTGCGTTCATCCTGAAGAAAGACCTGGTCGGCCCGAATGTCACTGAGGCCGATGTGCTGGATGCGACCGATTGCATTATCCCGTGTTTCGAGATTGTCGATTCACGTATCCATAACTGGAAAATCCGCATCCAGGACACCATTTCCGATAACGCTTCCTGTGGTGTGTTTGTGTTGGGGGATGCGCGTGCCAATCCTGCTGACCATGATCTGCCGAACCTGAAAATCCGTGTGACCAAGAACGGTAAGCCTTTGAGTGAAGGACTGGGTTCCGCTGTACAAGGTAATCCCTTGACGGCCGTCGCATGGCTGGCCAATACCCTGGGTCAATACAATATCCCGTTCAAGGCAGGCGATATCATCCTGTCCGGTTCACTGGTTCCGCTGGAGCCGGTGGTGGCTGGTGACAAACTGTCACTGGAGCTGGAAGGCGTGGGCACCGCTGAAGTGAATTTCGTTTAACTGTTGAGGCAAGAGACGACACCATGAGCAAGAAAATCAAAGCCGCCATCATTGGCCCCGGCAATATCGGCACTGACCTGCTGATGAAGGCCATGCGCAGCGAATTTATCGAACCCGTCTGGATGGTCGGTGTGGTGCCGGATTCCCCGGGTCTCGCGCGCGCCAAGGAAATGGGCCTGAATGTCACTGCGGATGGTGTCGATGGCATGATGCCGTATATCGAGCGCGATGGCGTGCAGATTGCCTTTGATGCGACCAGTGCCTATGTGCATGCCGAGAATTCCCGCAAGGTGAACTCCAAGGGTGTATTGATGATTGACCTGACGCCCGCGGCGATTGGTCCGTACTGTATCCCGCCGGTGAACCTGAAAGAGCACATGGGCAAGAAAGAAATGAACGTGAATATGGTGACCTGTGGTGGCCAGGCAACCATCCCGCTAGTGGCTGCGGTCAGCCGCGTGCAACCAGTCTCGTATGGCGAAATCGTTGCCACGGTATCGTCCAAATCGGCCGGCCCCGGTACGCGCAAGAATATCGATGAATTCACCCGTACCACTGCTGGTGCGATCGAGAAAATCGGCGGCGCCAAGCAGGGCAAGGCGATCATCATCATTAACCCGGCAGAGCCGCCACTGATCATGCGTGACACCATTCATTGCCTGGTTGAAGGCAAGCCGGATGAAAAGAAGATCACGGAATCGATCCATGACATGATCAAGGAAGTGCAGAAATATGTGCCGGGCTACACCTTGAAGAACGGCCCGGTGTTCGACGGTAACCGCGTGTCGATTTACATGGAAGTCGAAGGCTTGGGAGACTTCCTGCCCAAGTATGCCGGTAATCTCGACATCATGACGGCTGCTGCATTGCGCACGGCCGAAATGTTTGCTGAAGAAATCATTAACGGCAAGATCACACTCGAACCTGTGACGGCCTGAGGAGCAGACCATGAACCTGAATGGCAAGAAAGTAACCCTGCATGACATGTGCCTGCGTGATGGCATGCACACCAATCGTCACCAGATCACCGTCGAGCAAATGAAAACGGTGGCCAAGGCATTGGATGACGCCGGTATGCCGCTGATTGAAGTCACCCATGGCGATGGCCTGGGTGGTGCTTCCGTGAACTACGGTTTTCCGGCGGCTACGGATGAGCAATACCTGAAAGCGGTGGTGGGTGTTGTCAAGAAAGCGAAGATATCGGCACTGTTGTTGCCGGGTATCGGCACGGTCGATCACCTGAAAATGGCGGCTGATTGCGGTATCAGCACGATTCGTGTGGCCACGCACTGCACGGAAGCCGACGTGTCCGAGCAGCATATCGGCATGGCCAGTGACATGAAGCTGGATACGGTCGGCTTCCTGATGATGGCGCACATGATTGGCCCGGAAGAATTGCTGGAACAGTTGAAGCTGATGGAATCCTACGGTGCCAACTGCGTGTACATCACTGACTCAGCCGGTTACATGTTGCCGGATGATGTGAGTGTGCGCATTGCGCTGGCGCGCAAGGAGCTGAAGCCGGAAACCGAGCTTGGTTTCCATGGCCACCACAACCTGGCAATGGGCGTGGCTAACTCGCTGGCCGCGATTGAGGCGGGTGCCAATCGTGTGGATGGATCGGTGGCCGGCATGGGTGCCGGTGCCGGCAATACGCCGCTGGAAGTGCTGGTGGCAGTATTGAGCCGTATGGGTGTTGAGCATGGTGTGGATCTCTACAAGATCATGGATGCCGCAGAAGATGCGGTACTGCCGATCATGGAGCATCCGACCCGGATCGATCGCGATGCCCTGACGCTCGGTTATGCCGGCGTGTATTCTTCCTTCCTGTTGTTTGCCAAGCGTGCAGCGGCCAAGTACAACCTGTCGTCACGCGATATCCTGGTCGAGTTGGGTCGCCGTCGCACGGTAGGTGGCCAGGAAGACATGATCGAAGACCTGGCGCTGGACATGGCCAGTGGCAAGGTGAAAGTGGGTTGATCCTGCGAAGTGCCAAACAAAAAAGCCGGGGTCTGCCCCGGCTTTTTTTTGCCCATGGGTTTAGTGTTATGGTGCGTGTCATGGGTATCCAGTTCGGGTAAACCGGGATGAGTGAATCGCCAGCAGGAAAGCGTTCGTGGGTGTTGGTGCTGTTTGGGCTGCCATTTGCTGCAGCCGGTATTGGCATGTTGTTTTGGTTGTTGCTACCAGTGCTGCAGGAATGGCATGCCATGAAAAACTGGGTGCCGGTAACAGCCGAAGTGCTGGCAACAGAACTGGAATCCCATCGGGGTGATGACAGCACCACCTACAAGGTAACAGCGCGTTACCAGTATGCCTACCAGGAGCGCACCTATGTGGGTGATCGCGTTGGCCTGTCCACAGGCAGTGACAACGTCGGTGACTGGCAACAGCGCACGGCATCGCGACTGCAACATGCCATGCAGTATCAGCAAGCGGTGACGGTATATGTGAATCCCGGGAATCCTGCAGAAGCCATCATCGATCGCGAGCTGCGTATTGGCATGCTGCTGTTTTACCTGGCGTTTGTGCTTATTTTCAGTGGCGTGGGTATCGGGATCATGCTGTTTGGCCTGAAAAAACGCCATACAGGAACGGGTATTGCCGATCCGCAGCAGCCCTGGTTATCGAGAACGGAATGGTCATCACCTGAATTGACGATATCCCCCAAAGCAGGGGTGTGGGCGATGTGGGGATTTGCCGCGTTTTGGTGTGCGCTTTCAGCCCCGGCGACATTCGCCATGAGGGATGAACTGCAAAAGGGTAATTGGGCGATCCTGGTCATCCTGCTGTTTGACGCAATCGGTGTGTTCCTGGTGGTTTCGGCTATCCGGCACACATTGGCAGCCAAGCGGTTTGGTACCACCGTGCTGCGGCTGGATCCGCATCCGGGCAGTATCGGTGGCCAGGTGGGTGGCTGCGTTACAGCCAGGGTGCCATTTGATGAAGCACAGGTGTTTTCCGTCAAGCTCAGCTGTATCCATACCTATACCCGCGGTAGTGGCAAGAACCGTAGCACCCATCATGAAACCCTCTGGCAGGATGAGCGCTTTTTCCATGCGCAACGATCAGCGGATGATATGAGTGCGCTCTGGTTCTGTTTCGATGTGCCAGCCGGCTTGCCGGTATCGGAAGGGGCTTCATCCGATTTCCATCATTGGCAGTTGCAGGTAGGGGCGGAAATCCCCGGTGTCGATTTCGGGGTGGATTGGGAAATCCCTGTGTTTGCGACGGGCAAAGCCAGTGTGGAGGCCAGCCGTCAATGCCGTGAATCGCAGGAGGAAATCCTCGAAGCCCTGGATGAACTCATGCACCTGCGGCAAGTGCCCGGTGGTATCAGCCTGGATTATCGTGCCGGCCGGCATTGGCTGAGTGCGGTGATCTTGCTGCTGGTCGGTGCCGTGTTCACGGCAGTAGCGGTTTTCATGGGGCGCTCACTGGGCGGTATTGGCGAGACGGTCATCGCCGGGGTGATGGGTCTTTTCGGGCCGGCACTGCTGCTGGGCGGGGTTTGGCAGGGCCTGAACCGCCTGCGGGTGCATATCGATCACAGTACAGCCAGCATTCGCTATAGCCTGCTCGGGGTTCCGGTCTACTGGCGTGAGCTGCCATTGGCGGAAGTGCAGGGTTTGAGGGTGGTGAAAGGTTCACGGGTGCAAAGTGGCAATGATATTACCCAGTATTACTCGCTGAAGCTGGAGCATCGTGATGGTAAGCGATACGGTATTGGTGACGGCTTTGAGGGCATCAGCCAGGCGCAGAAGGCCGCCGAAGCCATATCGGCATTGACGCGCGTGCCGGTCAGCGATGATACCTTGTAAATGAGAATACTTCTCATTAAAATAGACGCACCCCAAGGCCGGTATTGAGCAGTCCCGATGATCATTTCCTTCGACCAGTTACAGCCGGGTGACCGTGCCCGCGTGGTGGCTTACCGCGGCGGTTCAACCGCGTATAACCGCCAGCTGATGAGCCTGGGGTTGGTGCCGGGCACTGAGTTCCTGGTGCGGCAACGTGCGCCATTGGGCGATCCCGTCGAAATCCTGTTTCGTGACTTCCGCCTGTCACTGCGGGCCGATGAAGCGGCCGTCCTGCAGGTCGAAAAAATATGAGTGATTACCGCACGGTTGCATTGGTCGGTAACCCGAACTGTGGCAAGACCACGTTGTTCAATGCCCTGACGGGTGCCCGCCAGAAAGTGGGTAACTGGCCCGGTGTGACAGTGGAGCGCAAGCAAGGGCATTTCAATCACGCCGGTCGCAAGGTCCAGGTGGTCGATTTGCCCGGCATCTATTCCCTGCATGTCTCCCGTGATGATGACTCGGTGGATTACCAGATCGCACAGGACTATATCCTGTCCGGTCAACCGGACTTGCTGGTCAATATCATTGATGCAGCAAGTATTGAGCGCGGCCTGTACCTGACAACCCAGTTACTGGATGCCGGCATTCCCATGCTGGTGGCCCTGAACATGATTGATGTGGCTGACCAGCAGGGTATGCACATTGATCCGGTTGTGTTGTCAGAAGCGCTGGGTTGTCCGGTGGTGCCGATCGTGGCCAGTCGTGGTGAGGGGCTGGGTGCGCTCAAGGATGTGCTGGAGTGTTTGATCATTGAACCTGTGCCACATCCGGCACGCGTGGTTTTCCCGGACGATATCGAACAGGCATCCCGTGGTATCAGTCTCTTGCTGGAACAGCAGGGTGTGGCATGTTCACGCTTGCTGGCGATGGGTGTGCTTGAGGGTGACCGGCAGGTCTTGTCGCGCTTCCCGCCAGACTTGCAGGAACAATTGCAGGCGCAGGCACAGGCGATCCAGCATGAGCAAACCACTACAGACAGGGTGATTGCCGCCCGTTACCAGTGGGTGGACGGGATTACCTGGCGCGCGATCAAGCGGGATGCACGTTCCGGTCATCGCCTCACGGAAATGATGGACAAGGTGCTGCTGAACCGCTGGTTGGCATTCCCGATTTTCCTGCTGGTGAATTACCTGATGTTCCTCTTCACCATCCATATTGGCAGTGCCTTTATCGATGTGTTCGATATTGTCGCAGGTGCGGTGTTTGTGGAGTTGCCGCGTCATGGTTTGATGGCCATGCAAGCGCCCGACTGGCTGGTCACCTTGCTGGCCGATGGCCTGGGTGGTGGTATCCAGTTGGTCGCAACATTTATTCCAGTGATTGCTTGCCTGTTCCTGTTCCTCGCGATCCTGGAAGATTCGGGATATATGGCGCGTGCAGCGTTCCTCGTTGATCGCCTGCTGCGTTCGGTGGGCTTGCCCGGTAAATCGTTTGTGCCGCTGATCGTGGGATTTGGTTGTAATGTGCCGTCGGTGCTGGCGGCGCGCACGCTGTCATCACAACAGGATCGTATCCTGACGACCTTGATGGCGCCTTATATGTCCTGCGGTGCACGACTGACGGTGTACACCCTGTTTGCTACCGCTTTTTTTCCTGTTGGCGGGCAAAACGTGATTTTTGCCTTGTACCTGACCGGTATCATCCTTGCGGTACTCACGGGTTTCATGGTGCGTCGTTTTGTGTTCACTGCGGAACAGTCGCCGTTCATTCTCGAGTTGCCGCCATATCACATGCCAACGGTGCGCAGTATCCTGATCCATACCTGGCAGCGCTTGCAGGGATTTGTGATGCGTGCCGGCAAGGCCATCGTGCTGGTGGTGGTAGCGCTGTCATTCATCAACTCCATTGGCACCGATGGCAGTTTCGGTAACGAGAACACGGAAAAATCAGCCTTGTCCGAAGTTGGCCGTGTGCTGACGCCAGTGTTTGAGCCGATGGGCGTCAAACCGGATAACTGGCCCGCAACGGTGGGTATCTTCAGTGGTATTTTTGCCAAGGAAGTCGTGGTGGGTACCCTGGATGCCCTGTATGGGGACATGGCGCGCCTTGAAAACGGTGACGTGGAGGAAGCCGCATTTGATTTCTGGGCAACGGTTGCAGAAGGTTTCGCCACAGTGCCGGCCAACCTGTCTGGTATTACTGATGCCTTGCTGGATCCATTGGGAATCGGTGTCGGTGATTTGAGTGACCTGCAAGCGGCGGCTGAAGCGCAGGAGGTCACTGTCGACACGCTGGTGATGATGACCCGCCTGTTTGATGGTGAGTTGGCAGCGTTTGCATACCTGCTGTTCATCCTGCTGTATTTTCCTTGCGTCGCGACCGTGGGAGCCATTTACAAGGAAGCAGGGCCAGGGTGGGCATATTTCTCTTGCGCCTGGAGCCTGGTGCTGGGCTATAGCAGTGCGGTGATCGTTTACCAGGCCGGGCATTTGCTGGTGTCACCGGGATCCGCCGCTGCATGGATCGGCGGTATGCTGGTGCTGGCGTTGGCTTGTTATGCTGCTTTGCTGCGTTTTGCACGCGTGCAGGCCCGCAAGGATAACCGCATCCCGATGGTTAACCTCTGATTTATTCCCGCAGGCAATCCGCTACAATGGCTTACCACTAACAAGGGTATGTCATGAAACCGGATGCCGCTTTCAGTGAATTGCTGGGCCTTATCTATGAAGGTCCGTTGGAAGCCGTTCCCTGGCAGTCATTCCTGTCGCGTTTCAAGGAAATCATGAATGCCTCGGTGACCACACTGGTCTTGCGTCCGCCGACAGCCGATGCGCGTGGCGTGATGCTGAATGATGGTGGTGTCATGGATGTGATTGCATCCTATAACGAACGCCTCTATGCATTGGATCCGTTTGTCGACTTGCCGCCCGGCAAGGTGGTTAGCCTGCAGGAATTTATTGGCACAGAAAACTTGCAGGCCAGCGATTTTTACCGCCTGTGCATGGAGCCGAGCGATCTCTGGGATATCCTTGGTGCGGACATGCAGATTCCCGGTGAGCTGGAAGCGCGTTTCCGCGTTTCACGTACACGCAAGCAAACCCGTTTCACTGAAAGCGAAAAGCGGCTCTGTGCGGCTATCCTGCCACATCTGGAGCGCTCCATCCGTTTGCACGCACGCATGAACCGTATTGAGTCAGAGCGGGCACTGTATGCCGGTGCGATGGGGCAGTTGGCGGTGGCCAGCATCCTGCTCGATGAAACCGGCAAGGTCTTGAACAGTAATGCACGTGCAGACCAGTTGCTGGCGAAGGGTACGGATGTGCTTATACGCGATGGCCGGCTGGCGTTGCAGGATAAACACCTGACCGATGAGCTGCATGCCTTGGTGATGGCAGTGCTGGCTAACCAGCGGCAGGGACGCACCAGCGTGGTAGAGGCCTTGCGTGTGCCGAGGGGTGAAGGGCAGATGGATTTGGGTCTGGTGATTCGGCCGGTACCCCATAACGAATGGTCCGAGGGCAAAGCCGTTCCCTCGGTTGCTATCTTTATCAGTGACCCGGAAGATGCCACCGAAGCCCCGGTGCAGGTGATCACCAAACTGTTCGGCTTTACCCCGACCGAGGCGACGCTGGCGATCCTGCTGGCCAAGGGGCTGACGCTGGATGAGGTGGCCGATACCCTGCATGTGAGCCGCAATACGGTCCGTACCCATTTGCGTTCCGTTTTTGCCAAAACCGGTGTCAGCCGGCAGGGCTTGCTGATTCGCCTGATCCTGCAGAGTGTGGCACCGCTTGCCTAGGGGGTAAGCGCCAGCAAGGCGTGAATCTGATTGTCCCCTTGCTGGAAACGGTGGTATAAAGATCCGGATAATAATGAAAGCGCAATGGAAGCGCCCAAGGGACTGGGTATGATCAAGGCGATCTTCGGGTTTAATCTCAAGCGCGGCAAGTCGATGGCGGCTTACCGGAAAAGCTTTGCTGCCTGGCGTGCTCCCAGGATCCTTGCCAACACCATTGCCCCCACAGGGCTATCGCTGATGTGGGCTGTGAAACCGGCGATTCCGCCCGGTCATCCCAAGCCGGTACCGGTACCCTATGAAGGGTTCACGATGAACTGGTTTTCCTCCGGTGAAGATTTTGGCAAGTATGCGGATACACCGTTGTTCAAGGAGCTGGCCGAGCACGGCCTGGAATGGTTGGAAGGTGCCCATGGTTACCTGGTGGATGAAGTGGTGCATTGGCGTGCGCCGCAACCGATCAAACCAGGCGAGCTTGTACAGGGTTTCAAGCTGATCGTTTATGCTTCACGCAAGCCGGGTATGCCTGCGGATGCGTTTGAAAAATATTATCGGGAAGTGCATGCGCCACTGGCGCGCAAACATCATCCAGCCATGATTGGCTATGTGCAGAATTTTGTGCGCAGCCCCCTGATGGGTGATTCCCCGTCCGTGGATGTGATTACTGAAATGCATTTCCATGATCGCACTGATTTCAAGCAGCACTTTTACCTGGACGATAGCAGTCCTGCGATTATCGCTGCCGATATCGAGCAATTCATGGACCTGTCCTCTGTTAAATGCCTGACCGTCGAAGAGATCGTGTACCAATCACCGGTATGAGTCGGTTCTCCTGCACCTTGCTGCTGGCTTGTCTCGCCCATTGGGCGTTTGCTGATCAATTGTTGCGTGATCCCGGCTTTCGCCTCGGGGTGTCGGTGGCGGCTGTGGCGGCCGAGCAAATCGGTGACATGAAGCGGCCACGGATTGAAGGTCACGTGCAGGTCGCCGATACCACGTCATCACCGATATGGATGCTCGCGCAATGGGGCAGTCGATCGAGCTTGTTGGGAGAATATTCAGCCACATGCCGTGAGGGGCGCGTGTGTCGCCATGTGCTGCAGGAGGGGCGTGAGTCCAAGGCTGTGGTGCTGGATGATGGCGATTTTGATATTCGCCTGCGCAGTGATGGCCTGGCTGAATTCACATCACGCTATGATGACGGCCGACTGTACTTGCAGCCCGGTGAAACCTGGCCGCATTTGCTGGTTTCGCAACCTGTCCGTTCGCGAGCCATTGCTGATTACGACAGCATGGTGTTGCGTTTTGATGCGCGGCTGGATGAAAACAGCCCGCATGTACAGGATGGCTATGATGCGCGCATCCATGCGGCACGCTTTGTGATTGCCCTGAACCTGAAAAACCGGTTTACGCACGATTTCATCTGGGTGATGTTGCCCGTGTATGACGATCGTTGGCCGATGAGCCAACACGGTTGCCAGAAGTGCAGTGCAGGCCCTGATGATGAGCCGGTTTGCCTGGCGCCAGAATCGATGAATACACCTGGGCAGTGGCGATGCCCGCACGATGCTGTGCGCACGGGTACAGGCGAAGTCCTGGGGACTTCCCGCATGCTGTTCCGGTTGCCGAGTGCATCATTCGTCGACAGGCCGCTGCAGCCGGGAATATGGGTGCCCCATGAGATTGATTTGAAGCCGTGGTTGCTGGAAGCCTTGAAGGCGGCTACCGGTCAGGGGGAAAGGGGCTTCCTGTACCAGCCAGCAGATTTTCGCCTGGCATCCATCAGCCTGGGTTGGGAGATATCGGCCCTGAACCGGGTCAGCCTGTCACTCAAGGGCTTGTCGCTGGAAGCCACACGCTAGCCGATGGGGTTCGGGGCTTGCACGATATGGGCACACGGCAAGCCTTGCCCAAGGCAGCGGATGTTTTCCAGCGTGGTTTCCGCAATATGCTGCATGGCATTGCTGGTGAAAAACGCCTGGTGCCCGGTGATCAGCACGTTCGGGAAAGTGGTCAGGCGTGCGAACACATCATCCTGGATCACCTGGTTGGAAAGATCCTCAAAAAACAGGGCATCCTCTTCCTCGTACACGTCCAGCCCGACATGGCCGATATGGCCGGATTTCAGCCCCTGGATCAATGCGCTGCTGTCAATGACGGCGCCGCGGCTGGTATTGATGAGCATGACGCCCGCTTTCATTTGGCGGATAGCGTGCCCATTGATGAGGTGATGGGTGTCCGGCGTCAAAGGGCAGTGCAGGCTGATGATGTCACTGTCCTGGAGCAGGGTTTCCAGTGGCACATAGGTGACGCCGCTTGATTGCAATGGGATGGATACCACGGGATCAAATGCCAATACACGGCAACCAAAACCCTGCATGATGTTTGCAAACACACTGCCAATACGGCCTGTGCCAATCACGCCCACTGTTTTGCCATGCAGGTCAAAGCCCAGTAGCCCACCTAATGAGAAGTTGCCCTCGCGAACGCGGTTCCAGGCACGATGTGTCTTGCGATTCAGTGTCTGGATCAGGGCGACGGCATGTTCCGCAACGGCATAAGGGGAGTATGCGGGTACACGGGCGACCGTCATGCCCAGTGACCGGGCGGCTTCCAGGTCAACCTGGTTGAAACCGGCACAACGCAGCACGATATAGCGGGTGCCGCCTTTGGCAAGGATATCCAGTGCTTTGGCGTCCGCATGATCATTCACGAACAGGCAGACGGCCGGGAATCCTGCTGCAAGTGGCGCTGTCACGCAGTCGAGGTGTGCATCGATATACACCAGTTCATGACCGTGACGGGTATTTTCCCGGTCGAGGAATTCGCGGTCATAGGCGCGCGCACTGTAGATAGCAACTTTCATCCGGCAACCCTTGGGTGATCGAGGTTTCGGCGCCGACGCATGTTCAGCATTTCCACGCCAAACGAGAAGGCCATCGAGAAGTAGATGTAGCCTTTCGGGATGTGCATGTCCAGGCCTTCGCCGATTAATGCCACACCAATCATGATCAGGAAACTGAGTGCGAGGATCTTCAGTGAGGGATGCGCATTGATGAAATCACTGATGCTACCGGCAAATACCATCATCACAAACACGGCAATCATGACGGCAATGACCATGACTTCGATATCGCGTGCCATACCAATCGCAGTGATCACCGAGTCCAGCGAGAACACGAGATCGAGGACTCCAATCTGCACAATCACCATCCAGAATACGGCCTTGGCCTTGCCCTTCATCTCTTCTTCCGGATGGCCTTCGACATTGTGATGGATCTCCGTCGTGGCCTTGGCCAGCAGGAACAGGCCGCCCAGTATCAGCACCAGGTCGCGCCCGGAGATAACTTCGCCGAGCACCGTGAACAGTGGTGCGGTCAGTTTGGCCAGCCAGGCCAGTGAAAACAGCAGGGCAATCCGTGTCAGCATGGCAAAGGCCAGCCCCAGTGTGCGGCCGAGCTTCTGCTGCTCCTTGGGTAAGCGGTCAACGAGAATGGAAATAAAGATGATGTTGTCGATGCCCAGCACGACTTCCAGCGCGGTCAGGGTCACGAGGGCAGCCCAGGCTTCCGGGCTTGAGATCCATTCCAGCATGGCAGCAACAACCTGTGCAGGTGGCGGGACGCCCATGCTAAGGCAAGCAAAACGCCAAGTAAATTAGTCGGTTAAGGGAACCGGTAGTCTTCGCTTATTGACCTGCATCAAACCTTGGCAAATATCGTCCAAAAGGACGATGGGCGCCAGACAGGGGGCTCACCATAATCGCTATCCATAGGGAACCGGCAGGTCCGGTTACCGTATGTGATTAACCCCAACAGAGGAACCGATCATGGGCGAAGCAGCCGTCACCACAGCCAAGAAGCGCGAACCCTATGTCATCCAGACCAATCCAGTGCCCGAGCGTTATGCGCGTGGCTGGCATTGCCTGGGTCTGGCGAAGGAATACACCGACAAGCCGACACGACTGGACTACTTTGGCACCCGCCTGGTGGCCTATCGTGGTGAAGATGGCCAGGTTCATATCCTGGATGCGTATTGCCCGCACATGGGTGCGGACATGAGCCTGGGTTGCGTCAAGGGCAATTCGCTGGTGTGCCCGTTCCATGCCTGGAGCTGGGGTCCGGATGGCGTGTGTGATGACATTCCATATGCCAAGCGTATCCCTGAGAAGGCAGTGATCAAGTCATGGCCGACCATGGAGCAAAACGGTTTGCTGTTCGTGTGGAATGACCCTGAAGGCAACCCGCCGATCCCGGGGCAGGAGCCACGTCGCCTGGATGATTATTACAGCGGCGAATGGACCGACTGGAATATCCGCATCGTACCGATCGAAAGTAACTGCCGTGAGCTGGTCGATAACATGGCCGACATGGCGCACTTTGGCCCGGTGCATTACTCCACGGTGGAAAATTTCCGCAATGTGGCTGATGGGCACATCTTTGTCCAGTACATGGACGGTGGCCATGAGATCCTCGCTGAAGAAGGCAAGGGTTTTACCAGCGTGGCGACCTATGAAGGCCCTGCGTACATGACCACCACGATGACCGGTTCAATGGACGGTTACGATGTCACCACCCACTTGCTGGTAGCGCACGTTCCGGTGCATACCAACAAGTTCGAAATCCGCCTGGGTGTCATGCTGAAAAAAGATGCCAAGCTGACCGACAAGCAGAACAAGGCGATGGTGGATGAATACACCGATATGAGCGTGGCTTCCTTTATCCAGGACGTGGATATCTGGAACAACAAGATCCGTGTTGATAACCCGCTGATGTGTGATGGCGATGGTCCGATCAATATGGTTCGCAAGTGGTACAGTCAGTTCTATATGGATGTGGCTGACATTCCTGCCGAGCTGAAAGGCCACAAGGAGCACATTACCCGCGGTTATGGCAAGAAATAAGGCCGCTGGCAAGACGGTTTCATAGGGGTTACCGCGGTATGCCTGAACAGCTGCCGCGGATTTTTTTGGACTCAGAAGAAGGATGACGCGCATGGATATTCGTGGCCTGGCCTACGTAACCATCGAAACCACAGACATTGGGAAATGGCGCAAATTTGGTACTGAAATCATTGGCATGATGGAATCCCCCAACATGCCGGATGATGGCAACCTGTATTTCAAGCTGGATGAATACCAGTACCGCTTCCGTATTATCCCGGGCAAGCAGGATCGTTTTGTCCTGCCGGGCTGGGAAGTGCCGGGTGAAGAAGCGTTTGAGCAAGCACAGAAAGAATTGAAAAAAGCCGGTGTGCCATTCAAGAAAGGTACGGCCAAGGAAGCGGCAGCGCGCTGCGTGCGTGGCTTCATCAGCCTGAAAGACCCGGGTGGCCACGAAATCGAGATTTGCTGGAATCCCAAGCTGGATTATGCGCCGATGATTTCACCGGTTGGTGTGCCGCGTTTTGAAACCGGTTATCACGGTGACATGGGGTTGGGCCATATCGCGGTTGCGACACCATGCCTGAAAGAAACCCGTGAGTTCTACCTGAATGTCATGGGCTTCGGCCAGACCGATTATATGCACTTCCACTTCAATCCGGATCCGAAAGATCCGGGGCAGGGCTTGCACTTCCTGCATTGCAACAACCCGCGTCACCACAGCCTGGCGCTGTTTGAAGACAAGAACCCGCATCCGGGTAACCTCGTCCACCTGATGGTGGAAGTGGAAAGCCTTGATGATGTAGGTCACTTCATGGATCGTGTGCACCAGAACAAGATCGATGTGGTAACCGGTTTGGGTCGCCACACCAACGACAAGATGGTGTCGATGTACATCAAGACGCCAGCTGGCTTTGCGATGGAGTTCGGCTTTGATGGTGTGCAGATTGACTGGAGCAATTACACGCCCACCGAAAGTTCGGCCACCAGTCATTGGGGGCACCGTTGGGGGCAGGGTTGAGAGACTGTATTGCCATCAACAAAAAAGCAGCCTGTGGGCTGCTTTTTTGTTGGCGCTCAGTCGGGTATCGCTTCCGGTATCCGCTGTTTTTTCCGTAATCGTTTCTCCAGTTCGCTGATGAGTTGGCGGATTTCCTTTTCGCGACTGGCGGGCACCTTTGAATACAGTTGCCGGGCCATGTGTAGGGCTTCTTTGGTATCGCCGGTTGCTTCATCCAGGCTGAGTGCAGCCAGCATGCTGGCGCCGGCCATGTCGAG
>SBFY01000044.1 GCA_006227085.1 Gammaproteobacteria bacterium
AAGGTACCGCGGTTTTTTTCCGGGATATACACCGTTTCTACACAGCTGCCACCGGAAACACGCACCACCCACTTGCGGCAGCCATCCGCCGCATCATGCCAGCTCACCACTTCTGGCGGGCGAATGTCCGCCACTTCCTGCAAGCGGCTGCGCAGCGCTTTGCCCATGTCTGTCATCTGCGCAAAATCGGTGACACCACGCTGGTGCATCCACTGCATCAGCTGGTTGGCACGAAAGGGTTTTTCGCCTAACGCAACAAAGAAATCCCGCAATTGCGCACGCGACAACCCCAGCAAGTTGGTCTTGGCAGACGCTTCGGCCTTGACGGGAATGTCGCTGCATGCGCTCATGGATCACCTGTCAGCGAGGACAAATCTCGCTGTTCTTGAAGAAGTAGGCAATTTCGCGGGCTGCGGAAGCTGCCGAATCCGAACCATGCACCGCGTTGGCATCAATGGACTGCGCGAAATCTGCGCGAATCGTCCCGGGAGCCGCTTCTTTCGGATTGGTTGCACCCATCAGTTCACGATTACGGGCAATGGCGTTTTCCCCTTCCAGGATCTGCACCACCACTGGACCGGAGGTCATGAATTCCACTAATGCAGGAAAAAACGGACGGCCATTGTGTTCCGCATAGAAACCTTCAGCCTGGGTCTTGGTCAGGCGCATCATCTTGGCTGCCACAATGCTGAGGCCATTTTTTTCAAACCGCCCCAGGATGTCGCCAATCACATTCTTGGCAACGGCATCGGGTTTGATAATGGATAAGGTACGCTCAACCGCCATCCGGTTTACTCCTGCTACTGAACAGTCATGGATATGGGGCCGGACAGCACGCGACCAGCCCCTCGAAGAGCGGCGATTTTACCCTAAAAAACAATGACTTTCACACGGAAACGCACCCTTTTCGGGCGCCGGGGCTCAGATTTCTTCCAGCCAGGCCATCTGGATGGCCTCAAGGATTTTCTCGCCACAACGGGAGGGGTCATCGTCAAAGCCCTCGAGGGCCATGACCCAGTCCCGGAGATCGACAAAATTGACCGTCGCCGGGTCGACCCCCGGTCGGCTATCGCACAGGGCAATCGCGATGTCGTGGATATCGGTCCATTTCATGGCAACACTCCTTGCCGGTCAGGCTCAGTGGCGCTCGGACACCATATTGAGGGTATAACGCGGGATTTCGACGACCAGCTCCTGGTCCGCCACTTTCGCCTGGCAACTCAGGCGGGATTGCGGCTCCAGGCCCCAGGCCTTGTCGAGCATGTCATCTTCCAGCTCATCAGACGGCTCCAGCGAGCCGAATCCCTCACGGACAATCACATGGCAGGTCGTGCAGGCGCAGGACTTCTCACAGGCATGCTCGATTTCAATGTCATTGCGCAGCA
Source organism: Gammaproteobacteria bacterium (assembly GCA_006227085.1). Lineage (GTDB taxonomy): Bacteria > Pseudomonadota > Gammaproteobacteria > Pseudomonadales > M0112 > M0112. The sequence goes on from SBFY01000044.1 coordinate 1,386, forward strand.
AGGCATCACAAATCGTCTCACCGGGATCGGCCTCAATCACGGCACCTTGCGGGCAAATGCCCTGGTGTGGCAAAACGACGATGCGCGTCATGGTTGTTTCTCCCGGGTCAGGTCATCCAGGCTCTGCCCTTGCAGGGCATGGCGGATATGGGCATCCATCCGCCGGGCGGCAAACGGGTCACTCAGTGCCACCAAGGCATCAGTGGCCGCCCGCAACAAGGGCAAACCGTCACCGGCGATCGCAGCGCGCAGGCACTGCATTGCGGTTTCCAGCTGTTGCCGCTCGGCGGCTGACAGCAAGGCCTCGCCATCCTGTTGCAGGGCAGCCGACAAGGCTTCCAGCAAACGCGACGATTCCACCTGCTGTTCGCGCAGGGCACGCTTTTCCTTGTCATCCGCAGCATGGGTGTAGGAATCACTGAGCATGCCGGCAATCTGGTCTTCCGAAAGCCCGTAGGAAGGCTTCACGGTGACCCGGCTTTCGACCCCACTGGTTTCCTCGCGTGCGGTCACGCCCAGCAACCCATCGGCATCCACCTGGAAGGTGACACGGATACGCGCCACCCCGGCATTCATCGGCGGGATCCCGCGCAATTCGAAGCGCGCCAGCGAGCGGCAATCATCCACCAGTTCGCGCTCACCCTGCACCACGTGCAAGGCCATCGCTGTCTGACCATCCTTGTAGGTGGTGAATTCCTGTGAGCGCGCCACCGGCAATGTGGTATTGCGATGAATCACTTTCTCGACCAGCCCACCCATCGTTTCAATGCCGAGCGACAGCGGCAACACATCCAGTAACAAAAGATCATCACCGGAGCGGTTACCCACCAGCACGTCAGCCTGGATAGCCGCACCGACGGCCACCACCTGGTCCGGGTCAATATCCACCAGCGGCGGCTTACCGAAAAAAGCCTGCACCTGCTGTCGTACCACCGGTGTGCGTGTCACGCCACCCACCATCACCACATGGTCGACCGCTGCCACATCCAGTGCAGCGTCACGCAAGGTACGGCGGCAGGCACGCAAGGCCTTGTCCACCAACCCTGCGACCAGCTGTTCAAACTGTTCACGCGACAAGGTTCCCTGCCATCCCAGCGACGGGCAATTGACAGTGACCTGCTGTGCGTCGGTCAGGCACTCACGGGCACGACGTGCTTCCAGCAAGACACTGCGATACTGCACCGGTGATAAATCATCGTGTTTGCCTGCCTGTTGCAGGACCCATTCGGCGACGGCACGATCAAAATCATCACCGCCCAATGCCGAATCACCGCCAGTCGACAACACCTCGAAGACGCCTTTGTGCAAGCGCAGGATGGAAACATCAAATGTGCCGCCACCCAGGTCAAACACTGCCACCACACCTTCACCACCGCGATCGAGGCCATAAGCCACAGCGGCCGCAGTCGGCTCATTCAGCAAACGCATCACCCGGATATCTGCCAAGCGCGCAGCATCGCGCGTCGCCTGGCGCTGGGCATCATCAAAATACGCAGGCACGGTGATGACCGCACCATCGATCGCGCCGCCCAGTAAATCACGCGCGCGCATTGCCAGTGCTTGCAGGATGTCGGCCGAGACCGCCACCGGACTCTTGGGACCGGCTGCCGTTTCAATCAACGGCATGCCATCACTGTCCACAAAGCGGTATGGCAACTGCTTGCCCAATCCACGCACATCCGCAAGACCACGCCCCATCATGCGCTTGACGGAAACCAGCGTGTTATGAGGGTCTTCAGCAGCCTGGGCCAGCGCTTCATAGCCTACGGCATCCACACCGTTGGCCGTGTAATGCACGGCAGAGGGCAGCAAGGGACGATCCTGGCGATCTCGCAACACCACCGGTTTGCCATCGCGTACCGTGGCCACCAGGGAATGCGTGGTACCCAAATCGATACCAATGGCCCGTTTACGGGCATGCGGTTCCGGTGTCTGGCCCGGTTCTGAAATCTGCAACAATGCCATGAGTTAATCCAGTAAACGCTCTTCCGCCGCATCAAGTTCGGCACGGAATTTTTCCAGGAATTGCCAGCGCCCTACGGCAGCCATGGCAGCTTCCCACTCCTGCTGGCCATAGGCCTCACGAAACGCCTGCTCGGTCATCCGGGTGGCACGTTCGCACTCCGCAAACAAGGTGTCCAGCACCTGTTGCGGTTGTGCCGACGATGACGCATCCGCCAACGCTTCACGCCAGTGCATTTGCTGTTGCAGGAAATCCATGTCCTGGCGAAACGTACGATCCGATGCCGCATCCAATCCTGCCAGTGACAGCAGGTAGACCGCCCGCTGCAAGGGATGACGCAGGCACTGGTACGCCTCATTCAAATCCGAGGATAACTGCACCGCACGCAAGCGTTCACCGGGACTGCTGCCGGCATGGCGATCGGGGTGCACGGCTTGCTGGCGCTCGCGGTAACGCGCAGCCAGCAGCGACGGGTCGACATCCACACTGACCGGTAAATCAAACAACTGGAAATAGACAGGGGCCGGGTTCACGCGCACTCAACTTCTATTCACGCCATCACACGGTGAAGCTTTCGCCACAACCGCACTCACCTTTCACATTCGGGTTATTGAACCTGAACCCCTCGTTCAGCCCTTCCTTGGCGAAATCCAGTTCCGTCCCGTCGATATACAACAGGCTTTTGGGATCCACGAACACCTTGACACCAAAGTATTCAAACACGCGGTCTTCCGGCGCAACCTCATCGACAAACTCCAGCACATACGCCATGCCGGAACAGCCCGAGGTTTTCACGCCCAGGCGAATGCCTTCACCCTTGCCACGCTGGTCCAGTTGCGAACGGATATGGCGGGCAGCCGGTTCGGTCACGCTGATGCTCATGCAGCACCCTGCTGTGGTTTACCCTGGCGTTTGGCCTGCAAGTCGGTGACCGCCGCCTTGATGGCATCTTCCGCCAGCACCGAGCAATGGATCTTCACCGGCGGCAAGGCCAACTCTTCGGCAATCGCAGTGTTCTTGATCTGCTGGGCTTCTTCCAGCGTCTTGCCTTTCACCCATTCGGTCAGCAATGAACTGGAGGCAATCGCCGAGCCGCAACCGTAGGTCTTGAACTTGGCGTCCTCAATCACACCCTGCTCATTGACCTTGATTTGCAAGCGCATCACATCGCCACACGCCGGTGCACCCACCATGCCAGTACCCACGTTCGGGTCCTGGTCGTCCAGTTTGCCGACGTTACGCGGGTTTTCGTAATGATCCAGAACCTTGTCACTGTATGCCATTTCAGTTTCCTCCTATGTCCAATGCGGTGCGATCAGTGCGCTGCCCACTGGACCTTGTCCAAATCAATGCCATCCTTGTACATATCCCACAAGGGTGACAGCTCGCGCAGCTTATGTACCGCATGGCGCACTTTTTCAATCGCATAATCCACTTCAGCCTCAGTCGTGAAGCGGCCAATGGTGAAACGGATGGAACTGTGGGCCAGCTCATCGCTCAACCCCAAAGCCCGCAACACATAGGAAGGCTCGAGGCTGGCCGAGGTACAGGCCGAGCCGGATGAGACCGCCAGATCCTTCAGGGACATGATCAGCGACTCGCCTTCGACATAGGCCAGGCTGACATTGAGGTTACCGGGCAGGCGCTGCTGCTCATCGCCATTCAGGTGCACCGCTTCCATGTCCTTGATCCCATTCCACAGGCGCTGGCGCAGGGCCAGGGTCCGGACGGCTTCGCTCGCCATTTCCTCACGGGCAATGCGGGCAGCCTCACCCATGCCGACGATCTGGTGAGTCGGCAAGGTCCCCGAACGCATACCACGCTCATGGCCACCACCATGCATTTGCGCTTCGAGACGGATGCGCGGCTTGCGGCCAACATAGAGGGCGCCGATGCCTTTCGGGCCATACATCTTGTGCGCCGACATCGACAGCAGGTCAACCTGCATGGCCTGCACATCAACCTCGATCTTACCTGCGCTTTGAGCTGCATCTACATGAAAAACAATACCTTTTTCACGTGTGATGGCACCGATCCCGGCGATATCATTGATCGTGCCGATCTCGTTATTGGCATGCATGATCGTCACCAGCACGGTGTCATCACGCAGGGCCGCCGCCACCATCGCTGGGGTAATCAGGCCATCCTCGCCCGGCTCCAGGTAGGTCACTTCAAACCCTTCCCGCTCCAGCTGCCGGCAGGTATCCAGGACCGCCTTGTGCTCAATCGCGGAGGTGACAATGTGCTTGCCCTTGCTGCTGTAGAAGTGGGCTGCACCCTTGATGGCCAGGTTATTGGACTCGGTAGCACCCGATGTCCAGACAATCTCGCGGGGATCCGCATGAATCAGGTCGGCCACCTGCTGGCGGGCCAGCTCAACCGCCTCTTCCGCCTTCCAGCCAAACTGGTGCGAACGCGATGCCGGATTGCCAAAATTCCCTTCCAGCGTCAGGCAGGCCATCATTTTTTCGGCCACCCGGGGGTCGACCGGGGTGGTCGCTGAATAGTCAAGATAAATGGGCAGTTTCATCGATAACCTCTTGATTCAATTGCCTGATGCTGCAAGCACGGATGACAACCTGCTGATACCCGGCTCCTTGCGCTGTTGGCGCTCGGAGACTTCCTGCACTTCGCGGCGCTCCACCAGGCTGCCCAGGCTGATGCCGCTCAGGAAGCCGTGGATCTGCTCACTCAGGTCACACCACAGGTGATGGGTCAGGCAGACCTCACCATCCTGGCAGTCGCCCCGGCCGGCACAGTTGGTGGCATCAACATTCTCGTTCACCGCATCAATGATCTGGGAGACAAACACCTCACTGGCCGGACGGCTCAGCTGGTAGCCCCCACCTGGCCCACGCACACTCTTGACCAGGCCTTGCCGGCGCAGCTTGGCAAACAACTGCTCCAGGTATGACAGGGAGATTTCCTGCCGACTGGAGATATCGGCCAGGCTGACGGGACCAGCACTGGCATTCAAGGCCAGGTCCAGCATGGCAGTGACGGCATAGCGCCCTTTGGTCGTCAATCGCATAACGGCTTACCTCGGTTCAACAGACAGGGTCAGTATGTAATAACCAAGCACGTTAGTCAAGTATTTTACGGGGGGGGGAATACAGGGTGGATGCGGCGCGCATATTACCACACCCACTGAATGGATTAAGGCCAGCTTCAGGCCTTTCGCTGCAAGGCATCATCCATCGCGGCCAGCATACCCCGCAAGACATTCAGCTCCATCACGTCCATGCGTGAACGGCCGAACAAGCGGCGCATGCGCGGCATCAACTGGCGTGGTCGTTCCGGGTCCAGGAATCCCAGTGCAATCGCCGTGGCCTCGAAATGCACATAGAGGCGCTCCAGGTCATCTGCCGTTGCCAAAGGCTGGTCCCAGGCCACCTCCGTGGAAATCCCCTCCCTTGCCAGTGCCTCCAGTCGAAGCTCATAGGCCATGACCTGCACTGCCATGGCCAGGTTGAGTGAACTGTACTCAGGGTCAGAAGGGATCGTCACATGCAGGTTGCAGCACTGCAGCTCCTCATTATTGAGGCCGAAATCCTCGCGTCCGAACACCACCGCCACCGGTTGCCCACCGGCACGGACATCCAGCAGTTCGCGGGCGCAGGCACGTGGCTCCACAATGGGCCAGGGAATCTTGCGTTCACGGGCACTGGTACCCACCACCAGCGCACAACCGGCAATCGCCTCAGCCAAGGTGCCCACCACGGTAGCGCCATCCAGCACATCCGACGCAGCTGCAGCCCGCCAACTGGCCTCGGGATCCGGGTATTGGCGAGGCGAGACCAGCCACAAGTCCCGCAGCCCCATGTTTTTCATGGCGCGCGCCACGCCACCGATATTGCCGGAATGCACGGTCTGCACCAACACCACACGAATATCCCGCAAGAGTTCCATCAGCATCATTTCCACACTGGCCAAGGCCGGCATTGTAACAACACCGCTTCGGCAATGACGGGCCTTCTGCTATACTCCGCGGCCTTTGCTCTTTACCAGATTGACGGATACTGAAATGGAACCCATGTTGACCATTGCCTTGCGTGCTGCGCGTGAAGCCGGTGAATACATTGTGCGCGCCGGGGAGCGACTTGACCGCCTCACAGTGGAATCAAAATCCGTCAATGACTACGTCTCGGAAGTCGATCGTGAAGCCGAGCGCATCCTGATCGAAGCCCTCAAGGCCAAATACCCTGACCACGGTTTCCTGGCAGAAGAAAGCACTCCCAGCGATAACATCCGTGAATGCGAATACCTGTGGGTGATCGACCCACTGGATGGCACCACCAACTTCCTGCGCGGCATCCCCCACTACGCCGTCTCTATTGCCTGTTACCACAAAGGCCGACTGGAACATGCCATCGTGCTCGACCCGGTACGCCGTGAGGAATTCACGGCCAGCCGTGGCCGCGGTGCACAATTAAACGGCAAACGCATTCGTGTCTCCGGACGCAACTCACTGGAAGGCGCCCTGCTGGGCACTGGCGTACCGTTTAAATCGCGCTTCCAGGAACATATGCCTGCCTACCTGCAAACGCTCGACAAGCTCGCACTGCAAACCGCGGGCATTCGCCGTGCCGGCGCTGCCGCACTCGATCTCGCCTATGTCGCTGCCGGTCGACTGGATGGCTTCTGGGAGATTGGGCTGCAGGAATGGGATATCGCAGCCGGTGCACTGCTGATACAGGAAGCCGGCGGATTGATCAGTGATGTGCGCGGCGGTGCCGACCACCTGCACAGCGGCCATGTGGTCTGCGCAACACCCAAGTGCTTCAAACCCATGCTGCAAGTGATCCAGCCGACATTAGGCTATTTACAGAAAGCATAAAAAAGGCGCCGGAAGGCGCCTTTTTTATTTCATGGCTTTCATGCCGGGATGATTTACACCACCCCTTCTTCCAGTTCCTTGCGGCTTTGCTCCTGGATCTCCAGGTCTTTCGAGCTGACCTTCATCAGCACCAACACACTGGCTGCCACATAAATGGATGAATACGTACCCACAAAGACACCGATCAGCAAGGTGCGGGAAAATTCATGCACACTGGGACCGCCAACAAAAAACATCGCTAACAACACAAGCACAACCGTCAATGACGTACCAATGGTGCGACCTAATGTCTGGGTCAGCGAGACATTACAGATTTCCAGAGCACTCATCTGGCGATACTTGCGGAAGTTCTCACGGATACGGTCAAACACCACGATCGTGTCGTTAATGGAGTAACCAATCAAAGCCAGCAATGCTGCCAGCACCGTCAGGTCAAACTCCCAGCCCAGTATCGAGTAGCAGCCGAGGGTAATGATCACGTCATGCAACAAGGCGACCACGGCACCGACTGCAAATTTGAACTGGAACCGGAATGCCACATAAGCCATCACCAGTAACAAAGCCGCCAACAGCGCCATACCGCCCTGTTCACGCAACTCATCACCGACTTGTGGACCCACCTGGTCAATACTACCGATCACGGGTGCCTGCTCACCGCTGCCCAAGCTTCCAATCAACGCACGAACCGTCGCCTCATCCACACCCGGTGGTAGCTGGATCAGGATATCCTGCTCGGAACCATATTGTTTCACCACCCCACTGAGGTTCATGCCATTGACCGCCTGTCGCACCATGGCAGGCTCCGTCGGCTGTGGGAAATGCAGGCGCACCTCAGTACCACCCGTGAAGTCCAGCGCGAAATGCACTTGCTGGACAGCCAGGAAACCCAGGGAAACAAGCACAGCCAACACCGATATCACACCGGTGATATTTCGCAACCGCATGAAGTCAATCACTTTATCGCGCACGACAGCTTTCATACCTTGCTCCTCAAATATCCATGGCGCCGAGTTTATCGAGTTTACGCCAACCATAGATCAGGTTGGCTTGCGCACGTGTCACCATGATGGCCGTGAACATCGACGTCACAATACCGACAGACAGGGTCACCGCAAAACCGCGGATTGGACCGGTGCCAACGATGTACAGGATCAAGGCAATGATCAGTGTGGTCAGGTTGGCATCCAGGATGGTCAGGAACGCGCGGTCAAAGCCGGCACTGATCGCTGACTGCGGCGGCAAGCCGTTTTTCAGTTCTTCCTTGATACGGCTGAAGATCAGGATATTGGCATCCACCGCCATACCCAAGGTCAGCACGATACCGGCAATACCCGGCAAGGTCAGCGTGGCCGACATCATCGACATGACCGCGGACAACAACACCAGGTTGGCAAACAGCGAAACATTCGACAGCACACCGAACAGGCGATACACCGCTACCATGTACAAGACCACCAGCAGCATACCCAGCTGGATGGACTTGATCCCCAGTTCGATATTTTCCTTACCGAGTGATGGGCCAACAGTACGCTCTTCGATGAAATCCATCGGTGCCGCCAATGCACCGGCCCGCAACAGCAAGGCCAACTCGGAAGATTCCGCCGGGCTGTCCAGGCCCGTAATGCGGAAGCTCACACCCAAGGCATCCCGCACCGTAGCGAGACTGATGATTTTCTTTTCATCATACTTGTCCCGCACCACGACTTCTTCACCCTGCGCATTGATCACATAGCGGGTACGCGTTTTGCGCTCGATGAACAGGACGCCGAGGTTGCGCCCGATATTACTGCGGGTCGCACGATGCATCTGTTTGCCGCCCTGGCCATCCAGGCTGATATTGACCTGCGGCGAACCGTTCTCGTCAAACGATGCCGATGCCGTCGACACCTGCTCACCATTGATAATGACCTTGCGCTCCAGATCAGCCATGCGACCTTGCTGCATGGCATCGCGGAACTCGAAGGTCTCACGTTCCCAGGCCGGTGCATCCGGACGTGCCTCAAGGCGGAACTCCAGGTTGGCCGTCTTGCCCAAAACCCGCTTGGCTTCGGCGGTATCCTGCACACCCGGCAGCTCCACCACGATACGGTTGCGACCTTGTTTTTGCACCAGCGGTTCAGCCACGCCGAGCTCATTCACACGATTGCGCAAGGTGGTCAGGTTCTGGTTGACCGCATGGCTTTCAATCTCGGTTATTTCGGCAGGCGACAACCCCAGCTGCAATTGGATCGAGCCATCCGCCGCAGTGGTCTTATTGCGCTGCAGGTTCTGGAATTGTTCATCCACCAAGGCCCGCGCCTGTTCATACAAGGCTTCATCCGGCAGGGTAATGACGATCTGCTGCCCTTCCAGCACTACCAAGCCACGAATGCGTGCTTCACGCAGCCGTGTCTTGATATCCGTCATGTAGCCATCCAGGCGCTTGGCCAATGCCGCATCGGTATCCACCTCCATCAGGAAATGCACACCACCACTCAAGTCCAGGCCCAGTTTCATCGGCCCCGCACCCAAAGCCATCAACCAGGACGGTGTTGTCGGTGCCATATTGAGTGCCACCACATAATCGTCACCCAGGGCGCGCTTGATCACCGACTGCGCTTTCAACTGGTCATCGCGCGACTGCAAACGCAATAATATCGAGCGTTCTTTCAATTCATCGCGCGTTACCACGACGCCGGCATCCGCCAGTGCCTTGCGCGCACGCTGCAAAGCCGCTTCATCCATGCTTTGCGCACTGCTCTGGGTCGATACCTGGATAGCAGGATCCGGGGCATAAATGTTTGGCAAGGCATAAATAAAGCCGATCACCAATACAGCAAGAATCAACAGATTCTTCCAAATGGGGTAGCGATTCATAGACGGACAGAAACCTCGTGTTTCTTGGTGATAGTCAAGGCTGTGTTATCCCAGCCACACACGGCCATTACGGAACAGGCGCATCCACGGGGAATCTTCACCCCAGCCGGACGGCGCCCAGGAAAACTGGCAACTGCGGAACACACGTTCAGGATGCGGCATCATGATGGTGACACGGCCATCATGCGTGGTCACACCGGTGATACCGGCGGGTGAACCATTCGGGTTCAAGGGGTAACGCTCGGTCGGCATGCCCTTGTCATCGACATAGCGCATCGCAACCAGCTGCCCACCTTGCAGCGCACGCTGCTGCCCGACGTCACCAAAAACCGCACGCCCCTCACCATGGGACACCACGACCGGCATGCGACTGCCGGCCATGCCCTGCAACAGGATGGATGGCGAATCCAGCACTTCGGCCATCACCAATCGGGCTTCAAAGCGCTCGGAAGTGTTGCGATGGAACGCTGGCCAATGATCCGCGCCCGGAATCAGGCTGTGCAGGTGTGACAGCATCTGGCAGCCGTTGCACACGCCCAGTGCGAAGGTATCCGCGCGATGGAAATAGGCCTGGAAAGCATCACGGGCACGTGAGTTGAACAGGATCGTTTTGGCCCAACCACCACCGGCACCCAGCACATCCCCGTACGAGAAGCCACCGCAGGCTGCTAACGCACGGAAACCCGACAAATCCTCACTGCCATCAATCACATCCTGCATGTGCACATCGACGGCCTCGAAACCGGCCCGGTGGAAGGCTGCAGCCATTTCGTATTGGCCATTCACGCCCTGCTCACGCAGGACCGCCAATCGCGGTTTCGCACCGGTATTGATGAACGGTGCTGCAATATCGTCGGCTGCATCAAAGACCAGTTCGGCATGCAGGCCATGACTGTGTTCAGCAATGGCATCAAACTCCGACTGCGCGCACTGCGGATTATCGCGCAATGACTGGATGCGATAACTGGTTTCCGCCCAGCGTTGCTGCCACACAGCACGCAATCCTTCCAGGACTGGCTTGCCATCGTGCAGGAAGCTAATGCGCTCCGCTTCATGCGGTTCACCCATCACATGCACTGGCACGCCGGCTTTTGCAAAGCGTGACTGCACATCGGCAACGTCGTCATTGGCCACCTGCAAGACCACACCTAATTCTTCATTGAACAGGCTGGCGACCACATCCCAGCCAAGCGCATCCAGGTTCACCTGCAGGCCGCAACGACCGGCAAAACACATTTCCACCAGGGTCGCGAATAAACCACCGTCGGAACGGTCATGGCAGGCCAGCACCTTGCGCTCTTCGAGCAATTGCTGCATCACCTGGAAGTAATGCGTGACCTGTTCGGGCGAGTCCACGTCCGGGCATTCATCACCCAACTGCCCATACACCTGCGCCAATGCCGAACCACCCAGTCGCTGTTGGCCATTGGCGAGATCCACCAACAGCAATTTTGAACCCACCGGCTTCAGCTCCGGCGTGACCGACAAGCGGATATCCTTCACCGGCGCAAAGGCTGAAATAATCAATGACAGCGGTGCTGTCACCTGTCGCGCCTCACCCTCTTGCTGCCATGCCGTACGCATCGACAGGGAATCCTTGCCAACCGGGATAGCAATCCCGAGGGCCGGGCACAACTCCATGCCAACGGCACGCACGGTATCAAAGAGTTTTTCATCTTCACCGGGGTGTCCGGCGGCAGCCATCCAGTTGGCCGACAAACGAATATCGGAAAGTTTGCCAATACGACAGCCGGCGAGATTGGTAATCGCCTCGCCCACGGCCATGCGGCCAGAAGCCGGCGCATCAATCAGGGCTAACGGCGTGCGCTCGCCCATCGCCATGGCTTCACCGCTATAGGTATCAAACGCACTCGCGGTCACTGCGGCATCAGCCACCGGCACCTGCCAAGGCCCCACCATCTGGTCACGACACACCAACCCGGTGACAGAGCGATCGCCGATGGTGATCAGGAATTGCTTGCTCGCCACGGTAGGCAATGACAGCACACGGGTTGCTGCGTCCTGCAAATCCACACCATCCAGCAGCAAGGCCGGCAACACGGTGGAGCGCCGTTTGACTTCACGGTGCATGCGAGGCGGCTTGCCAAACAGCACGCTCATCGGCAAATCCACTGGCTTGTCACCAAAATGGCGATCCGCCACTTGCAGGTGTTTCTCTTCCGTGGCTTCCCCCACTACCGCATACGGGCAACGCTCGCGGCGACAAATGGCATCGAACTCATCCATGCGATCGGCAGGCACAGCGAGCACATAACGCTCCTGCGCTTCGTTACACCAGATTTCCATCGGTGACATGCCGGGCTCGGCATTGATGACATCACGCAACTCGAAGCGACCACCACGACCACCGTCTTTCACCAATTCCGGCAAGGCGTTCGACAAGCCACCAGCACCGACATCGTGGATAAACGCAATCGGGTTATGCTGGCCGAGCTGCCAGCAGCGATCGATCACTTCCTGGCAACGGTGTTCCATTTCCGGGTTATCGCGTTGCACCGAGGCGAAATCGAGGTCTTCCTGGCTGGTTCCCGATGCCATCGACGATGCTGCACCACCACCCAGCCCGATCAACATGGCCGGGCCGCCCAGCACGATCAGCTTGGCGCCCACCGCAATATCGCCCTTGCTCACATGCTGCTCGCGGATATTGCCCAATCCACCAGCAATCATGATCGGCTTGTGGTAACCACGGACTTCCTGTCCATTGACCGTGGTCACGGCCTGTTCGTAAGTGCGGAAATAGCCGGCAATATTCGGACGCCCGAATTCGTTGTTAAACGCTGCACCACCGAGCGGCCCTTCAATCATGATGTCGAGTGCCGAGACGATGCGGTCCGGCTTGCCATACGGCACTTCCCAAGGCTGGGTAAATCCGGGCAAGGCCAGGTTGGAGACACTGAACCCGGTCAAACCGGCTTTCGGGCGCGCACCACAGCCGGTTGCGCCTTCATCGCGGATTTCACCACCCGAACCCGTGGATGCACCCGGATACGGTGCAATCGCTGTCGGATGATTGTGCGTTTCCACTTTCATCAACACATGGATGGGTTCCTGGTGAAAACCGTATACGCGGCTGCCCGCATCCGGAAAGAAACGCCCAGCAGTGGAACCTTCCATCACGGCAGCGTTATCGGCATAGGCACTGAGCACACCGTCAGGCGAGCAACGGTGGGTATTGCGAATCATGCCGAACAGTGAATGTTCCTGCGCTGCACCATCAATGGTCCATTGCGCATTGAAAATCTTGTGGCGGCAGTGCTCGGAATTGGCCTGCGCGAACATCATCAGTTCGACATCCGTCGGGTTACGACCCAACCCCCGGAAACTGTCGACCAGGTAATCGATTTCATCGTCGGCCAATGCCAGCCCCAGCTCACGATTGGCCAGCACCAGGGCGTCACGACCACCAGCGATCACATCCACGGAGGACAAAGGCCTGGGTTCGTGCTGGCTGAACAAGGCACTGGCCTCATCCATGGATGACAGCACGCTTTCGACCATGCGGTCATGCAGCAACGCAGCCACCTGCTGGCGCTGGCTGGCATCCAGCCCGTTGGCACGCACATACCAGGCCAGCCCGCGCTCGATACGGCGCACGCTTTTCAAACCACAGTTGTGCAGGATATCGGTCGCCTTGCTGGACCAGGGGGATACGGTCCCGGGACGGGGCACGACCAGGAACAGGGTGCCTCGCTCATCCACGGGTTCCTGCCCACCATACGCCAGCAACTGCAGCAGCTGCTGGTGCTGGGCTTCCGTCAGCGCCTGCGCCAGGTCGGCAAAATGGACATAACGGGCGGCGATGCCCTCCACTGCCAAGCCAGCTTCAGCCAAGGTGCGGAGCAGGGATTGTGCACGAAAGCCGGATAGGCCATTAGCACCAGGAAGTACCAGCATGAAGCGGCAAGGCCTCCGGAATGTCAGTCATGCGGAAAGCCGGCATTGTACTGGTTTACCCCTGCCTTTGCATTAGCTGGAGCCCTTGCGCCGGACTGTCTAGAATGACGCCAAATGCCCTGGAAACCCCAGCACATGCGGACACCTTGCCGTTCCCGGTCACACCCCCAAGCCCTGATTGCCGTGGTCATCCTGCTGGCATGGTGCCTGTCCGGCTGCGAGCCCGCGGCACCCCAGCGGGACCTGATCCAGCAAATCCAGGATCGCGGCGAACTGGTGATCGCCACCCGCGTCAACCCGACCACCTACTACACCTACCGTGACCAGGTCGCCGGCATCGAATATGAACTGGCCAATGAGTTTGCCCGCGAGCTGGGTGTGAAACTGGCCGTGCAGCCAGCCGCCAATATCGGCCAGGTCTTTACCCTGCTCAATAACGGCGAGGTCGACATCGCTGCGGCAGGCCTTACCGTGACCCCCGCCAAGCGCACCCTATACACCTATTCACCCGGCTACATGGCCATCCGGCACCAGGTGATTTACAAAGCCGGCACACCCAAACCCCGCAAAGTGGAAGACCTGCTCGGCAAACGCCTGCTGGTGGTTGCCAACAGTGGCCGTGAGGACTGGTTGATTGCACTGCGCAAGAACTACCCCGATTTGCAGTGGCAGGCGGATGGCGATATCGACACCCAGGGCCTGTTTGAGCAAGTGCAATCCCGGCAAGTGGACTATGCCATCATCAATTCCAACGAATTCCAGGTTCACAAAGGGTTCTTCCCGGACGTGAAAGTCGCGTTTGAATTCAACCAACCGCAATACCTGGCCTGGGCCTATCCCGCTGATGCTGATAAGGCTTTCTCCAAAGCCATCGAACAGTTTTTCAAACGCATCAAGAAAGATGGCACGCTGGAGCGCCTGACCGAGCGCTACTATGGCCATACCCATGACACCAGCCAGGCCGGCGCCCTGACCTTCTATAAATTAGCCCGTTCGCGCTTACCCAGATATGAAACGACCATCCGGGAAATCGCAACCGAATTCGATATCCCATGGAAACTGCTCGCCGCCATCAGTTATCAGGAATCCCACTGGAACCCGCGCGCGCAATCACCCACCGGGGTTCGCGGCATGATGATGCTGACCCTGAACACCGCGCGTGAAGTCGGTGTCAGCAACCGCCTGGATGCCAAGGCCAACTTGCGTGGTGGCGCGATTTATTTCCGCAAGATGCTGGACCGCCTGCCTGACAGCATTGAAGAACCCGACCGTACCTGGATTGCACTGGCCGCCTACAACGTCGGCTATGGGCACTTGCAAGACGCACGATTTATCACGGAATTCCGCGGCTATGATCCGGACAGCTGGAATGACGTGAAAAAACACCTGCCTTTACTGGAAGACCGCGACTGGTATCCCTATACCCAATACGGCAAGGCCCGGGGCAGCGAGCCCGTCACCTATGTTCACAGGATCCGCAATTACTACAACTTGCTGACCTGGTTTGATAACCAGCGGCAAACGGATCAAACACCTGCAGAAGCAATACCAGAAGACAAAACACCGGTGACCGAACCAGCGGTACCGGATGGCCACCAGGAATTCACGAGCGCCGTTGCCGGAAAAAATCCTGCATAAGGGCGCGGCAATCTGCTTCCAGCACACCACCTTCCACTTGCACGGCATGGTTGAACCACGGCGACTCCAGCAAGCGCGCCTGACTGCTCATCACTCCCGCCTTGGGTTCCAGGGCACCGAACACTACCCGCTTCACGCGCGCATGCACCATCGCACCGGCACACATGGTGCAAGGCTCGATCGTCACGTAAAGCGTCGTATCGGGTAAGCGATAATTCGCCGAGGCATTCGCCGCATGGCGCATGGCCATGACCTCAGCATGTGCCGTTGGATCATGGGTGCTGATCGGGCAATTCCAGCCCTCACCCAGCAAGGCATCATCACGCACCAGCACCGCACCCACGGGCACCTCACCAAGCTCATACGCACGCCGGGCACAACGGAGCGCTTCACGCATCCAGTGCTCATCACGCGCATCCACGCTGTTACTCCCACTCAATCGTGGCGGGCGGCTTGCTCGAGACGTCGTACGTCACACGCGAGACATCGGCGATTTCATTGATGATGCGTGAGGAAACGGTTTCCAGCAGCTCCCATGGCAGGCGTGCGGAACGTGCCGTCATGAAATCAATGGTTTCGACGGCACGCAGGCTGATCACCCAGGCGTAGCGACGACCATCGCCAACCACGCCCACGGACTTGACCGGAGTGAACACTGCAAATGCCTGGCTGGTCTTGTGGTACCAATCGGCCTTGTGCAATTCCTCGATAAAAATCGCATCGGCACGGCGCAACACGTCGGCATATTCCTTGTGGATCTCACCGAGGATCCGCACACCCAAACCCGGCCCCGGGAACGGATGGCGATACACCATGTCGTAAGGCAGCCCGAGTTCGAGACCAATCTTGCGCACTTCATCCTTGAACAGTTCGCGCAAGGGTTCGACCAGTTTCAAATGCATTTTTTCCGGTAAACCGCCCACGTTGTGGTGCGACTTGATCACATGCGCCTTGCCAAACTTGCTGGCCGCCGACTCGATCACGTCCGGATAGATCGTGCCCTGTGCCAGCCAGCGGGCATCCTCGCACTTGCGCGCCTCTTCCTCGAACACATCGATAAATGTCGCGCCAATGATCTTGCGTTTCTGCTCCGGATCACTCACGCCCTTCAGTTTCGACAGGAAACGTTCTTCGGCGTCGACACGCACCACCCGGATACCCATATTACGGGCAAACATTTCCATCACCTGGTCGCCTTCATTGAGACGCAACAGGCCGTTATCGACAAACACACAGGTAAGCTTGTCACCAATGGCACGATGCAACAGTGCCGCCACAACCGATGAATCCACCCCACCCGACAAACCCAGCAATACCGGATCATTACCAACCTGTGCGCGCACCTGGGCAATAGCATCCTCAATGATATTGCTGGGTGTCCACAGGGCTTCGCAGGCGCAGATCTCACGCACGAAGTGTTCCAGCATGCGCAAACCCTGATGCGTGTGCGTCACCTCCGGATGGAATTGCACACCATAAAAACGCCGGCTTTCATCCGCCATCGCTGCAATCGGGCAACTCGGGGTTTCGGCAATCACCGTGAAACCGGCTGGCAAGGTCGTCACCTTGTCGCCATGGCTCATCCACACATCCAGCTGTGCGCGACCGTCATGATCGACATGATCACTGATGTCATGGAACAAGGCACTCTGGCCAACCACGCTCACGCGGGCATAGCCGAACTCGCGGTGATCGGAACCACTGACCTTGCCGCCCAACTGTTCGGCCATGGTTTGCATGCCATAGCAAATCCCTAACACCGGCAAGCCCATGCTGAAAATTTCCGCGTGGGCGCGCGGGGTGTTATCAGCCGTGACGGTTTCCGGGCCACCGGAAAGGATGATGCCTTTCGGCGCGAAGGCCTGCAGCGCATCCAGCGGCATATCAAACGGATGGATTTCGCAATACACACCCAATTCGCGCACACGACGGGCAATGAGCTGGGTGTACTGGGAACCAAAATCAAGGATCAGGATGCGTTGTTGATGAATATTCAAGGACATGATGTTCCCGTCAGGCTGGTCGTGCCAATAAACAACAACGGGGCTTTCGCCCCGCTGCCCGTTACATGCGTGTTATCCACGCGGATAATTCGGTGCTTCCTTGGTGATGCTGACGTCATGCACATGGCTTTCCGTCATGCCTGCAGACGTCACTTTCACCAGTTTGGGCTGGGTGCGCATGGTGTCGATATCCCGGCTACCGGTATACCCCATGCTGGAGCGCAAACCACCCATCAACTGGTGAATAATGGCAGAGACGGGGCCTTTGTAGGGCACACGCCCTTCAATGCCTTCCGGCACCAGCTTCTCCACGCCTTCACTGGCGCTCTGGAAATAACGGTCACTGGAACCCTGGCGATGCGACATGGCGCCCAGGGAACCCATACCACGATAGGCCTTGTAGGTACGGCCCTGGTACAACTCCACTTCTCCCGGCGCTTCTTCGGTACCGGCCAGCAAACTGCCCAGCA
>SBFY01000067.1 GCA_006227085.1 Gammaproteobacteria bacterium
CATCATGTATCTCTGCTTTCCGGTCAGCAAACCACCAGCGGCCTAGCCCGTAGCCGGTCAGGCCGCCGGTGACATGGGCGAGAAATGTGGTTCCAGCATACCGGGGGTCATTGTTGGCAAGATCAACCATGTCCCATCCGATGTACCAAGCGGATAAAAACCATAAGGGAATGGTGATGGGAATGTTAAAAACAGGTAGCAAGGTGATAATTTTTGCCCTGGGCATGATGTAGGCAGCCAGACCCATGACACCCGTTACCACACCAGAAAGACCCAGTGCAGGCCAAGGCATCATATGGCCAAAGCTCATCAGGTAAGTGGTTGAAAAAGAGACGCTGACCGCGATGGAGATCATGACAAGAGCGTCCAGGTAGCGCCGCCAGTTATGGATAGCGGGTTCCACCATCATCGCAAATGGGAAAAAGAACAGCAGGTTGAATAACAGATGCCAGATATCGGCATGAATCAGCGATGAACCGATAATCTGCAAAGGATTCAGGCTGTCTGGATAATTCATTAACAGCCGGGTGATGTTGACGGGAGCATCCTCTTTATAACGCTCGTATTCAGCAAAAATGCTATCGACGGTCTCTTTGTTGTAGCGATATCCACTGCCGTCATAGTAATACTGGTAATTGCGAGTGAGTTTTTCGGCATTCGCTATGCCATCAATAAATCCAATCCAGCCTTCGCAGTCACGGCGATCGCGCCATCCTTCGCGGAGTGCACTGCTGGCGGAGGAAGGGTCATAGTTGGCACAAAATCGCTGGATAGCATTGTCAACTGCTGTCTCAGAGCGTTGTTGTGCAAGGAACAGGAACAAACATGCCAGTATGGTTAGTAGTGACACATACTGGAATCGTCCGAATCTCAGGGTGTGCAGCAGTGGCAGCATGCTGGCCGATCATCCTTGCTTGAAGCCTGTTTTCAGCATAGTTGCTGATCCATAGGATGCCGGTATTTACCTTGCTTTTGCGTACTGCTTCACAAGGGATTTAATCGTCAATAGCAGGCAGGGCTGGGCGGGTACTTATTCCGCATTAGCAGGCAAGGGATCTGCCATGCCGGTGAGCAGGATGGGGATACAGATGATGGCCGCAATCACACCAGCCCACACACCTTTGACGATGGCATAGGTGGTTCCGGGCAGGCTGTTGATGTCCAGTAACAGGTAAGGCAGCCAGCTCAGGGGTGCGATGACCAGCAAGCCAATCAATGCATAACAGCAGGCACGTGCCAGCAAGCCTTGTGGGAACCGTTGGAAAAATCGTTGCCACAGTTGGCGTTCATCCCACTGGAAGGGTGGCAATTTGCCTTTGCGCCGTTTCATGCGGGCAACCGGTACCAGGATCAGTGTGACGATAAAGACCAGGATGGTGGCAGTGGCGGCAATATCCAGCGCCATGCCCGGGTTGCCCCAGAAGGGCAATGCTTCAATGCCCTTGAAGGTTGGCCATGCAGCCAGCCCATTGAACACCGCATTGCTCACACCATTGATGGTGATGTCCTTGCGGAGGTGTGTCAGGACGTCTTGACGCATGTTTTACCCCGGCAGCTTTTTTATACAGGCTTACCATACCAATATTCTTGCTGAGATGGATACGCCAAGCCTGGCCATGCTCCGGTTGACGCTTGGCTGCCATCTGGCCACAATCGTTCCCTCTTGGGTCTGGTGTGCAGGCCCTTATTATCCCTAAACAAAGAAGGCTTTTTCATGAATATTCGCAGTCTCGGTTATGCCTGGATTGAATCCACTGATCCGGCCAAATGGCTGGATTACGGCACCAACGTCCTCGGCCTGATGGTCGCGCCCAATATGCCGGACGATGGCAATGTCTATCTGAAAATGGATGCCCGCCCGTTCCGTTTTGCGGTGCAGAAGGGCGCGCAGGATCGCCTGTCCATCCTGGGTTGGGAGCTGTATGACAAGGCTGACTTCGAAGCCGCCAAAGCCGAATTGAAAAAAGCCGGTGTGGCGTTTGAAGAGGGCAGCAAGGCTGATTGCCAACTGCGCTGTGTGCGTGAGCTGGTACGCCTGAAGGATCCGTCAGACAACACCCTCGAGCTCTACTGGGGGGCTGACCTGGATTATGCGAAATTCATTTCCCCGCTGGGCATTGCCGGTTTTGAAACCGGCTTTAATGGCGATATGGGCTTTGGCCATGCTGTGTTGCCGGCACCGAAGTTGAAGGAAACCCACGCGTTCTACCGGAACCTGCTGGGCCTGGGCGATGTGGATTACATGCATTTCCATTTCAACCCGGATCCGAATGACCCCGGCATGGGCCTGCATTTCATGCATTGCCAGAACCCGCGCCATCACAGCCTGGCCTTGTTTGAAGCGCCGAACCCGACCGGCTGCGTGCACCTGATGGTGGAAGTGCTGGATGTCGATGAAGTGGGCTACTGCCTGGATCGTGTGAATGAAAAGCAGATCCCGATCGTTTCTACCCTGGGTCGTCACACCAATGACCGCATGCTGTCGTTCTACATGGCCACACCGAGTGGTTTCGCGATGGAATTCGGCACCGGTGGCTTGAAGATGGATTGGGAAAACTACACCCCGACCGTCAGTACTTTGCCGAGCATCTGGGGCCACAAGTTCCAGCATTGATGGAAAAAAAAAAAAAAAAAACAT
>SBFY01000139.1 GCA_006227085.1 Gammaproteobacteria bacterium
GCGTCACTCATGCCACGAATGGCGCGCTTGAAAATCTCCTGCCCTTCAAACGACAGCGCAAACACGCCATCACTGGTGAAGCGGTTCATCGCCGTGCCATAGCCATTCACTTGCAGGATATGGCGCGCTTCACCATCACAACCCATGCGGAAGGCTTGCACGCCAACTGCCTGTTCGCTGGCTTCCAACACCACCGCACCGGCGCCATCACCAAACAATACACAGGTGGCACGATCGGTCCAGTCAAGGAACCAGCTCAGCCGATCGGCACCAATCACCAGTGCCTTGCGGTACATGCCGGAACGGATAAAGGCGGTGGCCGTATTCAGGCCGTAGACAAACCCGGTGCAGGCGGCATTCATGTCAAACACGGCCGCCTGATTCGCGCCCAATAACTGCTGCACCTGTGATGCGGTGTTTGGCACGATGTCGTCGCCACTGGCCGTGGCGAGGATGACCAGATCGAGTTCACTGGCATCGACACCGGCACAGGCCAGGGCACGCTGGCCAGCAACGGCGGCCAATGCCGATAAATTCACATGGGTGATATGGCGCTCGCGGATGCCGGTGCGGCTGGTGATCCATTCATCCGAGGTGTCGACCACGGTAGCCAGGTCGGCATTGGTCAGAGTGGCCGGCGGTACACAATGGCCCCAACCGGTAATGTCAGCGTATGGCATGTGGGTTTCCTGATCTTTTATTCATTATGGCACCCTGCCGGCTTGCCGGGCTAGCAAGCCGCCCAAAAGCTCCGGATAATAGGCGCGCCACGCAAGGACGCCTGACGCGATGCCCGACTCCGTACTCACCGATATCCTCGCCTGCCCGCAATGCCGGCAGCCACTGGAACACCGCCATGACTGGCTCTCATGCCATCATTGCCAGACGGCATGGCCCGTGCTGGCCGGCTTCCCGTGTTTTGGCCACCCCACTGAGTTGGCAGCAGCCGATGCCGGGCAGCATGCCCAGCTGCTGCAACAGCAATTGGGTGACCCGGCCGATTACCAACACCTGATTGATGAAAAGCAGCGGCGCGGCCACTTTGATTTGTATGCGGCATTCCAGCCCTTCAATGAATCCACCCGCGCGGTGTATCCACTGCTGCCGTTATTGCAGGCAACCTTGCGCCCCGGTGACATCATCCTCGACACTTGGTGCCGCACCGGCTACAGCGCTGCCCTGCTGGCCGGATTGTTCCCGCAACAGCAGGTGATTGCCCTGTGGGAAGGCAATCACAATGTGCTGGGTTACCGCGGTTTCCGGCACTGGTTTGGCAACGGCCAATGCCCGGACAACCTGCACATCGTCTTCACCCATGCGGACCAGCCCTTGCCACTCGCCAATGGCAGCGTGCGTGTCGTGCATGGCCTGGATTCCTTGCACCGGTATGACATCGACACATTTCCTGCGGAATGCCTGCGCGTCTGCGACCCGGAAGGCGTGCTGGTCTTCCCGCATATCCACTTGACCAACAGCGAGCCCGATCCCTGGTTTGATCGCGGCTGCCTGCAATGGCATGGCCGCGAATGGAAAGCCTTGCTGGATGCACGCGCAGGTCACGGCCGGCAAAGCTGGGTGCTGGCCGAACCCGACCTGTTTGCAGTTCATGACACGTTTACCTTGCGTGATGACTGCGACACTGGCCACTACAACGGCTTCGCGCTGGTCGCAGGCCGCCAGCATGATGGCCAATCATGGCCCATCAACGCTTTCCCCGGCCTGGCAGCCGATGCCCGCTTGCTGGAAAACCCGTTACTGGCAATTGACCTCAATCGTGCCTGTGTGGTGCTGGATGAAGATGCCCGCGAAGGCAGTATCCGCTACATGCTGGATCGTCATCCGGTGTACCGCGAACGCCTGCAGCAACACACCGGCGAGCGCCTCGATGAACTCGAATGTCGCCTGCTGTTCCTCGCCCGTAGCGGCATGACGGTGCAACAGATGGCGGATACACTGCGCCTGCCGCTGCAACAGCTCATGGCCACCGTGCAACAGCTGTGTGAACGCGAACTCGTGCATCCGGCGCCGCTGTCGATGGCCATGTTCCGGCTGCAAAGCCATTACGGTTTCCCGCAGCGCCTGCAACCGGCAGCCGGCGATTTCCGTGCCTTGTGGGAAACTGCCTTGCCGCATTACGCCAGTAAAACCCTGTTGCGCAGCCTTGATGATGGCAGCGAGTTTTCCGGTGACGATGTGCAGCAACTGGTATCAGCGTTGCAGCAGGCTCTTGCGCATCATCGCATCACGGCCGGTGACATCATCGCCATCCAGTCACAACCGCATATCGAATACCTGATGCTGGTGTGGGCGGCCTGGCTATCCGGCATCACTGTTGCAGCGATCGACCCGGACTGGCCTGCCACGCGCACCCAACAGGCACTGGCGCGGCTGCAACCGCGCATGCTATGGCTGGGGCCAGAACAACCGGCAGCGCCTGCACCGGCATCTTGTGTCACCTGCCGCTTTGACCGTCTCGATGAAGGCGACAGCGACAGCACATTCCCTGCGCTGTCGGAATGGCTCGCGTGTGTCGAGGAATCCACAGCGAACGACAAACACCCCGGCCAGCCGCACTGCGAAGCCACCGCCGCCATCCTGTTCACCTCCGGTTCCACCGGTGAACCAAAAGGCGTGCGCCTGTCGCAGCGCAGCCTCTGCGGCAGCGGTACCGCACTGGCACGGCATTATGGCTGGCAACCGGATGACACCCTGTTGCTGGTTGCTTCCTTCCACAGCATGAGTGGCCTGCGCAACCCGGCAACAGCGGCCCTGTCCGCAGGCGCGACCATTGCCGTACCCGGCACCCTGCAACGATTGGTACCGGTCGCCACGCTGGCGGCCGCCGGCGAAGCCACCTTGCTCAGCACGGTACCAGCCAGCCTGGACCGGCTCTGCGATGCCCGCGAACGCGAGCCGTTGCTGCCGATCACCTTGCGACAAATCCTCTGCACCGGCACCCCGCTCAGCAATCACAGCCGCCTGCGTGCGCAGCAACTGATGGGATGCCAGGTCGCCAACTATTACGGGCTGACCGAAACCGGCGGCTTCTGTGCCGGCAGCGACGGCGATGCCGATGATGATCACAGCATTGGCCAGGCGGTTGCAGCCATCATGCACATCACCGACGAGAACGGCAGCATCCTGGCGAATGATGACCGCGGCTTGCTACGCGTGTTCAGCCAGCACCTGATGCAGGGTTACCTGTTACCCGATGGCCAATCCACTGCCCATGATGGCTGGTTGCACACGGGTGATGTGGCCTATCGTGATGCGGCTGGCCATATCCACTTGTGCGGCCGCAGCGATGACATGCTGAAAAACCGGCACGGCGAACGCCTGTCACCCTTGCGCATTGAAAACGCGCTGCGCGACCTGGAGGGTGTCACCGATGCCGCAGTCGTGGCGCATCCCGATGGGCGATTGATCGCGGCGTTTGTTGCCAGCCAGCCGCTGGACGAACGTTTCGTGATGCAATCACTGCACCATACCCTGGGGCGCGGCCACTCCCCCGACAGCATCCTGCAACTGGCATCCCTGCCACGCAATAATCACGGCAAACTGGATAAACACCGTTTACTGGAGCTCACCGCATGAACGCCAACCAACGCTTCTGGCACACACTGGGGCAACGCAAGAACCCGGACTGGATTGTGGCACCCGATGTCCTGGATTGGCGCACAGCAGATGAACAATCACGCAAGCTCGCCTCATTGTTTGCCGGCTCGCTGGGCAGCGGTGACCGTGTGGTGCTGGCATTGGCACATGACCGCGAATTCCTGGTCGCCCTGCTGGCTTGCCTGCGGGCAGGCCTGGTGCCGGTGTTGGTTGACCCACTGGCCAAACCGCGCGAAGCCATGCAGTTGCTTGCTGACCACCAACCGGAAGGCTTGTGCTATGACGCCGACAGCATCGCCTGGCATGACAGCAGCATCAACGCAGGACGTTTCACCTTGCGCTTTGAGCGAGGAGCAGCCAAGCAAGGCGCGCTGTTCCGGAAATTACTCGGCAAGCAGAAACCGGCCAGTGAAAACCCGGACACCTATCCCGGCATCCTCGCCCAGACACCACCGATGCCATCATTCGTATCGCGTGCGGACGCCGATCTGGCCTATATCCTGTTCACTTCCGGCACCACTTCCAAACCCAAGGGAGTGGAAATCAGCTGGCTGGCACTGGTCACGCATCTCGACAGCCTCGCCCGTCATTACCGCATCAACGCCACGAGCCGTGTATTGAATGTGTTACCCATGCACCATACCGATGGTTCGGTGTTCGGTGCACTCACTGCCGCCTGGGCAGATGCGTCATTGCATCGGCCGATGGCATTCAGCATCCAGAAGCTCGAGCCCTTGCTGCATGGCATTTATCGCGACCGCATCAGCCATTTCATCGCAGCACCGGTCATGCTGTCGATGATCCTCAAATTGATGCAGCAGGAGCGCGACGCGTTCAAGACAGCCGATTTTGATTGCGTGATCTCCACCGCCGGCCATCTCGAAGCGCATTTGTGGCAACAGTTCGAAAACACGTTCGGGGTGCGCGTAGCGAATCATTACGGCTTGACGGAAACCGTGACCGGATCGCTGGCTGCCGGGCCGGATGATGCCAGCCATCGCATCGGCACCCTCGGCAAACCCGTGGATTGCGAGTGCCGCATCGTTGATGGGCAGGGACAGGATGTTGCTGAAGGCGAAGCGGGTGAACTCTGGATCCGTGGTAACCATGTGATGACCGGCTATCACCGCAATGCGGAGGCCACGCAGGAAACCCTGCACGATGGCTGGCTCAAGACCGGTGACAAGGTCAGCCGTGACGGCGAAGGCTTTTATCACCTGCAAGGGCGCATCAAGAACCTGATCATTTCCGGCGGCCGTAACATTGCCCCGGAAGCCATCACGGCTGTCCTGCACCAGCATCCTGCGGTCAAGGAAGCCGTGACCATCGGCCTGCCGGATGCCGACTGGGGCGAGCGCGTGATCGCTGCCGTCGTGACGTCGGCCAGCACCACGGAAAATGACTTGATCGCCTACTGCCGCGACCAACTGGCCGAATACCAGGTGCCGAAACACATCGTGCAACTGGACAGCTTGCCGCGCGGGCCCTCCGGTAAAGTGCAACTGCCGCTGGCCAAAGCAGCCATTGAAGCGGCCCTGCAACCACAGGGACAGGCGCACAGTGGCAATGTGCAGGAACGCGTGTTTGCGATTGCCAGCGATATCCTGCGGGCACCCACCGACACCTTGCGCCCCGAGACCGGCCCTGACAACACCAGCGGCTGGGATTCCCTTGCCCACATGGCCCTGGTCGAGGCACTGGAGCGCGAATTCGGCGTTACCTTGTCGGCGCGTGACATCATGTCACTGGGCAGTCTTGGCGATGCCATCACCATCGTGAACACTTATAGCACCACCACCGCATGATATGAAACGCTACCCTCCCCTGATCCTGTGGTTGCTGGCAGCTGGCATGGTGACCTTGTTGTGCGCCAGCCTGCAATGGATTGCACGGCAAGACGCGGAAGACAAGGCGGCTGCATTCCAGCACTCACAGCAACAGCGCCTTGCCGATTACCTGCAAAGCGCACAACATCCGCGCGTGGTCATGTTTGGCAATTCCCTCATGCGCTCTGCCTTGCCATTCGAGGCCTTACCGGGTGAAACGCCATTGCCGTGGTTGCGCATCTACTCGCCTGGCAGCGATTTCCAACCATTCCAACGGCTGTGGCCAACATTGATGCAAGATCCACCCGATGTGTTGATCCTGCACAGCGAACTGTTACTGCCACAACCCCGGCATGGCGATGATCGTGAAACCGCTGCCTCTTTCAGTGACAACCTGCACCGCTGGCGTCAATGGTTGCGATCACTCAAATCTGATGCAGGGAAACGAGCAGCCGTCGCATTGCGGAACGCCCAGCTCGCGCAATCGCGCGCACGATGTCCTGCCATGGCGCTGGATTGGCCACGCACCCAACGGAAAATGGCCAGCCGCCAGACTCGCTATCGCATGGACCCACCCGCAAAAGCCGAGGCTTTTACTGCGTTGCATGATGCAGCCACGCGAGTGCCTGTCATCATCTTGATGGATATTCCCCGCTCCCAATCGGTGGAAAACACTTTCGGGGAAGATACCCGCTACTGGCGCACCCGGATGCAGGCAGCGCTATCGGATATCCCGCAACTGCATTATTGGCAGGCCGGCGAACCCTTGGCCGATGATTGCTATTGTGATTACCGGCACATGAAGCCTGCGTGCAAGCCAGCGTTGGATAGCAACCTCTCAGAATTGAACGTTTTTATACGGGCTGCCTATCATCGATTAGGAACCATCAATGGTTAATCGACAATTTTCATTATGGGGATGGCTATGTGCCATCCTGCTGGCACTCTCCGGTATTGGTGGCATCTGGTATATCGGGGAGGCCCTGAACCAGGAGCGTCAGCAAGCCTTCATCGACACCCAAGGTGAGCAGGTACGGCAGTACATCGAACGCACCCGCAAATCCGGGCACACCAGTGTGGTGATTATCGGTAATTCACTCCTTCGCAACGCCTTGCCTGAGGTCTACGAACAGGATCCTGATACCTGGTTGAGGATTGTGTACTTTGACCCCCTGTATTTTTCTGCCCTGTTCCCGACGCTGCAGCAATATCCCCCTGACATCCTGGTAATCCAGGATGATCTCTTCTTGCCCCTGCGGTTTGGCGATGGGCAAAGCCCCTTGCGCCGGTTACAGCGACACCTGAGGGAAACGCAGCCCTTGCTCAAAAGATACCTCGAAGACAAAGAAATCCGCCAAGGCCTGCTCCGGAACCAAATGATGGAAACACAGGAAGCTTTTGTACCCTGCATCCGCACTGATAACCCAAGGGCGCTCATTGCCATGCAGCGCAAGAGCAACACGTTTTACCGCCAGAAAGCCATGGGAATGGCATTTATTCATGCGGTTGATACCATCTCAGGCGACATTCCAGATCTGGTGGTATTGCGAATCCCGAAGTCACCCGATATCGAAATGCAATTTGGTACAGTCGTGCAGGACTGGAATGCCAGCGTTGCCCGCGCACTGGCACCACACACAAATATCCACAGTGCCGTATTGTCCGAACCACAAGCCACCCAATGCTACTGCGATTTTGCCCACATTGAGCGTTCATGCCGTGAACCACTGATCCACAGCATGATCTCACTCATCCATACGATTCCGGAGCACCCATGACCGTAACCTCCATGACTACCCTGTTATGGCTTGCTAGTGGTATAGCCCTTTTCTGGGCAACACCAACGAAATGGCGCGCCATCAGCCTGGCAACGTTCACTGCCTTACTGCTTGGCTGGCACTCCCCCAAGTCCCTGCTTGCCCTTTCTGTACTCTCAGGTTTTACCTGGTATCTTGCGCATGGCACCAACAAGCCTTCTGGCACACGACTGCTGTCAGGCGCTGCCACTATCCTGGTTTGCCTGTTGGCTTATCGTATTTATAGCCAGGACAGCCAATCGGATGGCAGCAAAGCCCTGTTGATGGGTTTTGCCTTTTACACCTTGCGCTTGATGCACTATCTCTTTGAGGCCTACAAGGGCACCGTTACCCATGGGGAATGGAAAACCTTCATCAGCTGGATTTTCTTTTTCCCGGCATTATCCGTTGGCCCCATCCATCGCTATCCGGAATTCCGCCGTGATGCATTGCGCCAGCGCTGGGATCCGCAACTGTTTTCCGAAGGCCTTGAGCGCATCCTGTATGGCTACGTGAAAATCGTGGTGATTGCCGACGGGCTTTTCCCTGCGTATTTCACACCGGTCCTGAACGATGTCCAGCACACTTCAACCACCGCACACGCCTGGCTGCTCTGCCTTGAGTACGGTGCGCTGCTGTATTTCAAATTCTCGGGCTATTCGGATGTGGCGATCGGCGTGTCACGCCTGCTGGGCTTCCGGATCATGGAAAACTTCCATTACCCGTTTATGGCACAAAACATCGGTGACTTCTGGAAACGATGGCATATCTCGCTGTCGTCCTGGTGCCGTGACTACGCGTACATGCCGGTCTGGTCGCGCCTCCGCAATGGCGCGCTGGCCGCTCTCGCCTCAATGCTGGTACTGGGCTTATGGCACGAACTGAGCTGGCGTTACCTGGCCTGGGGTCTTTACCATGGTGCCGGCATCATGGTGTGGCAACGCTGGCACACCGCCACAAAGGCACGCCGGGAAGCGCTGCCCAACGTCATGCAAATCCTGTGGCGCCTAGCTGGCTGGTTCATCACCATGGCATTCGTCATCGCCGGCTTTGCACTCACGCGTGAAACACATTTACAAGATGGGCTCTCACTTATGAAAGCCTTGCTGGGAGGGTAATCATGTATGGCATCCTGATACGGTACTTACCTGGCTGGCTGGCCAATATCCTGATGACGCTCTGGATTATCACTTGCCTGTTAGCCATCATCTGGTTTTGGGACATCGAATCGCAATCCTTCCGTTACCTGGAACTATGACCGCTCGTTAGCGGCAATCACCACAAGGAACACGCCATGCCATCTTGCGTACCCCACTGGATCGGTAACCAGGCTGCCACCGGGCAAACGGGTTCATTGCCCGTCTCCAACCCCGCGACCGGTGAGGTGATTCGCCACACGCCCATTGCCGATGCTGCCACCATCGAGCACGCCATCCATTCTGCGCAGCAGGCTTTTACCGGTTGGGCCAACATCCCGGCCACACAGCGCAGCCAGGTGCTATTCCGCTTCAAGGCCTTGCTCGAGCAACACCGTGACGCGATGGCACACTGCATCGCTGAAGAGCATGGCAAAACCTTGAGCGATGCTGATGGCGAGATCAGTCGCGGCATCGAAGTGGTGGAATTTGCCTGTGGCATCCCTCACCTGCTGAAAGGCGAATATTCCTGCCAGATTGGCCAGGGGATTGATAGCTGGAGCCAACACACGCCTCTAGGGGTGGTGGTCGGTATCACCCCTTTCAACTTTCCCTGCATGGTGCCTCTCTGGATGATCCCGGTAGCCATTGCCTGTGGCAACACCTTCATCCTGAAACCGTCTGAGAAAACCCCGTCAGCTGCAAACATGCTGGCGCACCTTTTCAAGGAGGCCGGCCTGCCGGAGGGTGTCCTGAATGTAGTCCACGGCGGGGCGGACACGGCCAACACCTTGATTGATGATGCGAGAGTCCAGGCTGTCAGTTTTGTTGGGTCAACCGCTGTTGCCGAACAGGTCTATGCGCGCGCTTCAGCACACGGCAAGCGTGCACAAGCCTTGGGCAGTGCAAAAAATCACTTGGTGGTGATGCCGGATGCTGATATTGATGCGGCCTGCGACGCCGTCATGGGCGCTGCCTTTGGTTCAGCCGGGGAACGCTGCATGGCGATTTCGGTGGTCGTTGCCATTGGTGACCCCACCGCAGACGCCATGGCTGCTGCTTTGGCCAAACGCATTCGCGCCTTGCGCATTGCAGCCGCTGATACAGATCCTGACATGGGCCCCTTGATCAGCGAATCCCATCGCGAAAAAGTCATTGACCTGATTGGCAGCGGCGTCGAGCAAGGCGCATCGTTGCTGGTCGATGGCCGCGAAACGCTCGCCCGCACACCGGGGTTTTTCCTCGGAGGATCGCTGTTTGACCATGTCACGCCTGACATGCGCATTTACCAGCAGGAAATATTCGGCCCTGTCGCCTGCCTGGTACGGCAACAAACACTGGACGCCGCGATTGAGCTGATCAATCGCCACGCCTATGGCAATGGCGCCAGTATCTTCACCGCCAGCGGTCATGCCGCACGCCAATTCAGCCACCAGGTCATGGCCGGCATGGTCGGGGTCAATATCCCGATTCCGGTGCCAATGGCATTCCATTGCTTTGGTGGCTGGAAACGCTCCCTGTTTGGTCCGCTGCATATGCATGGCCCGGATGGCGTGCGCTTTTTTACCCGCATGAAAACCATCACTTCGCGCTGGCACAGGGCACCCAACCAACCGCCTTCATTCGACATGCCAGTGGTTGAATAAACGCCGCAGGATTACCCGCATACCTGCAGGACCATTGAGGACATGACATGCGAACGCTTCTTTCCCTTGCCATGCTGGCACTGGCCAGCCAGGCCAATGCCATCGAACGCATCGACCAATGCCTGCTCGATACCCTGAAGGCCGCCGACGCCCAGACCACCGTTGAAACCGTGCGCATGCAATGCAATGCACAGCTGGAGCGATCACTGACGGAAACCGCTGTGCCGGCAGAGCCACTGATGCGTAACGAGCAACGTCCTGATCGTGCAGCACTATCACGCTCCAAGCCCGGTTATACCCGCTACGCGCTGTTGCCCTACAAGCCAATTTACATCCTGCCCTTCAGTTATAACGCCAATCCCAATGAAGACCCCTTCCTGACCGGTGGCCCCAGCAATGAATCGCTGGATCACACCGAAATCAAATTCCAGCTCAGCATGCAGGTGCCACTGGCCCTGGAATTGTTTGGTGATAACGGCGACCTGATCCTGGGTTACACACAGGCTTCCTGGTGGCAGGCGTATAACAACGACATTTCCAGCCCTTTCCGCGAAACCAACTATGAGCCGGAAATCTTCCTCAGCTTCCATAACGACTGGGAGGTTCTCGGGTTTCGCAACACGCAAAACCAGTTCGGCTTCAATCACCAATCGAATGGTCGCGGTGGCGACCTGTCACGCAGCTGGAACCGGTTATTTGCCAATTTCATTTTTGAGAAAGAGAACTGGCTGGTCAGCGTGAAACCGTGGTGGCGCATCCCGGAAGACGACAAGGATTACATTGGCGACCCCAGCGGTGATGACAATCCGGATATTGAAAAATACATGGGCTACGGGGAGTTCCTGACGGTCTATCGTGAAGGCAACCACACCGTCAGCATGCTGCTGCGTAACAACCTGCGCTCGGATAACAAAGGCGCTGTGCAACTCGATTGGTCATTCCCGGTCTCCAAGCGCCTGCGCGGCCAGGTGCAATACTTCAATGGGTATGGTGAAAGCCTGATTGACTACAATGCGTCGACTGAGCGGATCAGTTTCGGTTTCCAGTTCACTGACTGGCTTTTTTGATAGCCATAAAAAACGCGCCAGATGGCGCGTTTTTTATGCTGCTCGCCCGTGTTATTTGATCGGCGCCGAGAAAAACCCGAAGAACAACACGAACACAATACTCGATACCACCAAGGTGACCAGCATCGCCGGCGTACCGGTCTTGAACCAGACCCAGGGCGTGATCGCCAATGAAGGATCACCGCGATCTTTGGCCAAGCGTTCTGACAAGGTCACGATATAGACATTGGCGGTAGAACCGATATGCGTTCCATTGCCCCCCATCCCCACGCCCACTGCCAGGGCCCACCACAGCGGCGTCACGTTCACGCCTTGCTGCTCCAACCCAAGCAATATCGGGATCATGGCAGCCGTGAACGGGATGTTGTCGATCATCGCTGACAGGATCGCAGCCGCCCACATCAGCACAATCGTTGCCGTCAGCAAATCCTGCTGGATAAACGGCAGGATAAATTGGCCGATATATTCAAGGAACCGGCTGTGCTCAACGCCACCGACCACCACAAACAAGGATATAAAGAAAATCAGCAAGGGAATTTCCACATCTTCCATCGCATGATCGAGTTCAATGTGGTTCGCGAGGAACAGCAGCAAGGTCAAGCCAGCTGCAGCCACCATCCAGGGCTCCCAGCCAATCGCGTGATGCACCATGAACAGCACCACCATCACGCCCAGCACAAACAGGGACTGGTTCCAGAGCTTGCGGTCCTTGAAAATCAGTTTGCCTTCATCAAATGTGCCATGTGATGCCTGCGTCAAATCCTTGCGGCACAGCCAGCGCAGCGCCAGCAGGATGGAAACCCAGGCCACAAACACCACACCACCCATGTGAATGAAGAAGGTATTGAAATCAATGTTGGCGGCGGAACCGATCATCAGGTTGGGCGGGTCACCGACCAATGTGGCCACACCGCCGGTATCCGACAACAAAGCCGCCGCCATCAGGTAAGGGATCGGGCTGACACGCAGTGCCTGCGCAATCATCACGATCAGCGGCCCGAAAATCACGACGGTGGTCACGTTATCCAGCATCAGGGAAATCACCGTCACTGCGGTCCCCAGCAAGCACATCAGCAGGTATTGTCGCCCGCCACTCACATTGGTCAGCCAGGCCGCCAGTGCTTCAAAGCCTCCCGTAGGCAACATGATCGCGATAATCGCCATCATGCAGGCGAGCAGGAAGACCACGTTCCAATCGACAGCATGAATGGCTTGCTCAGGGGTATAGAAGCCATAGTACTGGCCAGCCACCACCATCATGCCCGCACCGAGCATGGCGAATTTGGCTCGCTCAAAGCCATGCACGTGTTCGGTAAAAATGCCAATGAACGTAAACGCAAGGATCAAACCCGAAACCAGCATGGCTTCGGTCATAACGAGGGGTTCCACCATGATGACGCCCTCCTGGAAGACGCCGAGAGACAACCCGGATTGGGTGTGTGGCTATTATCCACGGCGGTTGCGTTTACACAATCAGGCAAACGCACCGGCATGAACATTTTTTAGCAGCAGCCCGCCACCTGCCCGCCATCGCCACCCTCAAACGGCAAGGCAGTGCCACACCCTTCAAAGATACCGAAATGGCGATCAAAGGTACCCACAAAATCAAAGTGCTCACGGAAGCGGGTATCGTGCAACATACGCCAGGTGTTGCCACAGACCGGGAACGCCCGCCCCGTTTCCATCCAGTGGTGTTTATCGAGGGCAAAGCCTGTTGGCTGGTGGGCAATGCTGCCGCGATAAATCACGGCCTGCCCGTAGTCCTCACAGGCCGGTTCCAGCCCTTCCAGCTTGAACAGGCGATAGGTCGCTGAATAAAAGCCGATGGGGGCTACCTTGGCCTCGATCGCCGGGTTGTCGATGGTCAACGGACGGTCGTCCACCAGGCGCGGATCGGCAAACCCGCAGGCTTTGGCGAGATGGATAAAATCATTCCAGTACAAAGCACCGGATAAGCATTCACCATACAACACCGGGTCGGACTGCAAGGCCGCTGGCACCCGGCGATCGGCATACACATCCGAGAAATACAATTCGCCACCCGGTTTCAGCAAGTCAAACGCGGCCTTCAGGACAGCAGCCTTGTCGGTGCAGAGGTTGATCACGCAATTGGAAACGATGACATCAAAATGGCCAGCCGGCAGCCCAAGCACAGCCAGGTCTTCCAGCTTGCCTTCCACAAACCGCACATTGCTGCTGGCATAACCGAACTGCCTGGCATGCCAATCCTGGTGCTTGCGCGCAATCGCCAATTGTTCCGGCGTCATGTCCACACCGGTGACCGAGCCATGCTCACCCACCAATGCCGACAAGGCATACACATCGCGCCCTGCACCACAGCCCAGATCAAGGATGTGCAAACCTGCCAATTGATCAGGCAATACCAAACCACAACCGTAATAACGCGTCAGCACCTCGTCATGGATATTAGCCAGGACAGGCTTGATGTATTCCGGCATGCCGGCATCCGTGCAACAGGCATTGGTTTGCAAATCCTGGCTGCCTTGCAAGGTGTTCCCATAATATTCCCGTACACTGTCCTGAATGGTATTGGCCATCATGTTTCCCCGCCATTTGCTGACTGCAGTATAACCTTGCCATTTTTCCCCATTGGACCAGAATAGGAAAACACCCGTTTCGTGAGTAGCCGCATGTCACTTCCCGTACGCCTGGCCATCATCATCCTTGTCCTGCTACTGGCAACAGTGGCCTGGCTCACCCAGCGCCCCGGCACCGCCGTCAATGTCCCGCTGGCTTCACTGCTCGGTGGGGCACACTTTACCGAACAGCAACTTGCTGCGATCACGATACCCCGTCATTTTGAACCGGCATTAGTCACCAATGCCTTGGGCGGTGCCCGCGACCTGTTGCTGCTGCCGGATGGCGATTTGCTGGTCTCACAAACCCGCCCCGGGCGTATCAGCCGTATTATCTCGCCCGCTTCCGATGCGCCGGTGGTCGTGACATGGAAGGACGGCCTCGAACTGCCCTCCGGTCTTGCCTGGCAGGATGGCCAGCTCTATCTCGCGGAAACCGGTGGCGTATCACGCGTCACGCTGGATGCTGCACTGTACCCTGCGACAGAACCCGAACCCTTGCTGTCATTACCACCTTATGGCAACCATGCAACCCGTACATTGGGGTTTTCCCCATCGGGCATACTGCATATCAGCACAGGCTCGAGTTGCAACGTATGCATCGAGGAACAGGAATACCGTGCCACCCTATTGCAATTCAACCCGGCCACGGGCGACACACACATCATCGCCAAGGGGTTGCGTAACAGCGTCGGCTTCGACTGGTCACCTGTGGATGGTCACCTGTATGCCACCGACAATGGCCGTGACCTGCTTGGTGATGATTTCCCACCCTGTGAACTGAACCGTATCGAAGATGGCCAGCACTATGGCTGGCCTTATCGCAATGGCAACAATATCCCGGACCCCGATTACGGTGATGCCCTCCCGGCAGGCCTGAACACGCAAGCACCGGTGCACGCATTCCGTGCCCATAATGCGCCACTGGGAATCCATTTCCTGCGCCACCAACCCGAAGGCTCTATCTACCAACATGCCGCATTGGTGGCATTGCACGGTTCATGGAACCGGACCGAAAAAGACGGCTACAAAGTCGTATCACTGCACTGGCAGGATGATCGCATCATCGAATGCCCGTTCATGACCGGTTTTGAAAACGGTGGCACAGTGATCGGCAGGCCGGCCTACATCACCGAAAACACACAGGGAACCATCTTCATCAGTGATGACCATGCCGGCAGTGTCTACCGCTTGCGCCCCACCAAGGCGGCCACTGACTGGCCAGAAGGTTGTCGCGAGGACGGGCCCAGCCAGCCCACCCGATAACCACCCAACCCACCAAACAAAAAGGCACCCGATGGGTGCCTTTTTATTTGGTCGGAGTGTTCGGATTTATTCGGGCTTCGCCCTCACCCTGCGGGCCCGCCTTCGGCGGTTCACATGGCTACGCCATGTGTGAACCTGGGCCGCTTCGCGCCTTTGGCGCTCGCTACAGAACAAACCACCCAACCCACCAAATAAAAAGGCACCCGATGGGTGCCTTTTTATTTGGTCGGAGTGAGAGGATTCGAACCTCCGGCCCCTACGTCCCGAACGTAGTGCTCTACCAAGCTGAGCTACACTCCGAAAACCCGACAGTCTTGATCAGGGCGGGCTGTCGCCGCGGGAGGCGTACTGTACCAGAACAGCCTGTTTTGTCCAGCCAACCGCGCCCTCACACCAAGCCGTGGTACCAGGCCAGGCCATAGCTGAGACCGCCAAAAACCATCAGCAGGAACCACAGGAACAGGAACAGCAGCCACGGCCGGAACGGCTTGCGCTCGGTCTCGTTGTAGCCGGTGTGGGTCGCATATTCGACCCGGCGCTTGTCCTCGTCCGACAGCTCATTGGGTGGGGTAATCCAGTCACTCATGGGATGCTCCTCAGAACCGCTCCGACGGGGTTGCCATCAGGGTCGCCGTGCCCGCCTCAATCACCTCGGCATGCAGGGCCGCCCGCGGCAGCAGGCGCCGGAAATAGAAATCGCCCAGCTGCCGGCGAAACGCATAATACCCGCCGGCCGCCTGGTCGTCATGGTGGCTGGCGGCGACCAGGATGCGTGCCCACATCCAGCCATACAGCACATAGCCAAACTGGGCGAGGTAATCGACGGCGGCGGCCGGGCCAGCATTGGCATCCGCAGCGCCTTCAGCCACGACCAGATCCGTGACCGATTGCAGGCGATCAACGGCGGCCAGCAACAAACGGGCATAATCACCCAGCACGGTATCGTGCTGGCCAACGAATGCACGGATATCGGCCAGCACCCAACCCACATGCTCGCCGCCATTGGCTTGCACACGGCGCTTGACCAGGTCCAGCGCCTGGATGCCATTGGTACCTTCATAGATTTGTGCAATGCGGGCATCGCGCACCAACTGCTCCATGCCCCACTCGCGAATATAGCCATGACCCCCGAACACCATCTGGCCTTCGAGGCAACACTCCAGCCCGCGGTCACTCAGGAATGCCTTGCCAACCGGCGTCAGCAAGGCCGACAGTTGCCGTGCCTTCGGCTTGGCATCTTCCGCGCCATAACGCGCACGATCCAGTTGCATGCCGGCATACAACACAAACGCACGACCGGCTTCAATCAACGCTTTCTGTGTCAGCAACATGCGCCGCACATCGGGCTGCTCAATGATCGGGTCGGCGGGCAGTTCCGGATGTACCGCACCTGCAGGTGCACGCGATTGCAAACGCTCACGCGCATACGCAGCCGATTTCTGGTAAGCCAGTTCGCTGCAACCGAGACCTTGCAAACCCACTGACAGGCGCTCGTAGTTCATCATCGTGAACATCGCCTTCAGTCCATTGTTTACCTCACCCACCAGCCAGCCTTCGGCGCCATCAAAATGGATCACACAGGTGGAAGAAGCATGAATGCCCATCTTGTGTTCCACACTGCCACAGCTCACGCCATTGGCATCACCCGGTGAATCATCATCCTTGAGCTTGCGCTTGGGCACCAGGAACATGGAAATACCACCCGAGCCTTCCGGCGCATCCGGCAAACGCGCCAGCACCAGATAGAGGATGTTATCCGTCAGGTCCTGTTCGCCACCGGTGATAAAGATCTTGGTGCCGGTAATGCGGTACGTGTCATTGCCCAGCGGCTCAGCGCGCGTGCGCAGCAAACCGAGATCGGTACCGGAATGGGATTCCGTCAAACACATGGCGCCGGCACAGTCACCGCTGTACAACAACGGCAGGAACCGCCGCTTCAGTGCTTCACTGCCATGTGATTTCAGCGCCAAAGCCAAACCGGAGGTGAGGATGGAATACATGCAGAACGCATTGCTGGCCGAATGCATCATTTCTTCGACCATCAAGGTCAGGGAACGCGGCATGCCCTGCCCGCCATACTGGGGGTCGCCGGCAAAACCGATCCAGCCACCGGCACGATAGGTTTCCCATGCCGGCTTGAACCCTTCCGGTGTGAACACTTTCCCGTTATCAAAACGCACCCCGGCTTCATCACCGGGGCGACTCAAGGGCGCGATCAGTGTTTCGGTCAGGCGTGCGGCCTCTTCCAGCAAGGCATCAGCCAACTCACGATTCAGGTCGTCCATGCCGGCCAGTTGTGACCAGGCCTGCTCGACATCGAACACGTCATACAGCAGGAACTGCATATCCTGCAAGGGTGCACGGTAATCGGTCATGGCTGCACTTCCCTGCCGTCAGAAGGCGAATTGCCCATCGTCCAGTGCCATCAGGTTGGCAGAACCGGAACGCATCGCAGCAGCATGCGTCAACGTGCGCGGCAACAGGCGATCAAAATAGAATTGCGCAGTGGCCAACTTGGCTTTGTAGAAACTCGCATCACCAGTGCCTGCTGCCAATTGCGCCTGTGCTTTCTGTGCCATCAACAGCCAGAAATAGCCCAGCACGACATAACCGCTGTACATCAGGTAATCGACGGAAGCAGCACCGACTTCATCGGCATTCTCCATCGCCTTGCCACCCACATCCATGGTCAGCGCGCCCCACTCCTTGTTCTTTTCAGCCAGTGCGGCAGCCATCGCAGACAGCGCTGCATCATCCTTGCTGGTTTCGCACAACTTGTGCACCAGCTTGGTGAATTTTTTCAACAACTCACCACCACTGCCCAATACCTTACGGCCGATCAAATCCAGCGCCTGGATACCGGTGGTGCCTTCATACACCATGCTGATGCGGCAATCGCGCACCAACTGCTCGACACCCCACTCCTTGATGTAGCCATGACCACCGAAGCACTGCAGTGACAGGTTAGTGCACTCGAAACCGGTTTCCGTCACGAAGCCCTTGGCAATCGGCGTCAGGAAAGCCATCAGGTCATCGGCTTCTTTTGCCGCGGCTTCATCGCCTTTGGCCACCACATCGGCTTTCTGGATCAGCCAATACAGGAAGGCACGATACCCTTCGGTAAAGGCTTTCTGCGTCAGCAGCATACGGCGCACATCCGGGTGCACGATGATCGGATCAGCAGCACCCGACGCGTTTTTCGGGCCTGTCAGTGAACGCATGGCCAAACGGTCTTTCGCATAGGCCAGGGCAGACTGGTACGCGGGCTCCGCCATCGCGAGGCCTTGCAGGGCAGTGCCGACACGCGCGACATTCATCATCGTGAACATTT
Organism: Gammaproteobacteria bacterium; assembly: GCA_006227085.1. Classification (GTDB taxonomy): domain Bacteria; phylum Pseudomonadota; class Gammaproteobacteria; order Pseudomonadales; family M0112; genus M0112. The sequence continues at coordinate 18,281 of SBFY01000139.1, forward strand.
GCTGCAGGCCGGTGTTCTCGGCGCCGACAATAAAGCCCTTGGCGCCATCAAAGTTCAGCACGCAAGTGGCCGAACCCTTGATGCCCATTTTCTTTTCCAGTGAGCTCACCACCGTGGCATTGCGCTCACCGACCTCACCGTTCGCATCAGGAATGAATTTCGGCACGATGAACAATGAAATGCCCGCTGTGCCGGCCGGAGCCCCTTCGACGCGCGCCAGCACCATGTGCACGATGTTTTCCGCCATGTCGTGATCGCCACCGGAAATGAAAATCTTTGAACCGGTGATGGTGTAACTGCCGTCGGCATTTTTCACGGCCTTGGTGCGCAGCAGGCCCACATCGGAGCCGCAATGCGATTCGGTCAGGCACATGGTGCCCGTCCAGGCGCCAGTGATGAGCTTTTCCATGTAAATGTCTTTCTGCTCATCGGTGCCGTGTTTGCCGATGCACTGGATCGCCGCATTCGACAGGCCCGGGTACATCGTCCATGCCCAGTTACAGGCACCGGTCATTTCATTGACGATCACACTCAAGGAGCCCGGCA
>SBFY01000180.1 GCA_006227085.1 Gammaproteobacteria bacterium
GATTCCCATAACGGCAAGGCACGCAGGCGTGAATCGGCCGCCAACAGGTTCAGTAAATGCGTGGTGCCGGAGCGCGGCAGGCCTGCGACGATGATTGGCCTTTCAATGGCGATGTCGTGGATTTCCGGATGCCGGTTCAGGGTGTCCTGGACCAGCAGGCGATTCACCGCGAATTGCAGCAGTTTGTTGCGCAGTGATAACTGGCCGATGCCGGTCAGTTGCGTGTCGTTTCCCCATTCGTCGCAGAGCAGTCGCAGGCGATCGAGAAAATCCATCGGCCCGAAATCGATCAGGCCGGTTTTCGCGCGCGCTTCATCCAGGATCGATTGCGGTGACCAGTCAATGGCCAGCTTCTCACCATACGCCAGTGCCGCTTTTTGCAGATCGCTGAGCTGCGGCTGCGCGAGATCATCGATGCGGATCGACTCGCTCATGATTGCAGGGCCTTTTGCAGTTGTGCGATCTGGTGTTTGAGCCAACCCGATTCCCAGAAATTGCTGTCGCCGGCACGCTCAAGCAGGGCCTGGTGTGCGGCCAGTGATAATTGCAGCGCGGGCTTGTAGGTAATGTCGGAGGCCAACGCAATCTCGGCGAGGTGCAGGGCGGCTTCCGGTTCTTTTTTGTTGAGATGTGCATGGCCACGCTCAAGGATGGCATCCACCCCGGCGAGTGCCGCCAGTTCGGCATACACCTCGCGCGGTTGGGTGGGGTAAAGCTCGGTGGTCGATTGCGCCTTGAACCAGCCCATGTAGCTTTCCCAGATGGTGCGTACGGCCCAGCTGACCTTGCCGTAACCTTCACCCACCGTGAGCCCTGCTGGCAGTTTCACCGTGCGCATCAGGGTGTAGATGTCGGTGCCGGCATTCATGCCCTTCAGGGTTTCGCGGTGCACGAAATCGACGGCGGCTTCCAGCCGGTCCAGGCAGGCGCTGATCAGCTCGCGGCCTTCGACCGGTTGGAAATGGCCGGTGATGAGGGTTTCCGGCTGCAGGGCGCGGATGCGCCGTACCGACCCGAGATAAGGTTCGATAAAACGGTACTTGTCGCCACGGATGGTGTTGATGTTGGGGAAGTGCGGGAACAGTGGCCCGAACACATTGCCGCTGAATAAGGCTTTCTGTGCCGGCAGCCACACCACGCAGGAATCAATGGTTTCACCGGGGGTGGCGAACAGCTCCAGTCGCAGGCCGCCCTGTTCCAGCACATAGTGGTCATCGAAGGTGATGTCCGGGATCGGGGTGTCCTGCACAAGGACTTGCGGGTTCTCTTTCGCCACTTGCAAGGCGCGGTCGAAGGTCTTGCTGAACCAGATATAGGCCTGTGACACCCGCACCCCGCGGATGCGTTCGTCATCGCGCTGGCAGGCGGCGTTATTGGCCTGGGCGATCACCACGGTGCCGGGTTCACGGAAATGCTTCACGCCGCCGACATGGTCGACATGGCCCTGGGTCAGCAGGATGTGGCTGGTCGGCTTCGGGCAGACGGCATCAAAGGCCTGTTTATGCACCAGTGCCTCAAAACCCATGCCGGTATTGATGATGATGCGGTGGCTGCCAGCATCGAGGCAGTAGGCATTGGAGGTGCCTTCGCTCATCCAGGTGGGCAGGCCGCCGGTCAGGGTAAGCGGAATGGCATGGGGGGTATGGGCCGGCTCCATGGCGGCAAAACCGGGGCGACGGCTGATCAGGTCGGCAATTTGGGTGTCCAGTGATGACATCATGGCTCCTGTCGTTTTTATTCTGCCAAAGCCTTGCCATAATGGACGCCCACATCGGGGGAATCAATCAGCGGGAGGCGCCATGAGCGTGGATATGCAGTACTACCGCCATTGCGTGCAATCGCTGGTGCAGGTGGGTTCTGACCTGTACCACCGTGGTTGGTCACCCGCGACCAGCAGTAATTATTCGCTGCGGGTGGATGCCAACCATTGCGCGATTACCGTCTCCGGTAAACACAAGGGTGCATTGACGGCCGATGACATCATGCTGGTCGATCTGGATGGCCGCCCCTGCATGGACAAGAAACCCTCGGCAGAAACCGCCCTGCATGTCTGGTTGTATCGCCGTTACCCGCAAGTGGGTGCGGTGTTGCACACGCATTCGCAAACCGCGACCATCCTCACCCGCCTGAAAGGCGGTGATCGCTTGCGCCTGCAAGGCTATGAATTGCAGAAAGCATTTGCTGGTGTTGCCACCCATGAAGGCGAACTGGCCTTACCGGTGTTTGAAAACAGCCAGGATATTGCTGCGTTGGCATCCGAGGTGGATGCCTGGCTGGCTGAGCACGATAATCCCTGGGCTTACCTGATTCGTGGGCACGGGATTTATGCCTGGGGGGAAACGCTGGACGATTGCATGCGCCATCTGGAGGCGCTCGAATACTTGCTCGCCTGTGAACTGGAAGTCTTGCGCATCAAAGGAGTCAATGCATGAGTGCCTTGAAAGTGTTTGCGGATACCGATCCATCCGAAGCGCTGCTGGAAACCGATGCCCACGATGAAATCGCCGAAGTACTGGAAGGTATCGGGGTGCGGTTTGAGCAATGGCAGGCCAATGCGCCGATTGCTGCTGGCGATGCGCCGGAAAAAGTCCTGGCTGCGTACCAAGCGGATATCGAGCGCCTGAAAAAAGAAGAAGGGTACATCACCGTGGATGTGGTGAGCCTGAATGCTGATCATCCGGACAAGGTGGCGCTGCGCCAGAAGTTCTTGTCGGAACACACGCATGGCGAAGACGAGGTGCGTTTCTTTGTGGCCGGTCATGGCCTGTTCAGCCTGCATGTGGGCAAGCGCGTGTATGAAGTGCTGTGTGAAGCGGGTGATCTCATCAGTGTGCCGGCGAAAACCACGCACTGGTTCGACATGGGCCCGAACCCGCATTTTGTGGCGATCCGCCTGTTCAATAATCCGGAAGGATGGGTCGCGCAGTACACCGGCGATGAAATTGCGAGCCGTTTCTCGCGGCTGGAAAATTAATGGTGCGTGCAATCCTCACCGATATTGAAGGCACGACCAGCAGTATTTCCTTCGTCAAGGAAGTGTTGTTTCCCTACGCAGCGCATTACCTGCCGGCCTATGTGCGTGAACATGCGGACGAGCCAGTGGTGGCGGAACAGCTACAGGCTGTGCGTGTTGCCATCAAGGAGCCGGAAGCCGATACCGATCGCGTGATTGCGGTGCTGTTGAACTGGATTCGTGAGGACCGCAAGGCCACTCCCTTGAAAACCTTGCAAGGCATGGTCTGGAAGCATGGCTACCAGAGTGGCGCCTACCAGGCCCATGTGTATCCCGATGCAGCACAGAAATTACGTGAATGGCATGCGCAAGGCCTGCCTATCTATATTTATTCTTCGGGTTCGATTGCTGCGCAAAAGTTGTTCTTTAAATATTCCGGAGCAGGTGATTTAACACCGTTGTTCTCTGGTTATTTTGATACCACGACTGGCCCCAAGCAGGAGCAGGCTTCCTACGCCGCGATTGTGCAGGCGATTGGCCTGCCAGCGCAGGAGATCCTGTTCCTGTCGGACGTGGCTGCTGAGCTGGATGCCGCCAAGGCAGCCGGCTTGCAAACCTGTTGGCTGGTGCGGCCGCAAGACAACCCACAAAACCCCGCGGTTTGCGCGCAAGGCCCGCATCCCGCTGTAACTTCATTTAACGAAATCAGGGTGAACCCATGAAAAACCTGTATGACAAAGTGGCCGTGATTACCGGCGCGGGCAGCGGCATTGGTCGCGCCCTGGCCAAAGCGATGGCGGCCGAAGGTTGCCATTTGGCGTTGGTGGATATGAATGACGCCGGCTTGCAGGAAACAAAAGCGCAGGTTGCGGATAAAAGCCGCAAGGTCACCACGCACATTGCCAATGTCACCGATCGCGAACGCATGAAAGCGCTCGCGGCTGAAATCCACCAGGCGCATGGTGCCATTCACTTGCTGTTCAATAATGCCGGCATCACCATCAGCAAGGCCTTTGAAGACAGCTCGCTGGAAGAGCTGGACCGGGTGTTGGCCATCAACCTCGGTGGTGTCATCAATGGTTGTTATTTCTTCCTGCCGTACCTCAAGCAGGCAGGCGAGGGGCACATCATCAACACCAGCAGCATGGCGGGCTTTATTGGCTTCCCGAACCAGCTGACCTATTCAGCATCGAAAGCGGCAGTGAAATCCTTGAGTGAAACCCTGTTTGCTGAATTGGCGATGCACAACATCAGTGTGACCAGTATTCATCCCGGTGCCATCCGTACCAATATCATGAAAGCCGCTGTTGATCACGGCAGTGATGCGGTTGAAATGCAGAAAATGGAAGCGATGGTCATGAAGATGGGCATGGAGCCGGATGCACTGGCCCGTAAGGTCATCAAGGCCATCAAGAAAGACAAGATGCGTATTCGCGTCGGCTTTGATGCCTACCTGATGGAATGGATCAAGCGTTTGTTCCCGGTGGCCATCCATAAGCCCTTCCGCAAGGCATTCACAAAACGCGCATTAGGGAAGTAATACAACGTTGTCATGACTGCCCGCCTGAAACAGATCCCCAAGCACAGCATCATCCCGGTGATGCTGCTGTTGTTGGCCATCGGGTCTGTGTGGGGCTTGCCGAGGTTTTACCCGGAGGGCTTGCGTGCAATCCCGGTGTTGCCGCCGCTATTGATCGGCGTTGGCCTGATCCTGAGCCTGTCGTTCAATCGCAGCCGTTTTACCCTGATCCAGTTGACCTTGTTGATTGCCTGGCTGGCGCACGATGCGCAGTGGGGCGGCCATCGCACCCTGCCCACGTTTTTGTTGAATGCCTGGGTGATTTTCAATTTTGCCCTGATCAGTCTCTTTCGTGATCGAGGGTTATTTTCGGTGCACGGGGCACTGCGCTTGTCGCTGCTGTTTGCTGAAATCAATATCACCTTGTATGCGTTGCACTATGCCAGCGAGCCATTGGCGCGCTGGGCCGTGTGGCAGTTGTTCCCGCTGGGCTGGTTGCAGGCATGGTGGCAGTGGCCGCAAACCTTGCTGTGGCTGTTGTGCGTCTCAGCGTTGGTGGTATTCATCAAATTCCTGTTCAGCCTGCGGCATATCGAAGCCGGCCTGCTGGGCGCACTCACGGCATTTGTGCTGGCAATCAATCACACCGGGAATCCGTATTGGTATGACCTGCTGATGGCGGGTGCTGCCCTGATTTTATGCGTGGCTATCCTGCTGGACAGTTATCACATGGCCTACCGCGATGAGCTGACGGGCATTCCTGCGCGGCGTGCACTGAACCAGCACCTGTTAAGTCTTGGCAGTCGCTACACCATCGCCATGCTGGATGTGGATCATTTCAAGAAGTTCAATGATACGCATGGTCACGATGTCGGTGACCAGGTGCTGAAAATGGTGGCGCATCATATTGTGCAAGTGAAAGGTGGGGGCAAAGGTTTCCGCTATGGCGGGGAGGAATTCACCATTGTCTTTGCCGGCAAGGATATGAAACAGGCAGCGCCACACCTCGAAGCGGTACGTGAAGCAATTGGCAGCTACCAGATGGTGATGCGCGCGAAGGATCGCCCCGAAGGCAAGGATGGCAAGAAACAGCGCGGTGCCAGCTCAAACAAGAGCCAGACCCTCTCGGTTACGATCAGCATTGGCATGGCCGAACGCGGCGGTGACTTGAAGCAGCCGGAAGAGGTCATCAAGGCTGCCGACCAGGCGCTCTATCGGGCGAAGAAAAAAGGCAGGAATTGCCTGAGCCAGTAATTGGCAAGCCTGTTGTCTTGGGAGTGCGGCAGATGCTGCTGGAACCTGGATGCTTTTAATGCGTCAATAGTCTTACCCTGATGGGAGCGGTGATCATGAGTGACTGTTGCCACAAGCCGGAACAACCCCCCAAGCCCGAAAAGCCTGCTTGCCATCAACCGGTGGAATCCGCATCAGCATGCTGTCCGCCGCCGAAACGCATTGACTGGTTGTTCTGGGGCTCGCTCGGGTTTGTCGGTGTGTGTTATGCGGCGTACTGGGCCAGTGCCTGGGTGGCATGGCCGAATGCGCTCTATCATTTATTCCATGTGGTGAAAGACCTGGTGCACACCGTCTGGTGGGGCGTATTGCTGGGCATCCTGTTTGTTGGGTTGCTGGATAAGGTGCCGCGCGATTTTGTGATGTCAGCGCTGGGGACGGGTAGTGGTTTTGTGCCGGTGCTGCGCTCGACCTGTGCCGGTGTGCTGCTCGATTTGTGTAGCCATGGCATCCTGATGGTGGGCATGAAGTTGTACGAGCGTGGCGCCAGCCTGGGACAGGTGATTGCCTTCCTGGTGGCGAGTCCGTGGAATTCCTTTTCACTCACACTGATCCTGATCGCCTTGATCGGCCTGAAATGGACGCTGGTGTTTATCGTATTGTCGATGCTGGTGGGCATTGTGGCGGGTGTGTTGTGCGATGCCCTGGTGGCGACTGGCCGTTTGCCGGCCAACCCGAATCGCCAACATGTGCGTGACGGGTTCCGTTTCTGGGCGGAAGCGAAGCAGGGGCTGCAAGCCACCCGTTTTGATGCGGCGTTCTGGACCAGCAGCATCCGTACCGGTTTTGTCGATGGCAAGATGATCCTGCGCTGGATTTTCTTCGGGGTGATGCTGGCGTCATTGATCCAGGCGTTTATCCCGACCGATATTTTCCAGCAGTGGGTGGGGCCCAGCTTGCTTGGCTTATTCGTGACATTGGTGGCCACCACGATCATTGAAGTGTGCTCGGAAGGCTCTTCACCGATTGCCGCCGATATCCTCAATCGTGGTGGTGCACCCGGCAATGCGTTCGTGTTCCTGATGGCGGGTGTGGCCACCGATTACACCGAAATCATGTCGCTGAAGGAAACCACGCGCTCCTGGAAGATGGCATTGATCCTGCCGGCGTTAACCGTGCCACAGGTGTTATTGATCGGCTGGCTGCTAAACAGCTTGTCATGAACGCCGGCATGGCTGCATGGTAGGCTGGGATTTCCTCCAGCATGAAAGCGTCGATCATGAATATTGCCATCATTGGCGCCGGCCCCCTGGGTATCGCCATCGGCCGTGAATTATTGCAGCAAGGATTTTCCGGGTTCACGGTGTTTGAAAAGTCCGCTGCCGCAGGTGGCACCTGGCATGTGCAGGACTATCCGGGTCTGGCCTGTGATGTCTGGGCGCATTCCTATACCTACAGTTATGCACCGAACCCGGATTGGTCAGCGGCGTTTGTCCGCCAACCGGAAATCGAGCAATACCTGCAACGGTGCGCCCGTGAGTTCGGAGTCGAACCGCACATCCGTTTCAACACCGAAGTGTTATCGGCAACCCTTGGTGACGACTTGCGCTGGACCTTGCAGTTAGGCGATGGTCATGCCGAGGTGTTTGATGTGGTGATCAATGCCATGGGTAACCAGTACACACCGGTGTATCCGCCACTGGAAAACGCCACGGCCTTTAAAGGCGAGAGCTGGCACAGCGCGCGCTATAACCATCACGTGGATCTTGCTGGCAAGCGGGTCACCGTGATTGGTTCTGCGGCAGCCGCTATCCAGATCGTTCCGGAAATCGCCCCGGAGGTTGCCCATCTCACGATCCTGCAACGTTCGCCAAACTGGATTGTGCCGCGCAACAACAAGGCTTATCCCGCGTGGGCCAAATCCCTGTTCCGGCGTATGCCGGCGACCTTGCGCTTATTGCGCGGCATACAGGGTTGGCTGATGAACATGGTGCACGGTGCGGTGATCATGGATAGCCGGCGCATGCGCTTTTTTGAAAACATGGGGCGTAAATTCATTGCGTCAGCGATTGACGACCCGGCGCTCCAGCAAGCCGTGACACCCGATCATCGCTATGGGTGCAAGCGCCCGCTGGTGTCTGATGATTTCTATCCAGCCTTGAACCGTGACAATGTGACCCTGTTGCCTGAAGCCGCGGCTGGATTAACAGAAGACGCAGTGATCAGCCGCAGTGGCAAGGTGATACCGAGCGATGTGATTATTTATTGCACTGGCTACAAAGTGCTGGATTTTGATCGCTTCCCGGTGACGGGCATGAATGGCCAATCCTTTGCACAGCAGATGCAGCAAGCGCCAATGGCCTACAAAGGCATCCTGGTGCCGGGGTTCCCGAATTACTTTCTTGGCATGGGGCCCAATGCCGTGGTGCTGTCAGTGTCTTATTTCAAATCGGCTGAAGCGAATGCCGCATGCATTGTGCGGTTGCTGCGCGCGATGCGTGATCAGGGCGTGCAGGCGATTGATGCCAAGCCATCATTGTTTGAATCCTATAATTCGTGGGTGGGCAAACAGTGCAAACAATTTGCCTGGGGATCAGGAACCTGCCAGAACTATTACACCGATGCGGCGGGGCATTCACCGTTCCTGTACCCGGATGACTACGCCAGCTTCATGAAGATGCGTGATGCCATCACGCTGGATGAATTCACACGCCTACAGCATTGATGATGCGCACGATCATAAAAAAACCCGGCCGAGGCCGGGTTTTTTATTGTGCCAGGTCTTAACCACGCTCGCGCAAGGCGGCGATGCGATCGTCCAGCGGTGGGTGGCTGGCAAACAGTTTCATGGCTTCTTTCTTCCAGCCCACATTGATGCAGAAGGCGGTCAGCTCGCCCGGCATTTCTTCCGGGATGCCGTAATCCGCTTTCAGGCGCTCGAGTGCGCTGATCATGGCGGCATTGCCGGCCAGGCTGGCGCCAGCGGCATCCGCGCGGTATTCGCGATAGCGCGAAAACGCAGCGACGATCATGCTGGCAAGAATGCCGAGTACCAGTTCGGCCACGATCGTGGTGACCCAGAAACCGAGGCCGCGGCCTTCTTCGTTTTTCAGTACCACGCGGTCAACCACAAAGCCGATCACGCGGGCAAAGAACATCACGAAGGTATTCACCACCCCCTGGATCAGGGTGAGGGTAACCATGTCACCGTTGGCGACATGGCCGATTTCGTGCGCTAGCACCGCGCGCACTTCTTCCGGTTTGAAGCGTTGCAGCAGGCCAAGGCTGACGGCGACCAGGGCCTTGTCCTTGTTCCAGCCGGTGGCAAAGGCGTTGGCTTGCTGGGCCGGGAAAATACCCACATCCGGCATGCCGATATTGGCGTCACGCGCCAGCTCTTCCACGGTTTGCAGCAGCCAGGCTTCCTCGCGGCTGCGGGCTTCGGTGATCAGCTGGGTGCCCGTGGACCACTTGGCCATGGTCTTGGACAGCAGCAGCGAAATGAAGGAACCGGCAAAGCCGAAAATGGCACAGAACACCAGCAGGCTGGTCAGGTTGAGATCGGTACCGCTTTGCGCCATGTAGTGGGGCAGGCCCAGTAAATTCATGACAACGCCTGCAACCAGCAGGATGGCCAGGTTGGTGGCAAGGAACAGTACGATACGTAACATGACAGGATCCTCTCCGAGTGGATGTCCCAAAAGGTTTAATGCAGGGACACGCATGCGTTTTATAAGGCCGCCAGCAGCAATATTCAAGGGCGATATCATTATTCCTCATGTACACTAGGGAAAATATAACAACACATGGAATGGGGCCTTGCCATGGACCAGTGGTTTATTGAGGGCTATTTCGATGGCGATGACGTCATGCGTCGCCTCAAGGTGTCACCGTTGCCGTTTCGCATGGGGCGGCAAGACGGGTTGGAATTGACCCTCGCCGGAAATGGTTTGTCGCGCACGCATGCGGAACTGTATGAAGACGGCGGCATGTTGATGATCCGCGATCTCGATAGCACGAACGGCACGTTTGTGAATCACAAGATCGTCCGTGGTGAGCGCGCCTTGCGACACGGTGATGTGGTGCATCTGGGTGATGCCGAATTCCGTGTGGTGGGACAGGATAAACGGGTGAACGATAACCCGACCGGCACCATGATGCTCGACAGCCTGCAAAGCCTGTCGAACCGATTGCCAACCGGTACGCGTGAATTGCGTGAATTGATTGACCAGGGAACGGCAATCGCGGCTTACCAATCGATCGTGAATGCCGGTGACGGTGGCGTGTATGCCTGGGAAGTATTAGGCCGTGGCAATCACCCGGAATTACCACAAAGCCCGGGTGAATTATTCCGAATTGCTGAAAGCGCGAACCTGGAAATTGAATTGAGTGAGCTGTTGCGCATCAAGGGCCTGGAAATGGCAATGCCGCATGCGCATGCGCAGCGGCTGTTCCTGAATACCCATCCGGCAGAACTGAAAGATGCCAAGCGCTTGTTGCGTTCACTGCAGGAATTGCAGGAACGCTATCCGGGGCGTTCACTGGTGCTGGAAATCCACGAACAGGGCGTGACAGATCTCGATGCGATGGCAGAATTGCGTGGCACGCTGGAAAGCATGTCCATCGAGTTAGCCTATGACGATTTTGGTGCCGGTCAGGCGCGCTTGCTGGAACTTATTGAAGCGCCGCCGTCATACCTGAAATTCGACATGGCGTTTATCCGTAATATTGATCGCGCACCGGAAGCCAAACTGGACATGGTGAACGCCCTGATCGCGATGGCGCGCAAGATGGATATCCGTACGCTGGCGGAAGGTGCCAGCCGCGAGGAAGAGGTCAAAGCCTGCCAGTCATTGGGATTTGATTTCATCCAGGGATATTTCTACGGGAAACCAGGCCCCTTGCCGGAACAGTCCTGAGGATTTGCTATGGCCAACATCGTTTATGGTGTGCCCCTGTCGCCATTTGTGCGCAAGGTGTTGGCGGTCCTGGAACACAAGGCCATTCCTTACCAGTTGAAAAGCACCCTGCCCGGTGATGCTTCGGCAGGCTACCGGCGCATGCACCCACTGGGGAAAATCCCGGCATTTGCCGATGACTGGGTCATGCTGGCTGATTCTTCGGTGATCGTGGCGTACCTGGAAGAGCGTTATCCGCGGCCTTCGGTATTGCCCGCATCGATTACCGATCGCGCACGCGCACGCTGGCTGGAAGAATATGCCGATACGCGCTTGCATGAATTGCTCGGCCCGGGTTTGTTCTTCGAGCGGTTGGTCAAGCCGGGCATGATGGGCAAGCCATGCAATGAAGCCTTGGTGCAACGCACAATCAAGACCCAGCTGCCGGCTGAGCAGGATTACCTTGAGCAGCAAGTGCCCGCAGCGGGTTTCTTTTTTGCAGAAGGGCTGGGTCTGGCGGATATCAGTGTGGCCGGTGTGTTTTTGAATGCGAGTTATGCCGGTTACCAGGTGGATCCGGCCCGCTGGCCACGACTGGCAGCGTACCTTCAGCGTGTATGGCAGGCGCCGGCCATCCAGCGGCGCATGCCGGATGAAACACCTATCGTGGAGATGCTCAAAAGCCGTGCCTGATTGGCTCCCCCGTCATGTCATTCGCGTTGCTGCATGGCTGCTCATTGTGTGGCCGTTCATGCTGGCGGCTGCGGAAGAGGCGCCAGCCACCCCGTCGCGGCTGGTGGATGTGCCACGCATTGAAGAAGAAATTATTGAACCGGATGACGACACCTCTTTCTGGGAAAGCACCGTTGGGTGGGTGGAAACGATCCGCGATGATCGTTCAGAGGAGGTGGGGCAGCTCGGCCGGTATGTGGATTCCCTGTTCGCGGGTGAAGACGTTGATGACTTGCCGAACAAGAGCTATGTGCGCTTGAGTGTGCAAGGCACGGCATCCGAACTGGAAAACCGTCGCGAAACCGATGCCGGTATCAAGCTGAAACTCGATTTGCCAAACACCAAGCGACGCTGGAAGCTGTTCTTTGAATCGGATAACCGCGATACCGAACGACTCGACCAGAAAATACGTGGTGTGGTGGATGGTACGAATTCCGAATCCGTCGGCGGCTTGCGACTGGAGAGTGACCGCAGCAAGAACTGGTTATTCTCAACCGACGTGGGTGTACGGGCCCGTATCCCGCTGGACCCGTTTGCACGTTTCAAGGCCCGGCGTGACTGGCAGTTGGGCAACCCGTGGGTGCTGACGTTCGAGCATGAAGACTGGTATTTCCATGAGAAAGGGTTTGGTACGGAAAACAGCCTCGATTTCCATCGGCCGATCACCGAGGACTATTACCTGAGTATCACCACGGCTGCCCAGTTCCAGGATCGTTATGACGTGATCGAACTGGCGCAGTCCGTGACCACCACCCACTTCATTGATAGCCGGCAGGCCATTGCCTACGGCGTGGGCGTGCTCGGGGTGAACAAACCCTCGGTCAAGGCCATGGCTTACTATGTAAGCGCTAACTATCAAAGAAGAATCCATAAAGACTGGCTTTTCATGGAAATCACACCGGAGCTGCTGTTCCCTCGCCTGGAAGACTTCCGGCCCAAGTGGTCATTGACGGTGGAATTCAAGGCGATCCTGACGGACCCCTGATCGCGGCGGGTCGCTGGCACCACTTGGGTGCCCATGCCTATAATGGCGAAACCACGCGTGATTGAGCGACATCCTGTTGTCACAGGGTGCGGCTACGCTTCCCCTGAAGCCGCGTTGTACAGGAAGGATACCGGGAGAATTACATCATGGAGCAGTTGTCCGGTCTGGACGCCATGTTCATCCATGCCGAGTTGCATGGATTGCCAATGCATATTTCATCGTTCTCGATTTATGACCCGTCCACGGCACCGGATGGGAAAGTCGATTTCAAGCAAGTGCTGGAAATTTTCGAAAAGAAAATCCAGCACCAGGTACCGATCCTGCGCAATCGCCTGGTGGAAGTGCCGATGAACCTGGACCAGCCGTATTGGGCAGAAGACCCGCGCTTTGACATGGTCTATCACGTGCGCCATATCGCGTTGCCGAAACCGGCGGACTGGAACAAGTTATTCACCCTGGTGGCCAACCTGCATGCGCAGCCGCTGAATCGTGCCCGTCCGCTGTGGGAAGCCTATGTGATTGATGGCCTCGATAAACTCGATGGTATTCCCAAAGGCTGTTTTGGCCTGTTCCTGAAAGTGCATCACGCCATCATGGATGGACGCACCGGTTTGGCCCTGTATTCCAACCTGCACACCATCACGCCGGATCTGCCGGTGTTCGAACAAAAGGCCAACCTGCCAGCCAAGACCACGGCGGTGGAAGAGTCGACAGGCTTGTCATCACTGATGTTCAAGGCCGCAGCCCACAACACCCGCAAGACCATGAATCTCGGCAAGACGCTACTCGGTGTGGCCAAGACGTTTGGCAAATTGCAGCTGGGGATGCGTTCCGGTGAATTGCACAGCCTGGAAAAACCGAAATGCCGCTTCAATGGGCCGATTTCGCCGGGTCGTGTGGTGGATCGCCAGCGTTTGCCGATCCAGGATGTGAAATTGATTCGTTCCGTGTCAGAAGGCGCGACGGTCAATGATGTGGCGCTGACGATCATCGGTGGTGCCATGCGGCGTTACCTGGCCGAAAAAGACGAGTTGCCTGAACAGTCACTGGTCAGCGGTGTGCCAATTGATGTGCGCACGCAGGACGATGCGGACAAGCCGGGTAACCGTGTCAGCTTCATGAACGTGCCTTTGTGTTCCAACATTGAAGATCCGCTGGAGCGCTTGCGGGTATTGCACAAGGAAGCGCTGGCCAGCAAGCAGTTTGCCTCCACCCTGGGGCGTACGTTTGTGAACGACGTGCTGGACGATGTCTATGCCGGCCTTGCCTCGTGGGGCATTCGCAGCGTGGTGGAATCCGGTGCGCTGTCGTACTTCGCGCCGGTGCATAACACCATCATCACCAATGTGCCGGGTGCGCCGATGCCAATCTACCTGGCGGGTGCAAAATTGATTGACTCCTTTGGTTTGGGGCCGTTGATGCCGAACACCGGTTTGTTCCATACGGTGACGAGCACCTATGAGTGCCTCAGTATTTCGTTTACGGCGTGTCGCGACATGATGCCGGACCCGGAGTTCTACAGCCAATGCCTGGCCGATTCGTTTGAGGAGTTGCTGGATGCAGCGCTGGAACAGCGTGCCCAGATGATTGCGGCCAATGAGCAGGAATCCCGCAAGGCACAACGTCGTGCCAAGCGGCAAACGCGTCGTATTCATGCCTCGCGAGCTGCTGGCAAGGCACCGGTCAAGCCCGCTGTACGCAAGGCCAAGCGCAAGCAACCACCCGTGGATGCCGTGATTGAAGCGGGGGAAGTCGCTGAAGCAGCTAAGCCATCAGGCCTGACGGTGGTTTCCGATAATACCGGGCGCGTCACGCACGGCTGAATCAGTGGCTGAGGTTGCTCTTCATGTGGCCGCGCAGGAAGCGGCCAACGCCTTTGATGGCAGCCCGGCCTTCCGGTAACAGCATCGCCAATGCCTGCCAGACATGCGGCAGGCCTTTCCACACATCCAGTAATACGGGAACCCCGGCGTTTTTCATCTTGGCGGCGAGCCGGCGCGAATCATCCAGCAGGACTTCTTCGTTGCTCACCTGCAACAGGGTTGGCGGCAGGCCTGCCAGGTCGCCGTACAAGGGTGAGGCATATGGGTTTTTCGGGTCTTCACCCTGCAGGTAGTACTCGGCGCCCTCGCGCAGGCCATCGCCGGGGATCAGGGCGTCTTTTTTGGCATTCTTGATGACCGAAGCACCAGTGGCTGCGAGATCGGTCCACGGCGACATGCCAACCAGTGCCGCCGGTAACGGCAGGTTTTCATCGCGGATTTTCAGCGCACTGCCAAAAGTCAGCCCGCCACCGGCCGAATCGCCGGCAATGGCCAGGCACTTCGGTGCATAGCCTTCGTCGAGCAGCCAGCGGTAGGCCTTGACGGCATCTTCAACAGCGGCCGGGAAGGGGTTTTCCGGCGCGAGCCGGTAATCAATCGCCAGCACCCGGCATTCCGCCGCCTGTGAGAGCCGCCACAACAAGTCGCGATGGGTGGTCAGTGCAGAACAGAACAGGTAGCCGCCACCGTGCAGGTAGAGGATGACGCGGCTGGGATCATTGCCCGGGGTATCGAACCAGGCGGCCGGGATGCCATCGATGGACGTGATGTCCATGGTGACGAAGTCGGGCAGCGGTGGCATGCGTTTGGCGGTACTGGCAACCGCCTTGCGCAAGGCCAGCGGATCGGTGTCGCGGGTCATCGTGCGGCTGATGACGCGCAGGACGGGTTTCACCAATGCCGACTGGATGCTCATGCGTCAGCTGCCGCCGGTCATGCCGCAGAGGGCTGCGCGGCGATATCCGGCTGCTGGATGCGAAAGGCCCGGTGCAGCCAGCTGTTACGGAAGGGCTGCCACTGGCCTTCTACCTGCGCCAGCCGATCAGCCAGCAGGTACAGCACCCACGGGTTGTGGGTCAGGCCGGTGTGGCTGCCGGGGATGCGGATGTTTTCGCTGTGTTTTCCCGGTGCGTGGTCAATGCAATGCTGCCAGGAAGTGATGCCATCGTTCTGGCTGTAAATCGCTGTGCAGGGGACGGGTGGTACCTGGTTCCAGACCGGCTCACCATTCACCAGCCGGTCTTCTTTCAGGCGCGGATTCAGGCGCTCATACATTTTCATGATCGGTCCGGAGACGGCAATGTCTTCGGATTGGGTGTCATGGCTCAGGTTGAACGGCGACCCCAGTGTAATGACCTGGCGGACGTACTTGCTGTGTTTGTGCGCCAGGGTGCGCGCATACAGGCCGCCCAGGCTCCAGCCTACCAGGCTGACTTTCTGGCCGTGGGTGTCGAACAATTCTTTCAGGCGGGTTTCCAGCCGGCGGTAAATGATTTCCTGCAGGCCCGGATTGATGCCGATATCCCAGGCGTATGCGGAAAACCCTTGCTTGTTCAGGAAGCGGCGCAGGATGTAGGTGCCGCGATCCGTCGCCATGAAACCCGGGAAGACCAGCACAGGGTGGCCATCCCCCTCGGCAGCGCGACGGTACAGGATCGGCAGGGAAGGGATCAATGAAATCACCTCCAGCGGCGCGCGTAATTCCAGCAGCGTCTGCTTTAGCGAAGGTTTTTCAATATGTTCACTCATGTAACCGCCCTGTGGGTGTTATTGCTTTGCCAGGCAGCGGTCCCTGCGTGAGAACGGGTAATCCCTGACCCGAAATCGTCCGGCGAAGCCTAGCATACGCCCCCCTGCTGCTCAATCAGCCCCGGGGTTACGCTTTGTTAAAGGGGCCTGCTTTCCAGTTCCTGCTCAATCTCATTGAAGAGCTCCATGCGCGTCACATAGGGCTCGGCCACTTGTTTGCGAGCCCGGCGCAGGATATGGGCAATTTCCTTGATGCCTTCAGCGTAGTGCTCAAAATTATCGAGCAGGCAGTCGACGGTGACGCCAGTCAGGCCGCGAACCGTACGCTTCTGCCTGGATTTCCAGACATCACGGAAAGCGCGGGCATTGGAATCACGGGCATTTTCCCAGTGCTTCTGCAGGACGCCACCAATGTCCACCATGCTGGTGGTCAGGGAGCCGATGCTCTCCACGAATGCGCCCATGCCAATGAATTCGGCCAGGGTGAATTCGGCCGCTGCCATTTCCAGTTGGCCGGTGATGTAGCGGTTCAGTGCTTTATAGCGACCACCACGGATATTATCGAGCGGGTTTTGCGCCGGAATCATGTCACGCGCAATGCTGACCCAGTCTTCGTCGGTCAGTGCTTCGGCAACACGCGGCAGGATCTTGCCTTCTTCCAGTGCGGAATGGCGGCCATGGAATGCCAGGTAGTCATCGCAGCGAACGCGCAATTGTTCGCGCAGTTCGTCCGTTTCCTCGCGGCGGATTTCGGTCAGTAACTTGAGTACGTTGCGACCTTTCTGTACCTGTGTTTCGTGCTCGATGAAGATTTTCTCGATCACGTCTTTCATGTCGGGCTCGCGTTCCATCAATTTGCGGAACACGATTTCCTCGCGCGGGTGGTGAATGCTTTCCGGGAAGTGGCTGATGTAATGCATCACGTCATACATCAGGTTGTAATCGGCTGGCATGCCTTCAGACAACAAGGCCATTTGTTCCTTGAACGCTTCAAAGATACGGGCCATGTAGCGGTGTTCGTTATGCAGGGTCTGCAGGATCTGCGATTTGGTCATCAGCTGTACCGGGCGCGTTTTGGCATTGCGGCGCTCAACGGTATGGCGGCGTTCGGTTTTGGCTGCGCGGCGGGTGGTTTTTGCGGCGGGCTTTTCCGTTTTTGCAGCAGCGGGTTCATTCGTGGTGGTCTTGCTGCTGGCAGCCTTGCGGGTCCGCGGGGTTTTGCTGCTGGCGGCCTTGCGGGTGGCTTTGCGGGCAGTGGGCTTGGCACTGCTGGCAGGCGCGGTGCTGCCTGCTGTCCCAGTCGCCGTTGTGCCGGTCTCTGTTGCCATGATGCGATCCCCCCTGCTGGTGCTGTGCTGGTCAATCCAGGCATGAGCCCAGCATACCCTGTCTTTCTAGTATGTTTATTCTAATTCTTGTCGGTAGAGTGGGCACCAGATCGCGAATCCAGCTGGACTCGCCATCATCCCGACCCCCTTATCGAATGAGGATTTTACCATGGCACGAGCAGTAAAGAGCGCCAAGCGCAGCACCAAGAAAGCAGCCGCTTCCAGCAAGAAAGCTGCTGCCAGGAAAGTTTCCGCCAAGAAAGCATCCGCCAAGAATGTCTCCATGCAGGACGTTCGTGGCAAGGCGAACGAAGCCGCCGAGAAAGCCAGCGAATTGGCAAAATCCATCTGGTTGGCCGGTTTGGGCGCTTATGGCAAGGCTTACGATGAAGCCAAGACGCAGGCTGACCAACTGGAAGGCCGCACCACCAAGTTTTTTGATGAGCTGGTTGCCAAGGGCCGCAAGCTGGAAGGCGAAACCCAGAAGACCGTCAAGCAGGTGAAGACCAAGGCCACCAAGGCCACTTCTTCACTGGAAGATCGCATTGCCAAAGTGCGTGACAGCCTGAGCGTTGACCTGTCCGGCATGAACCCGTACGCCAAGCTGGACGAGATCGCCCACAAAGTGGATGCGCTGTCACGTAAAGTCGACGCCATGTCCAAGCCGGCAAAAGCCGCCAAGCCGAAGACCAGCAAGGCTGCTTCTGCGAAAGCGGAAACCCCGGCTGCCTAAGGTTATACATACCCTCATCCAGGGTTTATTTCGGGCAGGGTCGCCAGACCCTGCCTTTTTTTTGCCGGTATTACGCTAGACTGTGGGCTTACCCTGATGTGCAGGATGTCCCATGGCCCGACAGCGCACCCGCGACCGTATCCTCGAGATCACGCTTCGCCTGTTCAATGATGAAGGTGAGCCGCACGTCACCACCGTGGATATCGCCAATGAGCTGGATATCAGTCCCGGTAACCTGTACTACCACTTCAAGGGCAAGGAAGCGCTGATTGAAGCGTTGTATGACCGCTTTGACAGCCAGATGAGTGAATTCCTGCATGCCCCGGTTAATCAACCGCTCAGTCTCGAAGATAACTGGTATTACCTCTATGTGTTGTTTGAGGAGATCTACCAGAATCGTTTTTTCTACCGCAACCTGATGGATCTGTTGCAGCGATACCCGGCTATCCGCAAGCGCTTTCGCCGCTTGATGGAACTGAAACGACGGACTGCTTACGCTGTTGCATCGAACATGGCCGAGCAAGGGGTGCTGGAAATCGATGATGAATCCCTCGAGCGTTTGGCCGATAGCATTGCCATGACGCTCACGTATTTCATGACGTATGAAGATATGTTGTACGGCGAGCTGCCAGGGCCAGTGGTGATGCACAAAGGGGTGTATCAGGTGATGTCGCAAGTGGCGCCGTATTTTGGCGAACAGCACCAGGCATTCTTCAATGCCTGCCGCGATTTGTACCAGCGTTTGCTGGAACCCGCCGGGCGTGATGCATG
>SBFY01000119.1 GCA_006227085.1 Gammaproteobacteria bacterium
GCCTGCTCTTGTTGCTGGCGAATGGCCGATGAATCCAGACCTGCCAGCGGGCCTTTATCCCAGGTCACTTGCAAGCCATCGGCGGCCTTGCGGGCCTGCCAATAGGTGTCCGCCACAATCGCGATACCGGCATGGATTTCAAAGGCGGCCACCACACCCGGCTTAGCTGTCACGGATTCAGCAATCCAGCTGTGCGCCTTACCGCCAAAATGCGGGCAGCGCACCACCACGGCGACTTTCATGTCCGGCAGCTGGATATCCACCCCAAACGTTGCTTGCCCGGTGCTCTTGGCCACTGCATCACGGCGTGGTAACGACCGGCCAATCCAGCGGAATTGCTGTGGCTGCTTCAAGACAACCGACTCCGGCGCAGGCAAGGCTTTCGCAATCATGGCCAGCGATGCATAACTGGCACGCTCACCGGTCACGCCATTGATCACTTCGCCATCATCGGTCTGGCACTGGGCGCTGGTGATGCGCCACTGCTGGGCAGCAGCCGCTACCAGCAAGGCACGCGCAGTAGCACCCGCTTCCCGCAATGGCATCCAGGTACTGAGGGTACTGGTGCTGCCACCGGTAATCTGCACACCCATCACACGATTACCAAACGCCCGATGCACACCGGCCATCTCCACTTCCAGGCGTGCCGGGTCGATGTCCAGTTCTTCCGCCAATACCGTCGGCATGGAGTTGATCACCCCTTGCCCCATCTCGGTTTTATCGAGCTGGAAAATAAACCGGCCATCCTCGGTGATTTGCAGCCAGGCATTGGGTTGGAAGCTGCCCGCTCGCGTATGCGGGATGGGATCAGGCTCGCGCAAGGCAAAACCCAACACCAGGGCCGAACCGGCCACACCGGTACCGATCAGGAACTTGCGGCGGGTCAGCTTCATGGTGCCTCCCCCTTGCCGGCCATGGCATCAGTGGCCATGGCATCCATACCCAAGCCAGCCCCGGCATTCGCCGCCCGGTGGATCGCCTTGCGGATGCGGGCATAGGTACCACAGCGACAGATATTGCCACTCATGGCCACATCGATGGCCGCATCATCCGGACTGGCATTCTGGGCCAGCAAGGCCAGAGCCGACATGATCTGGCCCGATTGGCAGTAGCCGCATTGCGGAACGTTTTCATCCACCCAGGCTTGCTGGATGGTCGTCAGGCTGCCAGCACCAACGCCTTCAATGGTGGTGATTGACCGCCCTTCCAGCAGGCCTACCGGCAGGATACAACTGCGTGTGGCAGCACCATCAATATGCACGGTACAGGCACCACAAAGGCCTTTGCCGCATCCGAACTTGGAGCCGGTGAGACCCAGTTGCTCCCGGAGCACCCACAACAGCGGGGTTTCCGGGTCCACCAGCAAGCTGACCGCCTGCCCATTCACCACCAAACTGACTTGTCGCATCACTGCCTCCTGGATTCCAGCCATACTGCAAAACCCCCATGGCCGGGGCAACTTAATTTTTCGCCATTGCCAGCGCTATCCGCATAGGTTTCTGCCGGTTTTTTGCCTAGAATGGACAGGGTCATCATAAAAACAAAAGGCTGTGCCATGCTCCGTCTTCATTTCAAGAACAGCAATCGCAACCCCATTTGGGCCAATAAAGCCTCCATGACGCTGGGCAGCGCCCCTGACTGCGATGTTGTCCTCGACAAGGACCAGCCGCAAGCACTGGCCACGCTGGAAACCTCCAGCACCCAGACATTACTGAAACCAGCGCCTGGCATACCCGTCAAGGTCAATGGCCAGGCAGTCCCGGAAAGCGGTGTGGCGATTCAAGCCGGGGACACCATCACCCATGCTGCACTTGTCCTGCAAGTCGTGGATCCACTGGCATCAGCAAACGCCATGAAAGCTTCCGTCGAAAAACTGACGGGTGCCACCATCGCCAGCAAGTCGCGTACCGGAAACCCCGGATCTTCACCATGGACACTGGTCGGTAAAGGCGGCCTGCTGCAAGGCAAACGATACCCTCTGGCAGGAACGCTGGTATTTGGCCGCGACAGCAGTGCCGACATTGTCATTGCCGGCACCCACCTGTCACGCAAGCATGTGGAATTAAGCGTTAAAGCGGGTGCCATTGCCGTCAAGGATCTCAACTCTTCAAACGGCACGTTTATCAATGGCAAACGCGTCAGTGAAGGATTCCTCAAGAATGGCGACGAACTCATGCTGGACACACTGAAGTTCCGCGTGGAGGGACCTTCCGATGACAAGGACAAGACCGTGGTGGCCTCTGCCATCAATATTCCTAACCCGATTCGCAATCCTGATGAGATCAACTGGAAAACCAAACCCACCTCACGTGGTAATAACTACAAAACCAGTGTGATGGATGCCGCCCAGAAAGAAGTGAAGCCGTCCCCATTACCCTGGATCATCGGCGCAGCCGTGGTTGCCGCCATTGGCATCGCAGCAGCCGTATTTTTGTTATAACACCGGCACCCGCCCATAAAAAAAGCAGGCTGATGCCTGCTTTTTTTATGGCTTCCCGCATCAGAAGGCATACTTGATACGCGCATACACCATGCGACCACGAGGATCATGGATCTTGGTATCAAAACCCATATTGGTGTTGACCTCTGGCGGATCCTCATCGGTGGCATTCAACACGCCCAGCGTCATCGTGAGTTCCTGGTCGTCACTCAGCGTCATCATGTAGGCATATTGCAGGTTCAAGGTCGTCCAGCTATCAATACGGGTTGTGGTACCAGGCAGCTCGCCCGTATTGATCTGGTCATCCTCATAGGAGTCAATGTAATTCACCGTGGCATTGACACTATGCGCTTCCATTTGCCAATCCAGTGACAAGCGTGCACGCCAATCCGGGATCGAGCGGGCAAAATTGTTGTAGTTACGCGAACCTGCACCATCCACTGTCTGTGGAATGCTGACCGACTTGTCAATCAACTCGTACTTATCCACAAAAGTGGAATTACCGCTCAGGCGGAACAATCCAGCCGACGTGTCCCAGTCATACGACAAGGTGAGATCAATGCCTTGGGTATCAATTTCACCTGAGTTGATGTAGCGCGTCTCGATCATCTGGATCGACCCCAGCAAGGGATTGCGGGTAATCCGCGCATCCACTGGATTGGCATTGACTATCGCCTGCGCACTTTCCTTGATAATCACGTCATCCACTTCGATCTTCCAGGCATCAAGGGTCGCCGTCATGCGATCAATGGGTTTGAACACCACACCGATGTTGTAGGAAACGGCTTCTTCCGGATCGAGATCGTCATTGCCTCGTGGGCGAATAGCGGTAAAGTTGGATTGCCCAACCACCGGATCAAAGATCTCATCCAGGAACACAATTGCACCACCCGATTGCTGGTGCAAGGATGGTGCCCGGAACGATGTGCTGGCTGAGCCCCGCAAGGTCACGCTATCGGAAACATCCCAGCGCAGCGCGATTTTCGGGTCAATGCTATCGCCCACGTTTTCGCCATAATCCTCATAGCGCAGCGCCACTTGTGCTTCCACGCTGTCGCCCATCGGGATCACGAACTCGGAAAACACGGCCCACACATCCTGTGCATCATCAAAGGCCTCACCGCCGACAAAGAACGCGTAATTATCGGCCGCGTAATTCGGATCCACTTCCTGTTCGAGGGTTTCCTTGCGGTACTGCACACCAAAGGCAGCACCGATATCACCAAACGCGCCACTGACCACAGCATCCGCCGTGAACAGGCTGGATTCCCGCTCTACCACGGCTTCACCCAGCACCCAGGAAATCAAGCTGGCCGGATTGGAAGTTTGCCCCTGCCCGGTCGGGTTCCAGTACAGGCAACCGCCTGCACCGGGCGTGCCGCCAGTACAACCAGCGCCACCAAAGCCCAGCAAGGCTGCCTGGAACCGGTCTTCAAGAACGTCTGTATTGCGCAACTCATAATCATTGATGCTGTACTGGACAGAAGTGTCGAACGTCCAGTCATCACGCAGATCCCCTTCCAGGCCCAGCACGATACGCTGGGTCGAGTTCTCCCGGCTACCCTCGGCCGGCCTGGAACCCATGCCCAAGGCGCGACCGATATAGAACGTATCGGTCACCAGGAAACCACCGGTCACGTTATTGGCCAGGTTCGTTCCCAACGGGCTGTAAGGATTGGTCGCCGGTACATAAGGGAAATCCAGTAACGGGAATGACGCGGTTGTGCGCACATTGCTGGATTCAATTTCGCTATAGAGGATTTCACTATAGAAATTCAGCGAGTCATTGATACGGTGATTAATGATGGCCATGGTCTGGATGCGCTCTTCTTCCGTGACCAGGTCGAAGGCATCAATGAAGTCCATCTGGCAGGTACCGATATCCACCACACCCGGAATCACCGACAACTGGATATTCGGCGTGCTCTTGGGTGCGCCACTGCATGCAGGATCAATCAGCGGTGCAAACGGTGGCACTGTGACTCCCGGCGGGATCAGGATAGGCGGGATGATACTGGTATCAAACAGGAACGCCCCCGGGTTACCAGCATCACTGGTTCCCGTGCCACGGGTGAAATCACGTTCACCGGCATACAACGGCGTTCGCTTGAAATAATTGGCGCCGATCACGACATGGGTATCACCCGAGCCAAAACCCCACAGGGCACCCAGGTTCATGTCTTCCTGGTTATCCTGCGTGGTGGTCTGGTAACCGCCAGTCAGTTCAAAGCCTTCAAAATCCTCGTTGAGGATAAAGTTGATGACACCAGCAACTGCATCCGAACCATATGTCGCCGCTGCACCCTCTTTCAGGACTTCCACTTGCTCGACCATGATTTGCGGAAAGGAGTTGATGTCCACAAACGTCTGGCCATCATTAGCAGCCGATGCGCTGAGGGTACTGCGCTTGCCATTGATCAAAACCAGGGTGGAGCCCAATCCCAGCCCACGCAAGTTCACACTCGCAGTGCCCTGTGTGGCGTTCTGGGTGAACGTGTCAGTCTGGAACTCCGAACCGAGATTGAGGGTAATGTCCTTGACGAAATCGGTCAGCGTGGCGGAACCGGAAGATTCCAGCGACGCCCGGTTAAACAATTCAACCGGGGATGGGGACTTTTCCACATCGCGACGGATGAAGGAACCCGTCACCAGAACCTCTTCGAGGTCTTCCAGGTCATCGGGCAAGGGCTCTTGTGACCATGCCGGCATTGCCGCCAGCAGACCGATCGACAAGACATGGATACTCCGGGACAGGATGGACTGGCGCATGATTTCCCCTTTTTCTTCTTTATATGACGCTTAGCAGGATGCTTCTTGAGTGTAGGAAAAAGTGTGATGGATTTCACTGTCAGGAGGCGAATAGCTATTAAATTATTAATTTATAAGACTTTTTCCATTAGCAATATTTTCCCCTGATCAAAAAATACCCAGCGCGAGACCTGCCGCCAAGGCCTGCCCCAGCTCCCGGCAGGCCTGCAACGCCGCCGGATCCGGCTCGCCACGGACAATGACGGGTTCAGCCACCGGCTTCATCCGGCAACCGGACAATATCCGGTCGATCTGGGCAATCGCATTCCTGCCATCGTTACCGGCACTGGCAAAACTGGCATAGGGCATGCCAGCCCGATCCTGCACTGCGTAGAAGCACCGGTCGAGGAAATCCTTCATGCCGCCGGAGAGATAACCGGCGCACTCGGGACTGCCAAGCACCAGCAAATCACTGCCCAACCAGTCCCCGGCACCCGCTTCACTGGCGGGCAGCACGCGCACCGACACGCCCGCTTCCTGGCGTGCGCCCCCAGCCACGGCAGCGGCCAGCTGTGCGGTCCGGCCGGACTGGGAGTGATACACCACCAATAACTGCTTCATGATCCCGTCCCAACGAATAACGATGGATTGTTATACTGCCATGCAAGGAGTCTTCATGCCGGAAAAACCTCTCGCCACCATCCAGCGATTCCAGCAACAGCTGGAGCATTTCCTGCATGGCGCTGACCTGGACCTGTCGGGGTTTTTCCAACCTGATGCCATCTGGCACCTGCCCCGCTCAGCAGCAGCCTGGGGAGGTCGTGACCGCATCGGCCGCGAAGCCATCCTGCGCATGCTGCACGAGGAAGTCCCGCAGTACTACCAACCCGGTTCAACCCGCTTTATGTATCACCAATTCACCTGTGAACAAGACCGGGTACACATGCACTTTACCCTGCAGGCCATCACCGCCAATGGCAAGGCGTATGAAAATGAATACCAGACCCTGTTCCGCCTGCAGGATGGCATGATCGCCGAAGCCTGGGAGTACCTCGACACCGCTTACCTGTTCGGTTTGCTGGGAGATCCTGCATGACAGGCAAACCCGCTGTCATCATCGTGCAACGCCAGACCCTGGATTGGCAGCACATGGACGAAGCCGCTTACCGGAAGGCCTCCATTCCTTTTTGCCGCTTGTGGGAAAGGCCGGATGACTACATGGTGGACATGGTAGGGCTCTGGAACAGCACCTTTGCCATCAGTTATTTCGAGACACGTCATCGCCTGAAGCAGCTGGCCACCGGACACAACCAGTGCATTGGCGGGACGCGCTTCATCGCCTATGAGCATTACCGCAATGTGCCACTGGGTGATGGCCATGCCTATGTGTTTATTGACGATGATGACTGGCTCAGCCCGCAACTGGCCAGCGCACTGGATGCAACCGACCTCTACCAGCATGACGCCGGCATCTGGAAAGGCTGCACACTGGGTAGCCCGAAATCCGAACACCCGCTGTTTTTCTGGGGCCTGAACGGGCGCTGCATGACCAACAACTATGTCGTGACCAGCCGCTGGATCCAGTCAGCAGAAACCTTGCAACAGGCCTGCAAACACAGTGGGGCTGATAAGACCATTCCTGCATTGGATACCTTGCTCATCGACGAATGGCTGAGTATCACCAACAAGGCGCCCTGCTCCAGCGTCAGCCTGGAAAACGGCCTGCAAAACAAACGCGACCCGGACACCCTGGCCAATATCATCCACCGCTTCAACGAGCGCATGCAGACGATTCCGCAACAGGATTTTGAACGGGCGGCATGGGCCTGGCCGCTCTTCGAGTCCACCCGCCAATTATTCGTCGATATTGCCAACAGCCGCCAACGCTGATCAATGCTCGCGTATGGGCTGGTACTTGGCATTCACCTTGCGGCCCAGCACCTTGCGTACCAAACGCTTGTCAGCAGCAGATAAACGATCGCACTGGCAATACGCCTTGAAAAAGCGCATGCGCTGCGTGGCACGCAAATAGCGCCGCCCCATCTTGTCGAGATGCGTCAAATCCTTGGTAATGCGAAACCCCAGGAACGGCCATACCCAGCGACGACCACTCGGGCAATCAAAAATCCATGTGCGGGGACATGACCCATCCCGTGACACGAGGATGTTGCGCCAATTGAGATCGTTATGGGCAAAACCGGCCTCATGCATCTGCCGGACCTGTAACGCCAGCGCATCACACAGGGCTGCAAACCACACCGGATCCGCAAAGCGGCCAGGATGTTCACGCACCAAGGTAGCCAAATCGGTTGCGCCATCCACTTGCGCAGTGACCAATACCGTGCAACGCCCATGCGCATCACGCCACGTTCCCAACGCCAA
>SBFY01000121.1 GCA_006227085.1 Gammaproteobacteria bacterium
CTGGTCACGATGGCATCGTCGACCAGCAACCCCAGCATCAGGATCAAGCCACCCAGCGAGAGCTGGTTGACACTGATGTTGATGAAGGGCATTGCTGCAAAGACCATCAGCAGGGCAACGGGTACCCCGATGGTCACCCAGCCGGCGATACGGAATGGGAAAAAGGCCAGCAGCACAAGGAACACCAAGATAAAACCCACGCCCGCATTGGACGTGAGCACATTGAGCATGTCGCGAGTGAAGCGTGACATGTCATTGAGGATGGTGATCTTCACGCCGGGCGGCAGGTTTTTCTCGTAGTCATGAATGAATGCGCGTATGCGATTCGACGCCCGGAGACCATCGGCTCCAGCCTGTGTCCGCGGTAACAAGGTAATGCCCGTTTCGCCATCAGTGCTCGATTGGATCGTCCAGTCTTCATAGTCATAAACGACTTGGGCGATATCACGGATTCGCACATAGTCGCCAGGCTTGGCGCTGCGGATGATGACGGTTTCAACATCTTTCGGGTCCTGGAATTGGCCGATGGTGAGCACGTCCTGTTCGGAAACGAAAGACTCAAGCGATCCACCGGAATCCCGCAGGTTGCGGCGCAAGATCGCTTGCTGGATCTCCTGTGCCGATACGCCCAAGTGATGCATGCGGTCGGCATCCAGCAGGATGCGGACTTCCTTTTTGCGGTATCCCTGCATGGAGACGCCACCAATGCCTTCGACCTCGCGCAGTGCGTTTGATAACTGGCGTGCGGTCGTGCGCAGGGTTTCTTCCGGGACTTTGCCAGTGACCAGTAATTGCATGACCGGGATGCGGTCCGGCTTGTGACGCTCAATGTCCGGTTTCTCTGGCAGGTCATCGGGCATACGTGCGTAGGCGCGGTCAATAGCCCGTTGCAGTTCGCTTTCAATCTGGTCGTTTTGTTCCTTGCTGTTATCCGGGTGCATGCGCACGAGAATGCTCGACATGCCTTCCATGCTTTTGGAGACCAGTTTGTCGATACCATCCACTTTCAGGATTTCTTCTTCCAGTGGTGTGGTGACGGATAGTTCGACATCCTGCGCGCTCGCACCAGGTCGCAAGGTGGTGATGGTGGCACCACCAACATCCATTTCCGGGTAAACGTTGTAGTTCAGGGTGTTGAGTGCGGCGAATCCGGCTAATGCCGAAAACACCATGATCAGGTTGACCAGGAGTGGCCGGTGAACAAAAAAGCCGATGAATGCTTTCATGGCTGGGCAGCAGCTGGTGCCTGGGCGGGTAGTGCTTGTACTGGTGTGCCTTCCACGATCAGGTCCAGCCGGCTGGTAATCACCTGGTCACCGGCTTCCAGTCCGGCGAGCACCCGTACCCGTTCGCTATCGGCCAGGCCGAGTACCGGTTCCACCATGGCAGCCTTGCCGTCCTTGATGGTGTACACAACGCGGCGCCGGTCCCGGTCGGTGAGTGCACTGCGGGGAATCAGCAAGGCATCGGGAACAGTGAAGCCCTTGAGGATCACGCGCGCTGACATGCCCTCGCGCAGCAGGCCATCAGGGTCGTTCACAGCCAGTCGCACGGCAAAGTTACCGGTACCAGGTTCTGCTGTGCTACCGATCAATTCGACGCGACCTTGCCATTGCCGCCCGGGTACGCCTTGCGTACTGATTGGCGCGGTTTCACCGATTTGCAGCGAATTCACTTCGCGCTGTGTCACATAGGTCACAACGCGTAGCGTATTGATGCCCTGGATGACGCCCAGCTGTTGGCCGGGCATGACATTCTGGCCGGCTTCCACACTGCGTGATTCGACAATCCCGTCAACCGGTGAGCGGACCGTGGTTTCCTTCAATTCCTGCTGTGCGAGCGCTTCCGCTGCCGAAGCCTGCCGTAAACGTGCCTGTGCGCTTTCAAAGTCGGTTTCAGCCTGTTTCATCTGTTCCTTGGAAATCATCTGGCGGCTGAACAAGCTGCGATAGCGTTCGTGGGTGCTTTGGGCTTTTCCCAGCATGGCTTTGGCACTGCTCACATCGGCCGTGGCTTGCTGCAAGCGCAGCTCCTGTTTCTTGCCGTCCAGCTTGATCAGGATGTCACCCGCGTTAACCGTTTGGCCGGCATCGAAATGCACGCTGCTCACCAGGTCAGGGGAATCCACACTGAGGTAGGTCTTATCGGCTGATTCAAAGGTGCCAAAGGCATGGATTTCAGGAGACCATTCTGTCTTGGCGACGGTGTGGGTGTTGACGCTGAGCGTGGTGGGCGTGATGTCAGTAGCGAGGTCATCACCGGAACAACCTGCCAGCACCAGCGATATCACAGCTGTTGCCGATGTGAGAATGCGTGAAAAACAAAGCATGCTGGTCTCCATCCAAGGCAGGGAGTCTGTCAGCCTGCGGCAGCGGCCTCAAGTTAATCTTGTGTCAGCCGTCTCACGGGGTGTTGGCCTGTTGGTAGTACGGCATCATTTCCGGTACCAGCCCGGCCAGGCGCTGTAAGCGATTGGCCGGATCCGGATGGGTGCTCAGGAATTCCGGTGGCCGGCTGCCACCCAGTTGACCCATCTTTTCCCACAAGGTAACCGCCGCTTTGGGGTGAAAGCCGGCTTTGGCCGCCAGCTCGATACCGATACGGTCAGCTTCGGTTTCGGCGGTGCGACTGTTGGGCAGCTGGATGGCGAGTGCGGCGGCCATTGCCGTGCCGGTCATGGCAATCGCTGGTTTGTCGGCTGCCACACCTGCGGCCATCACGCCCACCTGGGTGGCCAGTGCGATCGACATCTGTTCGGCCGTGTGATTGGACAAGGCATGCGCGATCTCATGACCCATGATCTGGGCAATTTCGTCATCACTGGGTTTGATTTTCTGGATCAAGCCGGTGTAGATCGCCATACGCCCGCCGGCCATGCACCAGGCATTGACCACTTCCGGGTCATCAATGACCACCACGCTCCATTCCCAGTCGCTGGACGAAGGACGCATGACCTTGGCCTGTTCGACCAGCCGCCGGGTGATGCGCTGGACGCGGTCGTTAAGGGCTTTGTCGGTGGAGATCTTGCCTTCTTGCTGGAATTTGCCGATTTCTGCCGCGTACGCTTCTTTCGAGGCGCTGATGGCCATGTCTTCAGACACCAGCATCAGCTGTTTGCGACCCGTGGGGCTGGTGGCGCAGGCGAGCAATGCGGCCAGGAGGGTGGTGAGGGCAAGCGCGCGGAATGAACGTGTTCGGCAAGTCATGGGAGCTCTCCATCAGAGGGGCTAGTCTGTCAGTGGCCTGCAGGAGCCGCAAGCCGCCATTCACTATACACCCGGACAGCGATTAACCGGATTGTAATTCCGGTGTGCCATCACTCGTGGCAAGCTGGCTTGCTCCCATCAGGCTTAGGCAAGGTACCCGGCATGATTACGTCCTTCGATGATTACCTGATTCACCAGACCGCTGAGCCCGTGTGCTTGCCATCGCAGAGTGATCGCAATTTTTATGATCGCTACTGGTTCAATGGGTTTGATCTCGGCAATGCGTTTATCTTTGAGGCGGGTCTTGGCCTCTACCCCAATCGGCGGGTGATGGATGCCCATTTCAGTATTGTCCTGGGTGGCAAGCAGTATGCCTTGCATGCCTCCTGCCGGGCCCCGCGTGACCGTATGCAGATGCAAGTCGGTCCGTTCAGTATCACGGTGCTGGAACCGATGCATCGTATCCGTATTGCGATCGATGACAATGACACCGGCATCCGTGGTGAATTGATTTTCAATGCCCGTACAGCGGCCCACCAGGAGCCGCAGAATGTGTTGCGTGAAGATGTGCGTTTGTTGATGAACACTTGCCGCTTCACCCAGTTTGGTCGTTGGGAAGGCTGGGTCGAGGTGGACAGCCAGCGTGTCACGGTGTTGTCCGACAGTTGCTATGGCACGCGCGACAAGTCCTGGGGCGTGCGTCCCGTGGGTGAGCCGGAAGCTGGTGCGCCGGGTCTCGTTAACAAGGAGCCCAGCGTGTACTGGAACTGGACACCGGCCCATTTCAAGGATTTTTGCCTGCACTACAACACCTTCCAGGATCCCGACGGTACCCCGACGCAGGTCGGCGCAGCCCGCTTGCCAACCTTTGCTGATGTGCGGAAAGTACCGATCGGTGAAGAGCCGGGCCTGGAGGTGATCAAGGGTGCGCATCACCGCATCGACTGGCAGCCAGGCACCCGCTGGGCCCGGCGTGAGGAGATCGTGTTACCGATGGCTTCGGGTGAACAAACCCTGGTGCTGGAACCCACCCAGCATTTCCTGATGAAAGGTTTGGGCTACCAGCATGCGGAGTGGGGGCACGGCTTCTGGAAAGGCGACAGTGCACTCGGGCGTGAAGAGTATGATCTCGCGACGGAAGACCCGCTGGATTACCGCAACATCCATGTCCACCAGGTATGCCGCGCCCGTTTCGGTGAAGAAGAAGGGGTTGCTACGCTCGAAACAGTGGTGTTCGGGCGGCATGATCCGTCCGGGTTCAAGTCCATTCTTGATGGGGCGGAATAAGCCCCATCGTCAACGATGCTGATGCGCTGCTGGTTCAGAATGGCCAGGTGGTGACGTCGGCGCCACCATCGATCTCGAGGATCTTGCCCGTCACCCACTGCGATGCCGGTGAAGCCAGGTATAGCGCTGCTGCCGCGATGTCTTCCGGGTAACCGAGCGCTTTCATGGGCGTCAAGGCAATCATTTTCTCTTTCGCTTCGCCCTGGATGAATTGCGCCAACGCGTCCGTCATGATGCTGCCGGGTGCAATGCCGTTGACGCGGATATCCGGTGCCAGGTCGGCTGCCATTAAATGCGTCAGGTGGGTCAGCCCTGCTTTTGCGGTGCCATAGGAGGTAAAGCCTTTCTGGCTGTATCGCGCCGCAGCAGACGTGATGTTGATGATGCAGCCCTGGTGTTGTTTCAGTGCAGGTGCGCACAGGCGGGAGAGCGTGAACGGCGCGCCCACATTGAAATGGAAATCCTTCTCGAATTGTTCGGTGCTGGTTTTCAGCATGTCATTCGGATAGGCACCGCCAGCGTTATTGACGAGGATATCGAGTCGCCCGAAGGTGGCGAGGGTCTGGTCGACCAGTGCCTGCAGGTCGCTTTCACGGCTGGCATTGCAGGACAGGGCGAGCACCCGTGTGCCGGCCTGTTTGAGTTGGGCTTCTGCCTTCGCGAGCACATCCTTGTCGCGAGCGGCGATCACCACATCTGCGCCGGCGTCCGCGAAGCCCTGGGCAATGGCCAGGCCGATACCACGGCTGCCGCCGGTCACCAGCGCGACTTTGTTGGTAAGGCGGAAACGATCCAGCAAGCTCATGGCAATATCCTTGGGGCAGTGTTGTCCAGAATGGGTGGATGAGGGGTTATTATAGCCGGATGTATCCCGTGGGAGCAGGTCGAAGCCTGGACAGATTGGCCATGCCGGAATTAAAGACACAGACATTGAATGGCATTGATTTCGCGTATTACGAAGTCGGTGAAGGGCCGCTACTGCTGTGCCTGCATGGTTTTCCAGATAGTGCGGACACCTTTCTCGGTATTGCGCCGGCACTGGCCGCAGCCGGTTTTCGGGTGGTGATGCCGTACTTGCGTGGTTATTACCCGAGCGGACTGTCAGCAGAGGGTGATTATTCCATGTTGGCAATCGGTCGCGATGTGCTGGCATGGGTGGAAGCGTTTCGTGGTGATGGCCCTGCGTATGTCTATGGGCATGATTGGGGTGGCATGGCCGCCATTGCCGCAGCGAACATGCAGCCTTCCGCGATTGACCGCATGGTGGTGTCATCGGTGCCGCATATGGAGCACGGGGCCTGGACATTGGGGCAATTCCGCAAATCCTGGTATGTCATGTTTTTCCAATTGCCATGGTTGCCGGAATGGCGGGTGGCGCTGGATAACTTCGCATTCATTGACCGCCTGTACCAGGCGTGGTCACCGCATTGGGATGCATCGGAATGGCAATTGGGGCCGGTCAAGAAAGCACTGGGGATGCCCGGTGGTTTAAAAGCGGCATTGGGTTATTACCGCGGCATGATCCGCGGTGCCACACGGGAACAGTGGCAGCTGCTCGCCCAGCCGGTCACTGTGCCCACGCTGGTGATTTGTGGTGATGCCGATGGTTCGGTCGGTATCGACCAGTTCGATGGGTTGGAGCGCGCCTACACCGGTGAGCTGGCCTTTTTGCGTGTGCCGGGGGCGGGCCATTTCCCACACCGGGAAGCCGCGGATGTGGTGACGCCATCGGTCTGTGCATTCTTGCGCGGTGCACCGGAAATCACTGCCAGTCTTGTCGGGGAGGCATCATGACGTTACGCCGTTCGGTACTGTATATCCCGGGGAATAATGCGAAAGCGCTGGCAAAGGCGGCAGGATTGCCGGCGGATGTGTTGATCCTGGATCTTGAGGATGCGGTTGCGCCAGCCGACAAGGATGCTGCCCGCACGGGTGTTCTGCAGGCCTTGCGCGAGCACGATTACGCTGACCGTGAAATCGTCGTTCGCATCAATGATATCCACACTGATACTGGTCGCGAGGACATGCAAGCCATCGCTGCCCAATCACGGGTGTCAGCCGTATTGTTGCCCAAGGTGGAATCCGCCGATAGCGTCCAGCATGCCCGTCACTTGCTGGTGGAGCAGGGTGGCAAGCACATGGGGCTGTGGGCAATGATTGAAACACCGCGCGGGGTCATGCAGGTCGACAGCATTGCCGCTGCGGACAAGTCACTGGCGGTGCTGGTGATGGGGACCAATGACCTGGCCAAGGCCATGCGTGTCCCGCAAACGCCGGCACGCGAAGGTTTCCAGTATGCCTTGTCGCGTTGCGTGCTGGCGGCGCGTTGCCATGGGCTGGATGTGATTGATGGGGTGTATATCCACCTTGATGATGAAGCGGGATTGCAAGCGGCATGTGAACAAGGCCTGCGATTGGGTTTCGATGGCAAGACCTTGATTCACCCGAAGCAATTGGCGATCACCAACCAGGCGTTTGCCCCTTCAGCGGCAGCGGTTGAGTCGGCCCGACGGATGGTGGCAGCATGGGATGCCGCCGGCGGTGACAAAGGCGTGATGGTCGTTGACGGGCGTTTGGTGGAAGCGTTGCATGTCGAAGAGGCACGCCGCACGCTGGCGTTGGCAGAACGCATCGCTGTGCGTGGCAGCTGAGGTGACGACCGTCATTCGTAACGATTGAGGAAACGTAGCAAGACCAGCGGGATATGGCGCGAGGTTTGTTGGCGATAGGCAGCAATACGCGGTTGTTTCGCCTGCATTTGTGCCCACAGGCTTTCGTAGCGCTCGTCATTGCACGTTTCTGCGCGAACGCGGTAGCGTTGCCGTCCCAGCCGGATATCGATTTCCGGCTGTGCTTGCAGGTTCAGCCACCAGGCCGGTGGTGCGTCCTGGCCGTGGTTGGTGGCATGCACCCAGACACCATCATCATCAAGTCGGTAGCAGGCAACGGGTGTCGCAATGACCTTGCCGGTTTTCCGGCCGATGGTGTACATCAATACCATGTCGATGCCGAGCAGGTTGCTGCCCAG
>SBFY01000164.1 GCA_006227085.1 Gammaproteobacteria bacterium
CGCAATCGCTGCCGGGTTGCCAGTACTGCATGTTTTCAGCCGTGCAGCGGCCTGCAGGTCATCCCCTGCGCCCCAGCGATTATGAACCGCTGGATGCCTTCTGGGAAAAACGCGGTTACACCCCGCACCCGGAATTGATCGCAGCTTACGGATGGAAAGACGTCGACCAGCCGGCTGAAAGCGTGAAACCGATGATGTTCTGGAGCAAGGCGCTTCGGCCAGTCGCCCAGGTACCTTAAAGCACCAAATGTACGCCGGGTGTCTGGCAGACACGGCCGATCACGGTGAATCCCTCGGTCGCACTGTCGGCCGGGATACTGGCCAGCAAGCCACCAGAGGTTTGCGGGTCAAACAGCAGTGGCAGCAAGGGATGGGTTTGCCAATTCGCAAGATTGCTGATGCGCTCGGCAAAGCGGCGATTCTCGGGTGCCAGTGTGCTTTCAATGCCGGCCGCCAGGCAGGCATGTGCGCCGGCGAGCACGGGTAATTGATCAAGGAACAACTCGGCACCGCAGTGGCTTGCCTCACACATTTCCAGCAAATGACCGAGCAGGCCAAAGCCGGTCACGTCCGTGCAGGCATGCACGCCCAGGCTGCGCAAGCGTTCGCTGGCCTCACGATTGGATTGCAACATGACCGCGAGTGCCGCCTCAATCCATTCGGGCTGGGTGCGTTGCTGCATGTGCGCCGCAAACAGGGTACCGGTGCCCAGTGGTTTGCTCAGCACCAGCCAGTCACCGGTTTTCATGCCCGCTTTCGTGAGTGCGCTACGCGCGGCAATGAAGCCATTGACGGTGAGTGAAACGGACAGCTCAGCACCTTCAGCGGTGTGGCCACCCAGCAACTGCATGCCTTCTTCATGCAAGGTGCGTGTCATGCCTGTCATGACTTGCAACAAGGTGTTTTCCATCTGCACGGCATTGCCATGTGGCAAGGTGATGTGTGCCAACGCCGAATGTGGCGTGGCACCCATGGCGTGCAAGTCACTGATGGCATGCTGTGCCGCAATGCGGCCAAACCAGAACGGGTCATCGATAAAACTGCGGAAGCCATCCACTGATTGCACCAGTTGCATGCCTTTTGGCGGCGTGATGATGGCGGCATCATCCGGCTGTTGCAGGCCGATCACGGTGTCTGCATCGCAAGTGACATCCAGTTGTGCCAATACTGTGTCGAGTACGGTCTTGCCCACTTTGGCACCGCAGCCACCGCAGCGCATCGGTTGGCTGCCGGATGTGTGCCCGGGAGTGCCGGTCATGCCGGACAGTTCACTGAACTGGCGCATGAAGCGACGATCAATCGTGTCTTTCCATTGCCACACCCAATGACCTTGGGCATGCAAACCCCCTTTGGCTGCAATCGCAGTTCGCGGGCCGCAACGCAGCAAACTCAGGAAGCGCTGTTGGGGGCGATGCTGTTTGAGTGGTTGCCCGTGAATAGCCGCGCGCAGGTTATGGAACAGCACAGGTGCTTGCCGTACCGCATACACCCCGGCACGTGGCCGCGGGTGATTCACCTGCACGGACACATCGCCGACCGCGAACACATGGTCATGCTGCAGGCTTTGCAAGCTGTCATGCACGGCAATGAAACCGTCATCAGTGCAGGCGAGGCCGGAATGCCGGATCCATGCAGGGGCTTGCCCCGGTGTGGCGAGGAAAATGGCATCGGCCTCCAGCTGATGGGTTTCGCCCATCACGGTGCCGGCTTCGATGCGCGCAACACGGAAGTCCTCATGCAAGTTGATGCCGGCATCCTGCAAACACTGGCGTGCACGTTGCTGCACTGCCAGCGGGTAACCAGCGAGTAATCCGCCGGCGCTGAGCAGGGTGAACGCGGTGTTCGCTGCGGTGGCCTGCAAGGCATCATGGATGGCCAGCACGATTTCAAAACCGGCCGCGCCACCGCCGATCACGGCAACATGGTGTGGTGCTTTTTCCGCGAGGAACGATTGCCAGCGTTCGCGTAACTGGCTCACCGGTTTCAGGGCAATGGCATGTTCATCACTGCCACTGATGTGTGATGGTGTGATGCCGGTATTGATCGACAACCATTCGTAGCGCAGCGGTGGCCGGTCTTCCAGTAACAACTGCTGTTGTTGGGCATCCACCCCTGTGATGCGGGCATGAATGAAGGTCGCACCAGCGGCCTGGCACAGGCGTTGCAAGTCGATGTGGGTATCCGCAGCGGTGTATTCACCTGCAAGCAAGCCGGGCAACATGCCGGAATAGGGTGCCAGCACCTGGTCAGATACCAACACCAGTGACACACCCGGCAGGGGATGCATGGCCCACATGCGCAGCAGCAAGGCATGCGTGTGGCCGCCACCTGCGAGCAGGATCTGTGCCTTGTCTGTGATGGGTGATGGCTGCAAACCGCTGTCCTGCTCAGATTTCTTCCGGGGTGTTGCGCAAAGCCAGATGCTGGCGCAAACCGCGTGCCGATATTTCCGCCACTATATTCAGTCCTGCCGTGAGCACAATCAAGACCATGGCCTTGTCAAAACGGAAATCCTCGAATGCGGAATCAATATAGAAGCCCAACGTATAAATCCCGAGGATGCCGAGGATGGCGCTTTCGCGCAGGATGATTTCAAAACGGTAGAGGGTGAAGGCCAGCACCGTGCGATACAGTCGCGGCAGGACTGTCCAGAAATAACGATCAATCCCGGCCGGGGTGTCTGTGCGCAATAGCAGCGTGTTGCTGGCCTGACCTGACAGGAACGCAATGATGGCACCGTTATGCACAGACAGTGCCAATGCGGCTGGCAGCATGGAAGGCCCAAGCCAGACCAGCCCGATATAGGCCAGCACGTATTCCGGCGTTGAACGCAGCGCGACCAGCAATGCATGACCCAGCCAGCGCCAGCGCGTGCGCACAAAATGCCGCGACACCCAGGGGAATTGCAGCAGGCTGAACGCCAGCGTGAAGACCAATGCCACCAGTGACAGCAGCAAGGTGTTGAACAGGCCGGGCAAGCCTTCATCATGGAATAAGGCCCATAGCCAATCGCCTGTGGCAGCCAGGTTGCCTGCCAATAACGCCCGTGGCCAGATGTCGTGGCTGAGGAATTGCCACAGCAGGCTTGGCTGCAATGACAGGTATGGTGCTGATGTGTGTGCCAGCCACACGAGTGAGGCAATGGCATACACCGGCAGCCATCGGGGTCGCAGCCACCAGTGGCGTGTGCCGATCAACAGGAAGAAGGCATACAGCAAGGCAAACGCCTGCGAATACTGGCCTTGGCGAAAAGCCGTCTCCAGGTGATAACCCAGTGTCGGCAGTCCGATAAAACCCAGTACCGCGCTCGAACGCAAACCGCATTCCATGCGGTAGCCACTGTAGGCACGGATGTGCGGCCACGCCTGTGTCAATCGTGCCCACAGGAAACGGCTGAAACGATCGCTGGCGCGCAAATGCCGTTCGGGCAAGCCGCTGGTTTCTTCTACAAGTTCGGCATAAACGCGGGCACAGATGCCACTGTAGGGCAGGGCAATCGCCAGCAGGCCAGTCAATGGGTGCAGGCCGAACACTTGCAGGAACAGTAATGCCCAGAACAATTCGTGCACGCCGCGCACACTCGCGCAACACCAGCGCACCAGGCGCCAGTGATAGACGAGTGATAACAACAGGCCCAGCGCCCAGGCTGCGCCAACACCGAGCATGGCAAAGGCAATGGTGCTGCCCATGGCTGGCAACCATTCATGCGTGTTAGTGAAATCCGGCGTGATGGCCCCGTGCAGGATGCGCCAGAGGATGCGTGACGGATCATGGCTACCGATCGCCCAGTCACCCAACGCGATACACAAGGCGGCCAATAGCAGCAGGCCGGCATGGAAATGACGCAGGCTCAGTCGTAGACCCATTGCAAGGCATCAGTGCTGAGGGTGTGGCAGGGTGCATCAAGGACAATGCGTGTGTCTTTCAGTGCAATGATGCGTTGGCAGTAACGCAGGGCCTGGCCGATGTCATGCAAGGCCAGTACCAGGGTGTCGCTGTGCTGTACCAGCAGTGACAGGATGCGATCAGCTTGCCAATCGTCCACGGCCGACACCGGCTCATCCGCCAGCAAGACCGGTGCTTGCTGGTGGAGCGCACGGGCAATGCCGACACGTTGTTTCTGGCCGCCGGAAAGGCTGTCTGCCCGTGTCGTTGCTGCCGGCAATTCCAATGCATCAATCCAGTGTTGTGCGGCATCGCGTTCGCGGGCGAGCGGGTGCAGCAGGTTCAACGTGT
Source organism: Gammaproteobacteria bacterium (assembly GCA_006227085.1). Taxonomy (GTDB): domain Bacteria; phylum Pseudomonadota; class Gammaproteobacteria; order Pseudomonadales; family M0112; genus M0112. The sequence goes on from SBFY01000164.1 coordinate 4,237, forward strand.
TGTAAGGCCAGCGGTGATGTGACAGCCGGCCCATGTAGATGTTGTGGAACACGCTCAGGTTGCCGATCAATGCCGGGTCTTGCGGGCACCAGGCACATTGTGCCGGTGCCTGCTGGTACAACTGTTCCAGCAAGGTGCTTTTGCCACTGCCGCTGGCACCGATGATGGCAACACGCTCGCCCTGGGCGATGCTGAGATCAATCTCCTGCAGGACGACGGTGTCGCCGTAGCTGATCTTGCCGCGCTGCAGTGACAGTGCCATACCCATCTTATTCCTCGATCAAACCGATGGCGCTGACGGTATCGGCAATCGGCTGGTAATCGCTGTTACTGGCCGGGATGAAACCGCTGCGCGGGAATGCGGCCAGCAGCGCGGGGTCTTTCATGGCGAGCAAGGCAGCACGCACCTTGTCCATGAAGCCTTTGCCGAATTGGGCATCGACATCACCACGAATGCTCCACTGGTAGTCAGGATAGGTTGGGGTTTCCCAGATCACGGCGACTTGCGAAGTGTCGACCTGGCCGGCTGCGACGGCACTTTCCCACACCGTGTAGTTGAGTGCGCCGACCTGATAGGCACCACTCATGACCAGCTCGATGGTGCGACTGTGATCGCCACTGAAGCCCACGCGGGAAAACACGTCTTCCGGCGCTTGCCGGAATTGCTGGCGAAGGTAGAACTCCGGCATCAGCCGGCCGGAAGTCGAGCCCTTGGCGCCGAAGGTAAAGGTCTTGCCGCGCAAGGTATCCTGCAGGGTGTCGGCGCGTGTGAGGCCGCTGTCGCGATGGGCGATGAAGTAGGTCTTGAATGCCGCATCCTCAACACCCTGTGCCAGGGCCTGGCTGCCGGGCACCAGTTCACGCGCACGCAAGCCGGACAGCCCGCCAAACCATGCGAGCTGCACCTGGTTGTTGCGGAAAGCCGTGATGGTGGCGGCATACGATTTCACCGGCACATATCGCACGGGAACACCCAGTTCCTGTTGCAGGTAGGCAGCGACTTGCCCAAACCGTTCCTGCAGTTTGCTTTCGTCTTCGTCCGGAATGGCGGTGAAGACAAAAGGCTTGTCGGCAGAGGCATGACCGGCAGCCAGTAATAATGTGATGGCGAGATAACGCAGCAAGGTTTTCATGATGGGCTTTCCTGTTGTTGGCACCAGTGAATGACATCAGCGCGGGAGCCTTTGAACAGGATCGGGCTATCGTGCTGTGATAACTGGTAGGTGTACATCGGGTCGTAATAGTCTTCGAGCAGGCCGGTGATCCAGTCCATATGTGCTTCAGGTCGATCGTGCAGTAATTGTTCGTGCAATGCCGATTCCATCTGTTGTCTCAGCTGCTGGTATCGTACGCCGCCCAAGCGTCGGCGAATGCGATGCAGGCTGTCGAGCAAGGCTTGCTGGTAACGCGCGTCGCCTTCTGCCTCACCATAAGCGCTGCGAAAGCCTGCGCGTTGTTCGATCACGTACTCATGCAGGATCTGTTGGGCGCGAGAGGACAAGGATTCTTCCACCAGCACACGCGGCGCGGCCTGCATGGCGTCACGCAGGGTCTTCGGCAATGAACAGCGGCCAATCAACAGGCTTTCATCTTCGAGAAACACCGGCAAGGTATGGCTTTCCTTCTTCAACAAAGCAATACCCACACGGTTTTCAAAATCGATTTGGGTGGGCTGCTCGCCAATCGGCCGGCCAAAGCTGGAGCCCTTGTGATTAGCGGCCGCTTCCAGGTCAACCGCTTGTGCCAGTGCTTGAACCACCACGGTCTTGCCGCTGCCGGTAGGGCCGCCAATGATGATGAAGCGTTGCGTGTGACTGATGGTGTCGAGCGTGTCGATCAGGAATCGGCGTAATGCCTTGTAGCCGCCACTGACCAAGGGGATGTCAACGCCGGCTTCATGCATCCACTGCTGTACCGTGCGCGAACGCAGCCCGCCACGGAAACAATACAGCACCGCATCCGGATGCTGTCGCGCAAAGTCGCACCAGGCCTGCGTACGTTGCGCACGCAAGTCGCCGCCCACCAGTTGGTGGCCAAGGGCGATGGCGGCATCTTGCCCGTGTTGCTTGTAGCAAATACCGATCTGCTCGCGCTCGCGATCATCCAGCAGTGGCAGGTTATGTGCGCCAGGGAAGGCGCCTTGGGAAAACTCCACAGGCGCACGCACGTCCAGAAGGGGTCTGTCCCCGATGAATAGGCTCCGGTAGTCGTCAGTGACAGTTAATGTGTTCACTGTTCACGCAGTCTATTCAGCAGGGTCTGGTACTCAGGGGAGCTTCGCAGCAAATGGCGACCGGCGTGGATCAGTTCATCGACTTGATCGCTATCCAGTTCCAGCGAAGTGGGCAGGTTGTTGAGATAATCCTTGAGTTTTCGTGAAGCCACATCTTGAAAGCTGATTTCAATGTAATGGAATTTTTGGGGTAACCCTTGTTCTTCTGCCGCCATGTTCTGCGTGTTGATACCGCGTCGCAGTAACTGACGTGTTTGTAAGGTGAAACCGGCAATTTGTGCTGCGCTGACCGCGTCGACCGTTTTGGCGATACCCGGTTTTTCAGCAGTTTGGTCGATAGTGCGGTGCGGTTTGACTTCCGCGTTCACCACAATAAAGGCGACGTGATCAAACTGGGTAAAGGGATCATTGGCGCCTGGCTGGTATCCGAAGGTGATAAGGCGATCCATGATGGCTCGCATGCCAAGATTATCGGTAATGCCGCCATCGACCAGATGGATGTAGGGGCGTTCTTTCTTGTTGCGATAACTTGCCAGGGTGTCGCGTAATGCCTGGTGTGCATTTTCATCAGTATCCATGTTCTGGATCTGCATGCCGATCGGGGTGTTATCAATCGAGCACTGGTCGCTGTGGTTTTCCAGAACCACGGAAGGGAATAGTAATGGTACAGCAGAAGATGCAGTGACAGCCCTGGCAACGCTGAAATCGTCCAGATCGGAACAGATCAAGTCAAAATACCGTTGCGTAAACGAAAAACGGGCACCAGCGTTCAGGTCTGATGCGTTAATTTCGATAAAGGGTGGCTTGTCGTGAGGTAAATCCTTGAATGTAGCGCCGCGAAAAATATAGGTGTCGTAATAGTCGACGGCCATTTCTGTGCGGTCAAAGGCACTGAACATGGAGCGCCCCCAATACACAGGGTTGAACAGTTTGCGAATCAATGTTCCCTGGATGCTTTGTTTCAGGAAGCGGCGTTCGTAGGAGTTAAAAATATCATCGCCGTAAAGCCCATAATACGCGGCCGTAAAACTGCCGCCAGAGAC
>SBFY01000079.1 GCA_006227085.1 Gammaproteobacteria bacterium
CACGCGCAGGTGGTAATTGGTCATGCCGTGATTGACATCACTGCGAAACACCCGCGTTGAAACCTGCCAGTCACCTTCGGTAAAACGGTATTGCAATTGTGACAAGTCACTGTCGATGTGACTGACGTCCATCGGCAGTGCCGGCGTGCCCACGTTGGTGGAATCATTCCGCGCGCCATCGACCGAGAGGAAATGCCCATCGCGTTGGTAGGCATAACCGATATCGGCACGCTCACGGTGGTATTCGGTGGGAAGCAGCTCACCACCCGGGAACTCACTGTCGTCGCCCTCTTCATTCAGACCCGCGACACGCAGGCGATGGTTGCGATTGGCCACTGATGTCACCAGGCTGGCGGAATGGCCGTGATTGATATCCTGCCCGGATAACAGCAGGCGACCGGCAGACACCACACCGCCTTCACTGGCAAACGGTCCGTTCCAGGCCGTGGTGGTGACGGCACCGCCGATGCTTTCCTGCGCCAGGCTGACCGGCACGATGCCACGGTATACCTGCAGCGATTCCAGCAACACGGCCGGCGCATAATGCAGCGGGGGATCCATCGCGTTGGTGCAGCCGGAGCTGACATGCGCACCATCGAGCATCACGCTGACCCGGTCACCGGCCAGACCGCGGATCTGCACCCGCCCACTCAGCGGGCCGTTGGCCTGCAAGGACGCGCCGGGCACATCGCGTAACAAGGCCCCGGTATCGGGCGATGACTGAAGGACTTCATCAACCGCGACCACCCCGGGGTCAGCACGGCCGGTCACCAGCAGTTCTTCAGTCGCGTGACCGGCGTGAACGGATGCAGAGACGGCCAACAACAGGCCGGATGCAGCAACGGATACGGATTTCATAAAACCCCCTATGGCAACAGGGGGCGTATGGTAGCCAAACGCTGGCGCGCTGGCCTGTGACCAAGTGTCGCAGCTCAGGCCGGGCGGTTACGGTCCAGCACGCTGTTGACGATGGCCGTGGTGGAACAATCCTCAATCAAACCGAGCACGCGCACTTCACCACCATAGCCCTCAACGATTTGCCAGCCCACGACTTGCTCGCGAGTGTAATCGCCGCCTTTCACCAACACGTCCGGCTTCAATTGCTGTAACAAGGTTTCCGGCGTGTCTTCGCTGAACGACACTACCCAATCCACCGAGCCCAGGCCGGCCAGCACCGCCATGCGGCGATCCACCGGGTTAATCGGACGCCCCGGCCCTTTCAGGCGCGACACCGATGCATCATCATTCACGGCCACCACCAAACGGTCGCCACAGGCACGGGCTTGTTCCAGGTAACTGACATGCCCTGCATGCAAAATATCGAAACAGCCATTGGTGAAGACCACTTTCTCGCCATTGGCGCGCGCATCTTCCATCACGATGCGCAACTGCTCCGGCGACATCACGCCGCGCTCACTACCGATTTCACGCGAGACCGCACGACGCAACTCCGGTGCTGACACCGTTGCCGTGCCCAGCTTGCCAACCACGATACCGGCTGCGGTGTTGGCCAGCCCCACGGCATTCGGCAAGTCTTCACCAGCCGCCAAGGCAGCGGCCAGTACGGCAATCACGGTGTCGCCCGCGCCGGTCACATCGAACACTTCGCGCGCACGCGCCGGCAAATGCAACTCGGGCTGGCCGGGACGGATCAATGTCATGCCATGCTCACCGCGTGTCACCAACAAGGCTTGCAGTGACAACTCACGAATCAAGGCTTCACCACGCAACACCAGTTCCTGTTCATTCGCACACACGCCAACCACGGCTTCAAACTCGTGCAGGTTGGGCGTCAACAAGGTAGCGCCCCGGTATTTGGCAAAGTCGCTGCCCTTGGGGTCGACCAGCACGGCCACGTTGTGTTCACGCGCTGCCTGGATCAATGCCGCCGGATCCGCCAGCGTGCCTTTCGCATAATCCGACAATACGAGCACACGCACGTTCGCGAGTGCATGCGCCGCCTGCCCGGTGACCGACTGGCTGGCCGCTGCTGGCAGGCTGGCTTCCTCGAAATCCATACGGATCAATTGCTGGTGACGACTGATCACCCGCAATTTGGTGATGGTGGGCACCCCGGCATGGCGGGCAAACGCACAGGTCACACCGGCAGCCTGTAAACGATCGGACAAGGCATCAGCAGCTTCATCATCACCGGTGAGGCCAACCAGGGTGGCTGCCGCACCCAGCGCGGCAATGTTCAACGCCACGTTGCCGGCACCGCCAGGACGGTCTTCCGTGTGATTGACCTTGACCACCGGCACCGGCGCTTCCGGGGAAATGCGGGACGTCGCGCCATGCCAGTAACGATCCAGCATGATGTCGCCCACCACCAGGACACGGGCATCAGCAAAACGGGGAAAGTGCAGCTTCATCGGCGCTCACTCACAATGATCTGGCTGCCATGATAAGCCGGCCGCCGCTGGAAGTTAAGGAAGCGGCGCCTCGGCCGCCACCTTCAGGGTATTGAGGGAACGGGCGCGCTCAAGCACAGCCTGCCATTCCTGCGGGAAACGCTCGCGGTAACGGCGCAAGGCCTGCCGCTGCTGCTCCAGTGACGGCTCCAGCCCTTCGCTCACCAGGGCTTGGCCGAAATCCGCTGCCTCCGGTGCCGGGGTGCCAAAAAACACCCGGTCCTGGATCACATCCCCCAGCCCGCTTTTGTAATGGGCCGCATCCCAGTACCAGCGCATGCCATCCATGCGCACCGTCTCGCGGGTTTCACCCACCGGCAGCGGGTCTTCGGTATAGGGGCTGATGGTGGCAAAGTCGATCATCACAAACGGTTCGCGGCCATAGCGTCGTGCCACTGATTCATTGGTCGACACCAGCAAACGCTTCCAGTCAGCAAACTCATCCCACAAACCAGTGACATAAAGCCCTAATTGCAAACGCGCATGGATCGGTGAGGTGAACAACACCAGGCGGATGTTGCGCTCGTGGCAAAACACCAGCAAGTCTTCAAAGGTATCAAACGTCGAATGGCCGCTCACCGGATCATGGAAACGATAACCAAAATCGGGGGAGGCCAACCAGTTACCGCCCTTGCGCATATAATTTTTTTCAAAGGCCTCAAAGGCCGGGCGAAACCCGCCTTGGCGACGGATACCTGCAAACCAGCGCGGCTGCGAAATCTGCCCATCGGCTTCGTGGGTCGGCCCTTTCTGGTAACGATTGGTGCGCCAGGTTTCCAGGCTTTTTTTGTAGCCGTCTTCCGAGAACAAGACATTCACGACATCGCGGATGTAATAGTGGTGCTCCTGGGGCTGGTTATTGCTGTCCACTAACAAGCGCTGCTCAACAAACGTTTCTGGCGCCCGATGGTCCACCGAGAAGTTGAAGAAATCGAGCCCCAGTAACACCTGTTTCAGCGGCTGTGCCGCTTGCGCATGCTGCAGGTTGCGGTAGATCTCATACAAGGATGCTCCTTGCATGGCAAAGTTATAGGAGGACAATCCTTGCCAGCCTGCATGTTGCGGGCTCAAACCCACTTCAGCACGCGAAGTCCCGAGAATCACACCGTCATAATGCGAGCGTGTCACACGCCAGGTCTTGGTCATGCGCACATCGCCAATGATCTTGTCGGCATTAACGCCCTGCACCTTGGGAGCGTCAAACAAACCGAAAGCGTCCATGAACCAATTAAAACCAGCCACGCCTGACAAGGTCAGCGTAACGGCCAACAACAACGCATAGGCAAACCAGCGAGGACGCAAACCGATCATTTACTCTTCCAGCCCTGCCGGCAAGGCAATGCCGGGATACAGGGTTTTTTCATGGCGCGCTTGTTCCACCACATCGCGCACATCCTCCAAGTGGGCATCTGACCAGCGATCACGGGCGATGCGCTGTTCGACCAGATAGGCATCCATATTGCCGGAACGCAACAGGGTGCCAAATCCTTGCGCCAACAAGGCCTCACTGTCCGGCTGGTCCAGCACAACATCCAGCACCTTGTCTGCCAATGCGGCACGGAAATGCGATGTTTCCTCATACCACTGCATTTCTGCTTTCACATCACGCGGCACTTCTTCTGTGGTGAAGGTATTCACACTGGCAAAATCCCATAATTCAAACGGCTGCTGACCCAACTCCAGCGCCACGTCTTCATTGGCTTCAACCAGCATGCGTTTCCATAATTCCCATGCAGGCTCAACGCCCACATAACGCGTAGCCACCTGCAAGCGGGTATGGATTGGCGAAATATACAGTTTCAAGTCAATGCGGTGCTTGTGCGCAAAACGCAACAAGGATTCAAAATCCTGCATGCGGCGGGCCAGGAATCCATAATCCTGCCTGAGATAAAAATCATAGCCAACGCCCAGCCACAGGCCTTTCTTGGACAGGCAATATTTCTCGATGATCAATGATGCCTGCCGATGACCGCCCAGCTTCATCAAGGTGCCTTGGTTGCCTTCACCAAAACCGAACTCATCGAGGCCGCGCAACCTGTCGCCCTTGCGCTTGGCATCATCCTGGCTACGCCGGAAAGTGCGCCAGCTGTTCTTGACGGCATCCAGTGAAATCAGGGCATTGCCGTAATCTTCGAGGCGCTTGTAAAAAGGCACATAGTCGCCATTCGCATCCAGCACCAGGCGTTGCTCATCAAAGCCGGACTGGTAACGGAATGCCGTGGAAAACGAAAAATAGTCCAGCCCGACAACGGCAACGCGCAGCGGATGCACACCTTGGGCGTGCTGCAGGTAGCGCAGGCTTTCATAAATCGTACCGCCATCCAAGGCGGCATTGTAGGCGTGAAAACCATCGAAACCGGGGTGGCGCGGGTTAAAGCGCAGGCCGCGCGAAGAACCGAGCAACACCGCATCGTAATCACCGCGCGCGATGATGTAGGCTTTGCTGAAACGCTTGTTCTTGTCTGACTTGGCATGATTGACGCCCTGTATCTCGTCATGGCCAAACACCTGGAATGGATCAACGACCCAATTGAAAATCACCGCTGACACGATGGTCAGCAGCAGGCCTCCCAAGAGGTAGCGCACATAATGCCTGGTCGTGATCGTCATGATCAGAACTGGAAGTACAGGAACTCGCTGACACCACCCAGGTTCAGGATGCTGACAACAGCGAGCAGGTAAATGAAGAGCAGCCAAGCCAGGTTCGGCTTGAACACAATGCGCGACGTATCCGTGACCTTATCGGTCGTCACTTCGTAGTTGCGCATCAAGGTCTGGCAGTTCGGCATGAACCAGGCCACCAGCAACCAGATCAGGGTTTGGGCAAGTTGCTTGTTACCCTGGAACAGGTTGTCGTCGAACAGCACGCCCCAGCCTTTCAGCTGCATGGCAAAATCGCCCCACCGTTCTTCATATTTGATCGGCAGCGTCACGCCATGGTTACCCACCATGCCATTCAACACCGCCATCGCACCGTGGAAGGATTCAGCACGGAAGAATACCCATGCCACGACCACCGCAATAAACGTAATACTGCCGGCCAGCAAGCGCCCGGCAAACGTGGATCGCCCTTGCCCCAAACCAACCTTGCTGCACAGGCTGCGCCAGAGATGGTTCACGACGAGATACAGGCCGTGCAAACCACCCCAGATCACAAAGGTCCAGCCAGCACCGTGCCACAACCCGCCCAGCAACATGGTCACTGCCAAATTAATGTAACGGCGGAACTCACCCTTGCGGTTGCCACCCAAGGGAATGTAGAGGTAATCCCGCAGGAAACGTGACAAGGTCATGTGCCAGCGACGCCAGAAATCAATGATGCTGGTCGACTTGTAGGGCGAATCGAAATTCAGTGGCAGGCGAATACCGAACATCAGCGAAATACCAATCGCCATGTCCGCATAACCACTGAAATCAAAATACAGTTGCAGTGAATAGGCCAGTGCGGCACCCCATGCCTCAAACAAGGTAGGCTGCATGCCATGCTCAACAGCGGTAAACACGGGCGTGGAAAACTGTGCGATGTTATCGGCCACCATCACTTTCTTGAATAAGCCGATAAAGAAAATCACCGATCCAGCCATCAGGTTGGCCGCGTTCACTTGCTCGGTAATATGGCGGGTGAACTGCGGCAACATTTCGCGGTGATGCACAATCGGGCCAGCGATCAACTGCGGGAAAAACGTCACGAACAGGGTGTACTGCATGAAGTTGTATTCGCGCGTTTCACCGCGATACGCATCCACCAGGTAAGCAATCTGCTGGAAGGTAAAAAATGAAATCGCCAAAGGCAGGATGATGTCCTGCACATACACCCGCGTACCAAACAAGGCGTTCAGGTTATCAATAAAGAAATTGGTGTATTTGAAGTAGCCCAGCAAGGCCAGGTTGGCAGCGATGCCAACCACCAGCAGTGCCTTGGAACGTGACTGGCCCGACAGCGTGACGCCCAGACTGTAATTAAAGAAGATCGACGCAATGATCAGGCCCAGGTAGGCGGGGTTCCACCACCCATAGAAGAACAGCGAGCAAGCCACCAGCCAGGCAATCGCCACCCGGAACTGGTGCTGCATACCCAGCCAGTAGTACACCAGCAGGGTCACGGGCAGGAACATCAGGATGAATTCATAGGAACTGAAGAGCACCGGCAACCCCTCGTGGATTTATGCTGGATCGGTCTGCCGCGGACACTGTTTAGGGAGCTTGCACGAGCCCCCTGCCATCGGGTGGGCATAGGGTAGCAGATGCCCTACAGCGTGAACACACCCCTCCCGCCCCGCCCAATGGCCGGCAAGCCATGTTTGCACACAGCACTTAAGACGGGCTTAACCTGTCGCATGACCGGCCAAGCCGTTCACCACAGGCCTTTTCAGGGGCTGCCCGCTCATGCACAATGGCCGGCAAATCGCCACGCCCCTGCCCATGCTGTTCAATTCCTACTTCTTTATATTCATTTTCATGCCCATCACGTTGGTGGGCTACCGCTGGCTGTGCGTGAAAGGCTGGTATGAGAGTGCGCTGGGCTGGCTGGTGGCCTGCTCGCTGTTCTTCTATGGGTGGTGGAACCCCGCCTACCTGGGCCTGATCCTGCTGTCGATCGGCTTCAACTATGGCCTGGGCAGCTTGCTGGGCCATCGCCACGCCAAATGGCTGCTGGCCATCGGGGTGATCGCTAACCTGGCCTTGCTGGGGTATTTCAAGTACGCCAACTTCTTCGTCGACACCATGAACTGGGCGACCGGCAACACGTATCACCTGGAAAAAATCATCCTGCCACTGGCGATCTCTTTCTTTACCTTCCAGCAAATCAGCTACCTAGTCGACACCTACCGGGGCGAGACCCAGGAATACAACTTCATCCATTACTGCCTGTTCGTGACCTTCTTCCCGCAGTTGATCGCCGGCCCGATCGTCCACCATGCCGAAATGCTGCCGCAGTTCATGGCCAAGCCGCGTGCCGACCGGCGCGATTTTGCGGTTGGCCTGACCATTTTTGCCGTCGGTTTGTTCAAGAAAACCGTGCTCGCCGATGGCATCGCCGTGTATTCCTCACCGGTCTACCATGC
>SBFY01000024.1 GCA_006227085.1 Gammaproteobacteria bacterium
CAGGAGGCGTGTCAGGGTGTTGTGTACGTAACAGCGCCGCCAGCATCCGGCAGGCATCCTGCAGGGTAAAAATGCCCACTAATTCCCCGTCGCGCGTTACCAGTACCGCCCCGATATGCGTTGTGGCCATGGCCTCAAGGATCTGGTCCAGCGGGTCGTGGCAATCCGCAATGTACGCGCGGGGCGGGCAAACATCGCCCACGGTCAGGCCGGCATCATCTTGCGCATTATGGAAATGACTGGCCTGGATGTCACGGCTGGAGACGATGCTTTCGAGCACCCCTGATTCAGTGACCGCCAGATGGTGGATGCTGTGCTGCGCCATCAGTTGTCGTGCGCTCTCCAGGGAGGCCTCGCTGTCGATCTGGTAGGGGAATGGCGTCATGACGGCCAGCAAGGTTGGCATGAGTGTGTGGGGCATGACAAATCCTCCATCGGTGATTGCTGTGTGCATGCTAGACTGCTGCCAGCATCAAAACCCTGATGCGCCTCAAGAATATGGCCCAGATCGACTCGGGAGCAAGCAGATGCGGTTTCGCCAGTTGGGAAAAAGCGGTTTGTCGGTATCAGTGATCGGGGTGGGGACCTGGCAGTTCGGTGGTCATTGGGGGCAGGATTTTGGTATCGCCGATGTGCAGCGGATTTTGGGGCGTGCCTCGGAACATGGGATCAACCTGATCGATACCGCCGAATGTTATGGCGATCACTTGTCAGAATCCCTTATCGGTGCAGCGATTGCTGGCCAGCGTGATCGCTGGGTGCTGGCCACCAAATTTGGTCATGACCGGGGCTCCGATGCCCCCGCGGAAACCCACTGGCAGCCCGCCTCGGTGCAGCAGCAATTGGAAAAATCACTGAAGGCCTTGGGAACAGACTGCATTGATGTTTACCAGTTCCACTCCGGCTCTGATGCCGAGCTGGACAATGATGCCTTGTGGACCATGCTGCACAAACAGAAAGAAGCCGGCAAGATCCGCAGTCTCGGCATTTCCATTGGCCAGCTCAATAATATCCATCAAGTTGATCGCGCCACCGCCCTTGGTGTGGATATGATCCAGGTGGTTTATAACGTGCTGAAACGTGGTGCAGAGCCTGAAGTGTTGCCATCCTGCCAGCGCCAGCAACTGGGTGTGCTGGCCCGCACACCACTGGCCAGTGGTTTCCTGGGTGGTAAATACCTGCCGGGCGCCCGCTTTCCGGGCAACGATGTGCGTGCCATGCGCAAGCAGGAGCACCTGGATGCCGAGATCGGGCGTGCCAATAAAATGCTGGAGCAATATGCGAAGGTGGATGCTTCCAAGGCAGCCTGGGCGTTAGCCTGGTGCCTGAAGCATCCGGCGATCACTGCCGTGATTCCCGGCGTGAAGAGTGTGGCGCAGCTGGATGCCAATGTGCGGGCAGTCGAATTGTTGCCGCCTGAGAGCAGGATACTGGCATCCACGGCGCGCGCAGACGCATAACCCATAAGATACTTCCGGTGCTTGCCCGGGATGCAAGAGCACAACCAGGATGTTACGTCATGCACATCGTACTGCCCCTGATTATTGGACTCATCATTGGTGCTGCCGCCTCAGGCGTGAGTGGTGCTTTTTTGGGCATGATCCTTGGTGGGTGTTTGGGGGCGATATTGCGCTTGTCTGTGCAGCAAGCCGAATCCAGGACCCGATTGGGGAAAATGCAGCAACAGCTGGAGATCTTGCAAGCGCGAGTGATCCAGTTGTCCGCCAAGGATGAGTTGAGGGAAAAGGCTGGAAAAGCAACAGCAAGAGCAGCGGCGCCAGTCGATAGCGACACGGTGGCGGTGTCGCGGGTTCCCTTGGCTGAACGCCTTGGCAGCCTGGAGGTGAGCGAATCCGTTGCTTCCGGGGAGCTGCCAGATGCGGCCCCGGCTCGATTCGATGCCAAGCCGGTGGTGGAGCAGGTCGAGCCGGAATCGGCACCCGAACCCGGGCCGGTGCCATCACCCAGCGAGACAACAACGACCCCGCAGGAAACCCCGACATTGTCTGGGATAGCCGAGTGGCTATCGGGTACCAATATGGTGGCCAGGGTGGGTGTCCTCATTCTCTTCCTGGGCGTGGGTTTCCTGATCAAATATGCCGTCGAGAATTTTTCCGTGTCACCGCAGCTGCGCCTGTTGGGTATCAGCGCTGCTGCCGCATTCCTGTACTGGTTGTCAGGGCGTATGGATGCATCACGCCAGCGTTATGCGCTGCTGCTGAAAGGTGCCGCGATCGGTATCTGGTATTTGGTGAGTTATGCTGCATTCCGCGTCTATCCGCTGATTTCACCTGCAACGGGTTTCATGTTGATGGGCTTGCTTTCGCTGTTTTCAGCATGGCGGGCCGTGACACTGGATGCCTTGGTACTGGCGGTCTTTGGGATCCTCGGCGGATTCCTTGCGCCGATACTGGCCTCCACCGGTACAGGCAGCCATGTGGTGTTGTTCAGTTACTACGCAGTGTTGAATACCCTGATCCTGCTGATTGTCTGGCATAAGGCCTGGCGTAGCCTGGCCTTGATGGGGTTCCTGTTCACTTTCGTTATCGGGGTGATTTGGGGTGTTACCAAATACCAGGCGGCGTATTTCGCCTCGACAGAACCCTTCCTGCTGCTGTTTATCCTGATGTATGTGGCAATGACGCTGGTGTTCACACTGCGCAAGCAATGGGAATTCAGCCAGCAGATTGATGGTGCCATCCTGTTCGGTACACCGGCGATCGGTTTTTCACTGCAATCGGCATTGGTGAATGATTTTGATAATGGGCGTGCCTGGAGTGCGCTTGGTTTTGGACTGTTCTATTTGCTGGTCAGCATGTTCTGGAATCGGGCGTTAAAGGAAAAGGCGCCTTTGGTGCGTGAGTCTTTTTTTGCCATCAGTGCGATTTTCCTGACATTGGCGATTCCGTTTGCTTTCGATAACAGCCTGACAGCCACATTGTGGTCGCTGGAAGGTGCTGCCGCCCTGTGGCTGGCAGTGCGCCAGCATCGCCATTGGGCGGCTGTGCTGGCCATCGTGGTGCAGGTAGGTGCAGGGCTGTCCTGGTTGATGATGGAGAGTCATCCGGATGGTGCCCGGTTCCTGTTGAACACCGGAACGTTTAATTGTTTCCTGGTGGCATTGGCCGGATTCTCCAGTGCATGGGTGTTGCGTTTTCGTGCGAAGGGACAAGCGATCGCTGGTGCCCAGGTGGCGCTCCTGGTTTGGGCTTTGCTCTGGTGGCTGGGTGGGGCGCTGTGGCAGGTGTCAGCACATTATCCCCTGGCGGAAAGGCCGACGGCATGGCTGTGGTTGGCAACAATTACCCTGGTGCTGGTGCAGCGTATTGAACGTCGCTGGGAATGGATCGAGTTGTTGCCCGCACTGTTGCTGGCCTTGCCTGCATCGTTGGTGATCGCGGCTGTTTCCATGACACTTGTCGAAGCTCCCAGCTTGCACGGTGGTTGGCTCGCGTGGGCAATATTCCTGATTGCGCTGCACAGTATGCTTCGGCAGCAGTACAGCAGGGGCCTGAATACTGATCCATTGGCTATGCAACACGGTTTGTCATTCATGCTGGCCATGGTGTTGTTGGTGTGGGATCTTTCCTGGCGGGCTTCTGAATGGACATCTTTGTACAGTTGGCGAGTGATGGCGATGGGTGTTGGCCCGATGGTCTTGCTATTCCTGGTTAATCGTATTCGTTGGTGGCATCCGGATTTTGACAAGGTCTATCGGTTGCAAGGATCCAGTGTGGCGGCATTGTTGCTATATGGCACCGTGCTGGGTGCTTGCCTGGTCCGGCCAGAGATCACGCCATGGCCTTATATCCCGTTACTGAATCCCCTGGATGCGTTCCAATGGATTGCGATAGGTTTGTTGTATTCCTGGCAGTCTTCTCCATTGGTGCGTGATACCGCTTTCTGGCGACATGCCCCAGCCGTGTTATCGGTGGTGGTGTTTGTTTGCTTGAACGCACTGTTGTTGCGTGTATTGCATGTGATCGCGGATATCCCCTTTGATTGGGTGAGCATGGTGCGATCCATGCTGGTGCAAACCTGCGTGTCGATATTCTGGGCAGTGCTGGGTGTCTTGTTGATGGTGTCAGCCAAACGCCAACAAAGCCGGCAAACCTGGATGGCTGGTATGTTGTTGCTCGGTATGGTGGTGGTCAAGTTGTTCGCGGTTGACTTGGCCAACAGTGGCAGTATCGAAAGGATTGTATCGTTTGTGGGTGTGGGTCTGTTGCTGCTCGGGGTGGGTTATTTGTCCCCCTTGCCGGATGCTAATGCGAATCGCGACATGGGCAAGCCTGCTGGGTAAGCCAGCAGGCTTGGTGATGGTTCTGGCAACACGCGCTTGTTTAAAGCGTCTGGATCTTCTCGCGCTGTTCCACCAGTTTGTCACGCGTCTGCTGGAGCTCGGCCAAACGCTGGCGTTCTTTTTCCACCACATCGGCCGGTGCCTTGCTGGTAAAACCGGCATTCGATAATTTGCTGTCGAGCTGGGTGATCTGTTTGTCCAGCTTTTCAATTTCCTTGCCCAGCCGGTTGATTTCCGCATTTTTGTCGATCAGATCGCTCATCGGTACGCGGATTTCGAGTTCGCCGACAATCTGCGTGGCGCTGGCGGGTGCCTCGGTGTTGGCGTCCAGCCAGGTGATGTTGTCAATTTTGGCCAGTTTCTTCAGGCCTGTCTCATTGATGGCCAGGTAATGGCGATCGGTTTCGTTGCCGTGTTGCAGCAGCAAGGGCAGGGCCTTGCCGGGCGGGATATTCATTTCGCCACGGATATTGCGTACGGCAAGCATCACGGCTTTCAGCCATTCAATAGCGGCGGTTGCTTCCGTATCGTGTTTGCTGTTGTCGGCAACTGGCCAAGGAGCCTGCATGATGGTGGCGCCACTTTTGCCTGCCAGCGGGGCGATACGTTGCCAGAGTTCTTCGGTGATAAAGGGCATGAAAGGGTGCAGTAAACGCAGGGCTGTTTCCAGCACGCGCACCAAGGTGCGGCGGGTGCCACGCTTCAGCGCCGCACTGGCATTCTCATCCCAGAGCACGGGTTTTGATAATTCGAGATACCAGTCGCAGTACTCGTTCCAGAAGAAATCGTAAATGGCCTGCGTGGCGAGATCGAAACGGTATTGCGCCATGCTTTCCTGTACCGATTGCTCTGCGGTTTGCAGGCGACTGATGATCCAGCGATCGGCCAGTGTCAGTTCAACCGGTTCGTCGTTGCTGCCGCAATCCTGGCCTTCGGCTTGCATCAGTACATAACGGCTGGCATTCCAGATCTTGTTGCAGAAGTTGCGATAGCCTTCGATGCGGCCAATATCGAACTTGATGTCACGGCCGGTGGAGGCCAGTGACAGGAAGGTAAAGCGCAGGGCATCGGTGCCATAGGCATTAATGCCATCAGCGAATTCCTTGCGTGTGGCTTTTTCAATCTGTGCGGCCAGTTGTGGCTGCATCATGCCGCTGGTGCGTTTGCTGACCAGTGACTCGAGATCAATGCCATCGATCAGGTCAATCGGATCCAGCACATTGCCTTTGGATTTTGACATCTTCTGGCCATGTGAATCGCGCACCAGTCCGTGCACATAGACGGTCTTGAAGGGCACTTGCGGGTTACCATGCTCATCCTTGATGAAATGCATGGTCATCATGATCATGCGGGCGACCCAGAAGAAAATGATGTCGAAGCCGGTGACCAGTACATCGGTGCTGTGGAAGGTTTTCAGTTCAGGCGTCGCCTTGGGCCAGCCCAGCGTGCTGAACGTCCACAAGGCCGAGCTGAACCAGGTGTCGAGCACATCCTCATCCTGCCGCAGTGATACGTCATCACCCAGTGCATGCTTGCTGCGCACTTCGGCTTCATCGCGACCGACATAGACATGGCCGGCTTCGTCATACCAGGCCGGGATACGGTGGCCCCACCAGAGTTGGCGTGAAATGCACCAGTCCTGGATGTCGCGCATCCACGCGAAATACATATTCTCGTATTGTTTTGGCACAAACTGGATGCGGCCGTCTTCGACGGCTTCAATCGCCGGTTTGGCCAGTTGTGCGGTGGCGACATACCACTGGTCAGTCAGCCAGGGCTCAATGACGACACCGCTGCGATCACCGCGTGGGACTTTCAAAGTGTGCGGTTCGATTTTTTCCAGCCAGCCTTCGCTTTCGGCTTGCGCAATGATGCGCTTGCGGGCATCAAAGCGGTCCAGGCCGGCGTAATCCGCAGGCGCGGTTTCGGTGGCAAGGATTTCCTGCGCATTATTGGCCAGCACCGTGAATGTGGTGAGCACTTGTGCGTTGCGATCAAACACATTGATCAATGGCAGTTGGTGGCGTTTGCCGACTTCAAAGTCATTGAAGTCGTGCGCGGGCGTGATCTTGACCACGCCGGTGCCGAATTCGCGATCGACATACTCATCAGCGAGGATCGGGACCAATCGGCCTGTGACGGGCAAGCGGACCTGCTTGCCGATCAGGTGCCTGTAGCGCTCGTCTTCCGGATGGACGGCCACGGCGGTATCGCCCAGCAATGTTTCAGGGCGGGTAGTGGCCACCACGAGAACGTCAGGACTGCCTTCTACCGGATAACGCAAATGCCACAGCGAGCCTTGTTCTTCCTCGCTCAGTACCTCGAGGTCGGAAATGGCGGTGTGCAGTGCCGGGTCCCAGTTCACCAGGCGCTTGCCACGATAGATCAAGCCTTCTTCATGCAAGCGGACAAATGCTTCCTTGACGGCTTCCGACAGGCCTTCATCCATGGTGAAGCGTTCGCGTGACCAATCAACCGAGGATCCGAGACGGCGGATCTGGCGGGTGATGGTGCCACCGGAGAGTGCTTTCCATTCCCAGACCTTGTCGAGGAAGGACTCGCGCCCGAGATCGTGACGGGTGATGCCTTGTGCTGCGAGTTGCCGCTCGACCACCATCTGGGTCGCAATACCGGCATGGTCGGTACCGGGCTGCCACAAGGTGTTGCAGCCTTGCATGCGCTTGTAGCGAATCAGTGAATCCATGACGGCATTGTTGAAGCCGTGTCCCATGTGCAGGCTGCCGGTGACATTGGGCGGCGGGATCATGATGCAGAAGGGGTCGCCCTTACCGGAAGGCTTGAAATAGCCCTGTTGTTCCCAGTGGTCGTACCAGGTTTTCTCGATGGCGGCAGGGTCGTAGGTCTTGTCGAGGGTCGTCATGATAATGCGTTGAATTACCGGAAGATTTACGCATGCTGGCGCATGCCGGAAAGCGGCACAGTATAGCGCCTAACGCGGGTGACGTCAGGCATCGGTGAGAGTGGTTTCAGCGTTGGCTGCTGGCGGCATCCAGCCGGTGGGTCTGCATCGGGTAGCCACGGCTTTCGTAGAAGCGGTAGCGTTCACGCAGTTCGCTGAGGATCTCCGGTACGCCGCAGGTGATTTCGGCAACCCGGTCGAAGCGGCTGAACCAGTCCGGTATCTGCTTGCCGAGGTTGATCAGCAGGCCGTGGTGATGTGCGGCTGAATCCTCGTCACCGATTTCCACGGGTGATGCGGGCAGGCTGGTGTCGCGGCTCAGGCGATGAGGCACGAAGCTTTCATCGCGGAATTCCCACAGCAGGGTGTCGAGGTGGCCGGCCTGTGTGGCTTCGGTAAACAGGAATACCGGCATGCCGCGGCGCCAGCTTTGTGCTGCCAGCCGGCAGGCAAAGCGCAGGCGATGATCGGCGGAGGCTTCCTCAAGGATGTAGAACGATACCTCGGTCACCTCAGCCTCCGGCACGGTTGATCAGGTACTGGCACAGCAGGCCAACCGGCCGGCCGGTGGCATTCTTCGGGCTGCTTTTCCAGGCCGTGCCGGCGATATCCAGGTGTGCCCAGGTGTAATCTTCGGTAAAGCGGGCCAGGAAACAGGCCGCGGTGATACTGCCGGCACCGGGGCCGCCAACATTGGCCATGTCCGCAAACGGGCTTTTCAGTTGTTTCTGGTAATCCTCCCACAGCGGCATGCGCCAGGCGCGGTCGCCACTCTGTTGGCCCGCGGCCAGCAGGTCGTCCGCCAGTGAGTCGTCGTTGCTGAACAAGCCGCTGGCGTGTTCGCCGAGGGCCACCACGCAAGCCCCGGTCAGGGTGGCAATATCAATCACCACCTCGGGCTTGTAACGGCCCACATAGGTCAGTGCATCGCAGAGCACCAGGCGGCCTTCGGCATCGGTGTTGAGGATCTCGATGGTCTTGCCCGCCATGCTTTTGACGATATCGCCCGGTTTGGTGGCGCGCCCGCTGGGCAGGTTTTCGGATGCAGCAACGATGCCGACCACATTCACGGGCAGTTTCATGCTGGCGATGGCATGCAGGGTGCCGAGTACGCTGGCCGCGCCACACATGTCGTATTTCATCTCATCCATTTTGGCGCCGGGCTTCAAGCTGATGCCGCCACTGTCAAAGGTGATGCCCTTGCCCACCAGTGCCACCGGTTTCTGCCCGGCCTTGCCGCCCTTGTACTGGAGGATGATGAGTTGGGCCGGTTCATCACTGCCACGCGACACTGAGAGCAGGGCACCCATGCCGAGTTTTTTCATTTGTGCTTCGCTGAGGACCTGGCAACCCAGCGTTTTGTGCTGGCGAGCCAGTTGCCGTGCCTGGCTGGCCAGGTAGGACGGTGTGCAGATGTTGCCGGGCAGGTTGCCCAGTTCCCTGGCCAGGTGCACACCTTCTGCCGTGGCTTGTCCCTGCTGCATGGCCTGGCGTACCGCAGCATTGTTACCGACACCATGCAAGGCCACTTTTTTCAGCGTTGGCCTGGGGGGTTTGTGCGACAGCGTTTCGCTGTAGTGGTATTGGCTGGCGGCCAGCTCGTGTGCCAGCAGTTGGCAGACGCTTGCAGGGTCGTCGATGGGCAACCCATCGACACAGATCACGGCATCACGGGCTTTCAGGCGCTGCAGGTGCTGCCCGGCCTGATGGGCCCAGTGCTGGAGCTGCTGCTGTTCTTTTCCGGCCTTGTGTTTGCCGGTCACGGGTTTGCCGCAGCCAACCAGCAGCAGGCGGGCAACCTTGGACGGTTTGGGCAGGTGCAGGGTGATGTGCTGGCCGCGTTTGCCGCTGAAGTCACCACTGTCGAGCACTTGCCGGATCATCTTGCCGCAGGCTTTGTCGATCGCGGCGAGGGAGCCTTGCAGGCGTTTGTTGTTTTCGGGTACCGGTACCACCAGGCAATCGGTATCAAGGGTGTTGAAGTTGCTGATTTGCCGGATACTGAATTGCATGGGTAGCCTCATTCTTCGCCAGGGGTGCAGTCAGGACTGATTTGCAGGACAATACGGTAACAGCAAACCCGGGTGGCGTTAAGCGTCCGGCATGGCATTGGGGGCTTGTGCGTGGTTTTCTTCTGGTACCTGACTCGGCAGCTGCTGGGCACAACCCTGGCGTTGGTATTGGTGCTGACTGCGGTCATTACCACGGGGCGTTTCATCAAATACCTGTCCGATGCTGCCACCGGTGAAATGGCCTCCCATCTGTTGCTTTCGGTGATCCTGTATCGCCTGCCCGGTTTCCTTGATGTCATCTTGCCCTTGAGCCTGTTCCTGGCAGTTTTGTTGGTGTATGGCCGGATGTATGTAGATAGTGAGATGACCGTGGTGCATGCCTGTGGTGTCAGTCCGGGGCGCATCATGGCATTGACGCTGGTGCCGGGATTGCTGGTGATGATCTTGCTGGCCAGTTTTACCTTGTTCATCACGCCGTTTTGCCTTGGCCAGGCGGAGCGTTTGCTGAATGACCCCAACAATGCCTGGGGTTTGAACACCCTGGTGCCGGGTCGCTTCCAGCGAACCAAGACCGGCGACAAGGCCAATTACACCGAATCCATGACCGATACCAAGCGAACCATGCACCGTTTGTTTGTGGCATCGCGTGGTCGCGACAGTGAGGGGCGGCCAACACAGAGTATTACGGTCGCTGAAACAGGCCGGATTGTGCAGGATGAACAAACCGGTACGCGTTATCTCGAGTTGGTGGATGGCGTGCGTTACGAAGGCTGGCCTGGGCAGCGTGATTTCAGTGTCGCCACGTTTTCCAGCTTTGGCCAGCAAATGGAACAACAGAAAGCATCTGAACGTGTCCGTGTCAGCAGTGACGGCAAGCCGACATGGAACCTGTTGGGTTCTGATAAAGCGTGGGACAAGGCGGCATTGCATTGGCGATTGTCACTGCCTTTCCTGATACCGGTGTCGATCTTGCTGGCCTTGCCCCTGAGTCGCACCAATCCCCGGCAAGGTCGCTGGTTGACGCTGATTCCGGCGGTCTTGCTGTTTATCCTGTACCTGGTCGTGTTGATTGCAGTGCGTGACTCGATTGCAGTGACGCGTTTGCAAGGTGTCATGCCATTGTGGAACGTGCACCTGGTGTTCCTGTCGGTGGCCTTGGCGGTGATGTTCATTGGCCAATGGAGGGATCGCCGCGCCTTGCAATCCATGCAGCAAGGTAATGGGGAAGTTGCCGCATGAACCGCATCAATCGCTATATCCGCAAAAGCGTCCTGACCGGCATCGGCATGGTGTTACTGGTGTTTGTGGGACTGGACCTGGTGCTGTCATTGATTGACCAGCAATCGGAATTGTTTGGTGATTACGGATTCATGGATTCGGCCTGGTTGACGCTGGTGACATTGCCGGGCCGCCTGGACATCCAGTTGCCGTTTGTGGTGCTGATCGGTTGCCTGGTCGGGCTTGGGCAGCTGGCGGTGTCATCGGAATTGACGGTGATGCGTGCCAGCGGTGTTTCCACAGCCAGTATTGTCTGGATGGCATGCAAGCCAGCGTTGTTGTTTACGCTGCTGGCCTTGATGGTGGGGGAGTTTGTTGCCCCCGACCTGGATCGCTATGCACAAAGCCGGAAAACCCTGCTGCAGTGGGGCAGTACGGGGTTTATGCATGAATATGGCATGTGGTTACGTGATGGCCAGCAGTTTGCCAATGCCAATGCTGTGCAGCCGGACGGGGTGTTGTATGGCTTGTCCGTGTATCGCATGAGTGACCAGTGGCGAATCGACTCCGCCTTGCAGGCTCGCCGGGCGAGTTGGCAGCCGGGCGGTTACTGGTTGCTGGAGAAAGTGGCGATCACGTATTTCCATGGGGATAGCACCTCCCGTGAATGGCAGCCGGAAATGCGATGGTATTCATCCATCACGCCCGATATGTTGCGTATCCTGATGCTGAAGCCGAAGCAGCTGTCGGTGCGCGATTTATGGTTCTATGCAGATTACCTGCAAGCCCAGGGGCTGGATGGTAGTGAATACCGGCTCAGTTTCTGGGGGGAGGCGCTCAAGATCCTTGCGATCGCGAGCCTGGTGCTGGTGGCCGTGTCCTTTATTTTCGGGCCGTTGCGCTCGGCACCTTTGGGCCAGCGGGTGTTTGTCGGTGTGATCATCGGCTTGGTGTTTAACACCCTGCAAAGCTTGCTGGGTCCTTCCAGTATGGTGTTTGGTTTCTCACCGTTCCTGGCCGTGATGGTGCCGATTGCTGTGACAGCCTTGTTGGGCGTGGTGTTGCTGGTGCGTGCCCGCTGATCACTTTTTCGGTGGGATCACACGGATTGTGCGGGTGCCAGACCAGATTTCATGCCAGGTTCGCTTTTCCTTGTCGATAAACACCCAGAGATAACCAAGGCCCAGGCAGGCCCACGACACCAGTGCGCCAGCCAAGCGGACCAGTGCTTGCCGGTAGCTGATGCCATGGCCTTGCTCATTGACCACATATAACTTCCACGCTTGCATGCCGAGTGTCCGCCCCCCGCGTACCCAGCAAAAAATAAAAAAGGTGGCTGCGGCGGCTAATGCCAAGGCCGCATTCAACCAATACCCCACGCCACTCAGTGCTGCCTGGTGGCTTTGCTGGATCGTGTCCGGACCAACGATTGCGGCTTTGATGCCGACAGTGATGGCAGTGACAGCCATCATCAATGGAATGACCAGCAGGGAGTCATATCCCATGGCGGCGATGCGGCGCCAGAAGTTCGCGGGTGTGGTGGTTGCTGCATGATTCATGATGAGCCCCTGGTTGCAGGGCCTATTGTAACGTGCAGCGGGGTTGGGGGGAGGGGCGTCCTTGCCGGCACTGTTCTGATGTGATGCCCTGCTCAGTAGAAACTGTAGTGCAGTTTCAGTTCCACATCATCCTCTGAAACGCTGAGGCGGTAATCAAATTCATTCTTGTAATCATGGCGGGGCTTGTATTCGTTTGAACGGTCAAGGTGCTCGACCCAGTAATTGGCCGTCTTGTATTGTTTGGCACCGAATTGCTTCCACAGTGACTTGACCCACATTTGTGCCAGCTTGCGGCCAGCGGTTTCGCCTTCATAAAAGGTGGCGTCAGGGTGGAAGCTCTTCAGCCACAAGCGATTGAATACTTCATTACTGTCGACCAGCAGGGTATCGCCACCGGCTGCTGACAAGGTCACGGCTGCATTGTCCGGAGAGGCGGTGGTATTAGCCTGCTGGGCCTGGACCGGGTTGCCTGCCCATTCGATGTGGTAGATGTCGTTGCGTTCCAGGCTGCCACTGTGGGCCTTGCTACTGAGGGCGCTGGCCAGCAGGAACAGTGCAAACATGAAAGCCATCCTGGCGTGCGGTGCGTAGGTGTTCCAGTGTGTGGGCATGCTGTTCATGATGGTGACCCGCTGGTGTTTGGCTTGATTTGAGTCTGGCAAACGGAAACAGGGGTACGGGTGACCGTTTTCACAGAAACCGCGGCCTGATAGAACCATTCATTACAAACAGGAAAATTGCCTAACCGCTGGTTATAAGGGAGGATTCCTGCCTGCCCAAGTCCGCCACCATGGTTTACCATGGCTTGGGCGTCAGGTTTTACCGGGAAAAGCCTGCGCTGGTCCGGAATGCAAACCCTTGGTAAGGGAATAAAAGGAGCCTGGAAGCATGCACATCCTGCTGATTGAAGACGATGACGCCGTTGCCACCTTTATTGAAAAAGGTTTGGCAGGGCATGGCCATAGCGTGGACCGGGCGAATGAAGGTCGGCAGGGTCGGGATATGGGCATGGGCAAGACCCATGATGTGCTGATTGTGGATCGCATGCTTCCCAACCTGGATGGCCTGTCCATTATCAGCCAGTTGCGCCAGGCAGGTGTGAACACCCCGGTGTTGATCCTCAGCGCCTTGGGCGAGGTGGATGACCGCGTTAGTGGCCTCAAGGCCGGTGGTGATGACTATCTGGTCAAGCCTTTTGCCTTCGATGAATTGCTGGCGCGGGTGGAGGCCTTGCGTCGCCGTCAGGAATCCATTCCCCGCACGCGCCTGAAGGTGGCGGACCTTGAAATGGACTTGCTGTCACACAAGGTGACCCGCGGCGGGCAGAATTTCAACCTGCAGCCACGTGAATACCGTTTGCTGGAATACCTGATGAAACATGCCGGGCAGGTGGTGACCCGTACCATGCTGCTGGAAAATGTCTGGGACTACCACTTTGACCCGCAGACCAATGTTATTGACGTCCACATCAGTCGCTTGCGCCAGAAAATCGACAAGGAATTTGAACAGCAACTGCTGACCACCGTTCGCGGTGTCGGCTATATGTTGCAGGATCCGGCTGACGCATGATCTTTAACCGGATTTTCACTACCTACACATTCCGCTTCATGTTTTCGTATGTGTTGGTGCTGGGTGTGGCGGTGTTTATCATGCTGGCAGCGGTGTATGCCTTGTACTCCTACGAGCAATTCAGCCGGGTACAGGATTCCATCGAGCACGAGCTGGACCAGCTGCAGCGTCATTACCAGATAGCCGGTGCTGAAGGCATGCAGGCCTATATGGCCAGCGAAAACGAGCGCGCCAGTATCAGTCGCTTTTTTTATATCCTCGTTGATGCTGATGGCAGGAAAATTGCCGGTGACCTGGAGACCTGGCCGTCCTATCGTGAGTTTGGCCGTGGCTGGCTGGCGTTTGAGCGGGAAGTGCTGGCCTGGGATGGTGAGGCCGAGCACCGCGAATTCATGGCGCGCACACGCATGATGGATGATGGTCGCCAATTGCTGGTGGCCCGTCATTATTCTGACCTGATCAGCAATGCCAAGCTGATGCTGCGCATGTTGGCACGCGGCATGTTGATCACCATCATCCTCGGGGTGATCGGTGGTGCATGGACCAGCTTGACCATGTTGCGGGAAGTGGAGGCGATCAACCGTGCGGTGCGGGCCATCATGGAAGGGGATCTTTCCGAGCGGATCCCGATCACCGGGCGCGGCGGTGACATGGAAGTGCTGGTCCTGAACTTCAACAGCCTGCTGGATCGTATCCAGGCCTTGATGGCCGGTGTGCGCCAGGTGTCAGACAATATTGCCCATGACTTGCGTACCCCGCTGACGCGCCTGCGTAACCACCTCTCCAGCCTGGAGCAGCACTGCAAGCCGGAGAATCGCGAGGAAGTGCAGGCGATGCTGGCGGAAGCCGACGGCTTGCTCTCGACCTTCAATGGCTTGCTGCGTATTGCACAGGTGGAATCCGGTCATCGCCGTGCCGGTTTCGCGAGCGTTGACCTGGTGGCGATCGTGCGTGATGTGGTGGAGCTCTATGAGCCACTGGCCCAGGACAAGCAGCAGAACCTGCAATTATCTGTGTTGACCGACAGGCTGGATATCGTGGGCGACCGCGACCTGCTGTTCCAGGCGATTGCCAACGTCCTGGATAACGCCATCAAGTACACGCCGGATGCCGGCCATGTGCGCATGGTGTTGCGACGCGATGGCCAGACCGGGGTTATTGAAGTCAGCGATGATGGTCCCGGTATTCCGGAAGAGAAGTACGACAAGGTCTTCGAGCGTTTTTACCGGGTGGAGGCCAGTCGTGGGCAGCAGCCCGGCAACGGCTTGGGCTTGAGCCTGGTCTCAGCCGTATTGAAGCTGCATGAGGGCAAGATCCGGCTCGGGCGGGCCAATCCGGGGCTGCGGGTCAGCCTGCAATTCCCGCTCTGATCAGTTCTTGCTGATGCTCAGGTGGCTGGTGTCCGGGGCAGCCGGTGGGGGCGCTGCCTTGCGCTCACTGTCGTTCAGTAAATCCGCACCGGCTGGTGCAAGACTGATGCTGCCAAGATTGGCCAGATCGGGTGCTGCGGCAGGGGCTTTCGGGGTTCCCATCAGGCTACCGACCTCGGCAATGCTGATGCTGTCGAGATTGGGTAGTTCGGGTGCCCCGACAGGCGCCTTGGCGTCACCCATGAGGCTGCCTGTGG
Source organism: Gammaproteobacteria bacterium (assembly GCA_006227085.1). Classification (GTDB taxonomy): domain Bacteria; phylum Pseudomonadota; class Gammaproteobacteria; order Pseudomonadales; family M0112; genus M0112. The sequence goes on from SBFY01000024.1 coordinate 15,209, forward strand.
CAGCAACGCTCAAGTGGCTGGTGTCCGGTGCGGGTGGCGGTGGCGGTGCCTCTGCGCTCAGGCGCTCATAGGTTTCAGCCGTGCTGAGGCCACTGGTATCCGGGGCAGGTGGCGGTGGTGGTGCCTCGGGGCTCAGTCGCTCATAACCGGCACTGGCCTGCAGTCCGCCACTCGCTGCGGCAGTCGTGTTGCTGGCCGCTGTAGCGGCTGCAGGGGCCGGGGCGGACGGTGCTTGGCTGGCAGGGGCTGTGGGAGTGGTGTTTTCCATGGCAGCCAGGCGTTCTGCCATGCTGGGTTTGCGGGCAGTGTCGGTTGCTGTGCTGGTGGCAGGGGTTGCAGTGCCTTGTGGTCGCAGCTCAACGATAGCACCCGCCTTGCGCAGCACGGTTTCGTATTTCTGGGCAGAGGCACTATCCAGGCCCTTCTTGATGCAATGCAGTTGCCCGTTAAACAGGGTTTCAATGCGGGCGGGGTCTGCCTTGAAAATGGTGGCGAGGTTTTTCTTGACGGTTTCCAGTGGGGCGTTGGGAATGCACTGGCCGGAAAAATACAGGTCAAACAGTGAGTCGCTCATGGGTGGCCCCGGCTTCGTTATTATTGGCTCTATTATAGACAGCTCGACCGGCGTGGCCAGCCGGATTATCCATACAGTACAGGTAAGGTATGTCTGCAGAAACGGTTCCAACCAAATTTGCCCGGTCCTTGATTGAACTGGCCGTGCAGCGGGGGTATTCAGTGCAGGAAGTCCTGCGCTCGGCCGGCCTGCCATTCAATCCACTCAAGCCCGAACATGCGGATTACCGTAGCGAATTGTCTGCGATGCAGTACAGCGCCATCTACCAGCAGGTGTTGAGCTTGCTGCAGGATGAGACCTTTGGTTTGCATGCGACCGGCGAGCGGGTCACGCCGGGGGCTTTCCGGATGATGTGTTACTGCATCATCCACTGCGACAGCCTTGGTCATGCCATTCGCCGGGCTTCCGAGTTTTACCGGATTTTTTTCGAGCGCACGGCGCGTTTGGGGCTGGTCCAGGATGACCAGCATGCCGTGCTCGGCTTCAGTGCAGTGGCTCCCCGACCGGCGCGTTTGCCCGTGCAGACGGAGGAGGTCTACGGGTTGTCGACCTGGCACCGCTTTTGCGGTTGGCTGATTGGTGAGCCCTTGCCCTTGAAAGCCGTGCATTTCCAGGGCACCCGTCCCGAGGTGATCCGCAAGTACGAGCAGATATTTGCCTGCCCCTTGTTGTTCGAACAGCCGACCAATGCACTGGTGCTGGACCAACGCTATCTCAGCCTGCCGCTGGTACACACGGAAAAAAGCGTGAAGGAATTCCTGCGCACAGCGCCCTACCAGTTGATGGTCATGCCAGCGGAAAAACCGGATACCGGACTGGTCTCGCAGGTGAGGGCGCTGATCGGCCAGGATTTCAGCCAGGGTTTCCCGAGTTTTGAAAAGATCAGCCGCGCGCTGAACATGTCGGAGCCCACCTTGCGGCGACGCCTCAAGCGGGAAGGCACCTCTTTCCAGCAGCTCAAGGACGACTGCCGGCGTGACGCCGCCATTGCCTACTTGAGCCGGCCAGACCTGTCGATCAATGCCGTGGCTGCGCTGATGGGCTTTACTGACCCCAGCGCGTTTCACCGCTCCTTCAAGAAGTGGACCGGTGTGCCGCCGGGGCAATACCGCCAAGACGAGTTGGGTGCCGGCAAGCACAGTGAATAATCGGACAGAAATGGCCGGAAATTGCTGCGAATCGTTGGATTTGTCCGATTGTGCCTGCCGGATGGCCTCTCTGGCTATTGCCTTTTAGGGGGCAGGCGGTATCCTTCTTGTCCCTGAATGAAGCCGGTTTTCCCGCTTCCTTTCCCTAGTGCAACCAACAGGTAATCCCATGACTGACGCCTTTATTTACGATGCCATTCGCACGCCCCGTGGCAAGGGCAAGCCAGGCGGCGCACTGTATGAAGTGAAGCCGGTGGACCTGGTCGCCAACCTGCTTCGCGCGATGCAGGAGCGTAATGACCTGGATCCCGCCGCTGTTGAAGACATGATCCTTGCCACCGGCGAGCCGGTGAATGAACAAGGCCAGAACATTGCCAAGACGGCACTGGTGTATGCGGGCTGGGCGAATGTCACCACCGGTGCACAACTGCATCGCTATTGCGCAGGTGGCCTGGATGCCGTCAACAACGCTGCTGCCAAGGTGCGTGCCGGTTTTGAAAACCTGGTGCTGGCGGGCGGTGTGGAATCGATGTCACGACTCGGTATTGGCGCTTCCGGTGCTGCCGCGGGTGACCCGTGGGTGGCGATGAACAGTTTTGGTGTGTCACAAGGTGTGGGTGCAGACCTCATGGCGACGCTTGACGGTTTTACCCGTGAAGATGTCGACCACTATGCTTTCGAGAGTCAGGCGCGTGCCGCCAAGGCATGGGAAAAGGGGTATTTCAAGAAGTCGATTGTGCCAGTGAAGGACATGAATGGTGTCACCGTGCTGGCTCATGATGAGCTGGTTCGCCCGACCACCATGGAAGGCCTGGCCAAGCTGAAGCCTTCGTTCCAGATGTTCGGTGATTTCGGGCACGATGACTTCATTAAGTTCAAGTACCCGCAGGTCGAGCGTATTGCGCATATCCACACGCCTGGTAACTCATCCGGCATCGTGGATGGCGCGTCACTGGTGTTGGTGGGTAATGCCAAAGCCGGTAAATCACTGGGCATGAAGCCGCGTGCCCGTATCGTGGCCTGTGCACTGACTGGTACCGAACCTTCCATCATGTTGGCAGGTCCTGGCCCGGCAACCTTGAAGGCACTCAAGCAAGCCAAGCTGAAAGTGTCCGATATTGATTTGTTTGAATTGAATGAAGCGTTTGCTTCCGTGGTGCTGCGTTACAAGAAAGACCTTGGGATCCCTGATAACAAGATCAATGTGAACGGCGGTGCGATTGCCATGGGTCACCCGATCGGCGCGACCGGTGCGATGATCCTTGGTACCTTGCTCGATGAGCTGGAACGCCGCAAGTTGAAGCGTGGTTTGGCCACCCTGTGCGCAGGTGGTGGTATCGGTATTGCCACGATTATTGAACGCGTATAAGGGGAAGATCATGGGTTATATCACGCTGAAAAAAGACGCTGACGGTATTGTTGAACTGATCTTCGACCAGCCCGGCGAGAAAGTGAACAAGATCGGTGATGCGTTCATCGATGCCATGCAAAAAACCATGGCCAAGCTTGAGAAAGACAAATCGAGCATCACAGGTATTTATGTGCGTTCAGGCAAGCCGACCTTCTTTGGTGG
>SBFY01000001.1 GCA_006227085.1 Gammaproteobacteria bacterium
AGCACTGGCGAAACGCCAGCCCAGGCAAACGCGGCTGCCGTGCAAACGGTCAGCGTGCTGGATCGCCCTGCCGATGCCACCCTGCCCACCTGCATTCGCCTGCCATCCTACGAACAGGTCTGTGCCGACCCGGTGTTGTATGCACACGCCTCACGCGTGTTGCACCTGGAAACCAATCCGGGCAATGCCCGGCCACTGGTGCAAGCGCATGGCAATCGCGAAGTGTGGGTTAACCCACCGCCGATACCGCTCACGACAGAAGAACTCGACAGCGTGTTTGAACTGCCCTACACACGCTTGCCGCACCCGGCCTATGGCGATGCGGTGATTCCTGCCTATGAAATGATCCGCTTTTCCGTGAACATCATGCGCGGCTGCTTTGGTGGCTGCACATTCTGTTCCATCACCGAACACGAAGGCCGCATCATCCAGAGCCGTTCGGAAGATTCCATCCTGCAGGAAATCGAAGCGATCCGTGACAAGACGCCCGGCTTTACCGGCGTCATTTCCGACCTGGGCGGCCCGACGGCCAATATGTGGCGACTGAATTGCAAGGATCCGGCCATCGAAGCACGCTGCCGCCGCCTGTCGTGTGTGTATCCCGGCATTTGCGTCAACCTCGATACGAACCAGATGCCGCTGGTGAAACTCTATCGCAAGGCACGCGCTATTCCTGGCATCAAACGCATCCTGATTGCATCAGGCCTGCGCTACGACCTGGCCGTCGAAACACCGGAATATGTCAAGGAACTGGTGACCCACCATGTCGGTGGCTATTTGAAAATCGCACCCGAGCACACCGAGAGCGGCCCGCTTTCGAAAATGATGAAGCCGGGCATCGGCAGCTATGACCGTTTCAAGCAATTGTTCGATCGTTACTCGAAAGAAGCCGGCAAGGAGCAATACCTGATCCCCTATTTCATTGCCGGCCATCCGGGCACCAGCGATGAGGACATGATGAACCTTGCCTTGTGGCTGAAACGCAACGGTTTCCGTGCCGATCAGGTGCAGAGTTTCTATCCATCGCCGATGGCCAGCGCAACCGCGATGTACCACAGCGGCAAGAATCCCCTGCACCGCGTGCGCCGTGATTCCGAAGCCGTGGTGTCGCCCAAGGGCATGAAACAGCGGCGCTTGCACAAGGCTTTCCTGCGTTATCACGACCCGGATAACTGGCCACTGTTGCGCGATGCACTCAAACGCATGGGGCGCTCCGACCTGATCGGTAACGGCAAACAGCACCTGATCCCCCGTTACCAGCCCGCTGGCTGGCAACCCAGGGAAACAGCACCCGGCAAAACCTTCCGCACCCAGCATACCGGCCTGCCGGTGACACCCGCTGACAAACGGGCTGGTAAACCGGCCGGCAAGTCATCGCGTGGGGCGCCACGCCGAAAACCCCGACCACAGGGAAAACGCTGACATGGCTGAACACAACGAACCTCTGGTCGTTTCGCGACTGGATGAGCACCCCGACACCTTGCGTGAACGCTTCCAGCAATACGGTTACCTGCATTTCAGGAACGCGATCCCGAAAGCCCGCTGCGAAACCTTGCTGCGCGACATCATGGCGGTATGCGAACCACACATCAGCGCTGACCCACTCACCCAGCTGCCCGTGCTCAATGGCAAACCGTTTTTTGAAACCGACGCCGTCTGGGATGTGGTGTACCCGAAAATACAGGCACTGGAAAACTTCCACCGCTTTTTCCACGAAACGGATGCCTTGGCACTGATGCGCATCGTGACCAACAAGCCGGTGTTTGTGTACCCGATGAAAATGGCGCGCATTTCCACCCCGAAAAAAATCGGCTATGAAACACCGCCGCACCAGGATGCGCACTCGCACCAGGCGGGTAACACCATGGCCGGCATCTGGGTGGCCTTGCAGGACATTGACCAGAGCATGGGGCGATTGAAGATGCTGCCCGGCTCACACAAACAAGGGGTGCGCCCTGTGCACCAGGCCGACGGTGTGGGCGGTGTGCAATGCGAGATTTACCCGCACGAAACCACTTGGCATGTATCCGATGTCGGGCAAGGTGACGTGATCCTGTTCCACAGCTGCTGTGTGCACAAGGCCGAACCGAACACGGCGGACAAGGCCTGCCGCTTCAGTGTGGATACGCGTTTTTGTGATTACGGTGCACCGGTGTTTGTCACTAACCTTGAACCGCACCACGGCTGGCGCATTCCCGGGCATGACTGGGCATCCATGTACCGCGACTGGGCACACGATGACCTCAAATACTACTGGAAAGATTACCCGGCCATCACCGACAAGTTACTGGCTGACCGCGAACAAGCGGCCTGAGCACCAGGGCTTAACGCCGCATTTGCGGACCGCCATGGATGAGCGGCAAATCCAGCGGTGACACAATGCCCGGTGCTGCATCACACACGGCCGGAATGGCATTCACAATGCGATTCGCCGCCGAGCAGTTACCGCCACCGGCAGGCCCCGGCTCCACCGGGTCGTGCCCATGCAGGCTCACCACCAGCCCCGG
>SBFY01000033.1 GCA_006227085.1 Gammaproteobacteria bacterium
CTATCATGGAGCGACATTTTCCGATTGATCGGCAAGCATTATAGACTCAGGATACGATTTATGCGCATTTGCTATTCAACGCCGTACACACAGACAGACAAAGTGTAACTTTGTCTGCTCTAGGCAGCTTGCTGCTATTTAATCATCTTTGGAAAATGGCTTCTCACGCCAACGGCGCCGCACTCTTCAATATCAACCGTATCAATTCCGCCTGCCGTGTCACGCCGGCTTTTGAAAACACCGATTTCAGCTGCGCGCGCGCCGTGTGCTGTGAAATGCCCAGTTCTTCGGCCGCTTCGGCAATCGACAGGCCGCGTGACAACAGCAGGGCCAGTGACGATTCCGCGCGGGTAAAACCAAACAGCTTTTCGATATCTTCGGCGCTGGTTTCGAGTTGCTGTTCCGGGTCGCGGATAAAAATCGCAACAGCTGGCACGGCTTGTGATTCGGCATAATCGGGGGCAGGCACGGGTCGCAAAATCAAACCGAGATCATGCGCGCCGGAAGGGCGCGTGACGCGCAGTGCGCGCACAACCGTGGTTTCGTTATGGCGGCGCGCCGACAGGATGTCATCAATCATCGCTTGCAGGTTGCGGGTCAGTGCACGGTCAGCGAGTTGCAGGCGGTTGTCGTTCACCGATAAACCGTCTCGTTGCGCGAGCAGGGCTTGCGCCACATCGTTGGTATCGAGCACGCGGCCCTGGTCGTCGAGCAGGATGGAGCCAACCGCGAGTCGGGTAACTGCACCGGCATACACCGCGCGTTCGGATTCCATGCGGTTCAGTCGGGCATGAATGCGGATGGCGCGAGCCAGGTGCGGGAGCAGGAATTCGCAGAGCTGGCGATCCGCTTTCGAGAAATCGGCTTCATCCGGCCCGCGCGAAATGCGCAGGCAGGCGAGCAGGCCTTCAGGGGTTTCGGTATCGGCGCCCAGCACATGGAAGACACCGGCCGGCTCAAGGTATTCGCGGTAGTAGTCGGTGCTGGCCAGAGGCAGGCCCTTGGTCAGCTCGGCCAGGCTCATCACGGTATCGCGCGGCAGGTTGATGAACGGATCCAGCGCGAAGAAGCGTTCACGGTAGGCGGCTGGCTGCCAGTCACCGGGGTCGGCCAGTGTCAGGGTGATGTCGCTGCTGCCGCTGTCGCGAGCGGCATTGAGGATGACACCGGGGTCGTTTTCCGCCGGCGGCCGCAGGATCAGGGAAACGGCCAGGGCATCCATGCGCTCCCGCAGCAGGGGCAGGAAGCCCTGCCATGGGGTTGCTTCCAAAGGGCCCTGGTAAATGGCATGGACGAGGGAATCGTTATTGGCCGGCTGGCTACTCATGGGGGTTCCTGCACTGGAGGGGTTAGTGTAGTCAGTCGCTTTCAGGCTGTCATGCCTGAAAAAGCATGATGCAAATCAAGGCTTGCTCAGGTTCAGGGCCGGTTCAGGCCGATTTACCCTATTTGAGTGATGGGCGGCTTGCCGGCGCTGGCCACAATCGGCACATCCACTTACTGGATACAGCGATGATGTTAAGGAGAGCCCTATGAGCCAAGATAAAGCTGCGATTCGCGAACGCCTCTACAAGCAGGCAGAAGCCATGGTACCCGCACTGCGTGAGCGTGCGTCCGAAACCGAGCGCCTGCACCAGTTGCACCCGGACACGATCAAGGAATTCCAGGAAGCGGGCTTCTTCCGCATCCTGCAGCCGGCCCGTTACGGCGGCTATGAGCTGGACCCGCATGATTTCTTCTACGTGCAGATGAAAGTGGCCGAAGGCTGCATGTCATCGGCGTGGGTGTTGGGCGTGGTGGCGATCCACAACTGGCAGTTGGGCCTGTTTGATGACAAGGCGCAGCAGGATGTGTGGGGCAAGGACACCAGCGTGCTGATTTCCTCGTCATATATGCCGGTCGGCAAGGTGACTCGTGTGGATGGCGGTTACCGCATCAGCGGCCGCTGGGGCTTCTCGTCCGGTTCCAAGCACTGCGATTGGGTGTTCCTCGGTTCCATGATCCCGCCGCTGAAAGAAGGCGATGCACCGGACATGCGTACCTTCCTGCTGCCGATCAGCGATTACAAGATCGTCGAGAACTGGGATACCTCCGGTCTCGAAGGCACCGGTTCGCACGACATCGTGGTGGAAGATGCGTTCGTGCCTGAGCACCGCACCCACAAGGCGATTGACGGCTTCAACACCAACAGCCCCGGCAATGCCGTGAACACGCACCCGGTGTTCCGCGTGCCGTTCGGCCAGATCTTCGTGCGCGCGGTATCCAGTTCCTCCATCGGTGCCTTGCAAGGCGCACTGGATGCCTACCTTGATGTGACCAAGGTGCGTGTCGGCCTGAACGATGGCAAGCGCACCGTGCTTGACCCGACCGCACAGATGGCTGCGGCTGAGGCCATGAGTGTGATCGACGAGTGCAAGACCATCCTGTACCGCAACTTCGATCGCATGATGGAAGCCGCCAACGGTGGTGCACCGCTGACGATGCAAGAGCGTATCAAGATGCGGTTTGATTCCGCGATGGTGTCACCGAAGTGCTTTGACGCCGCTGCCAAGTTGTTCTTCTGCTGTGGCGCGAAGTCGATCTTCAAGGATCATCCGGTCAACCGTGCCTTCCGCGATATCGCCTGCGGTCGCACCCATGTGGCCAACGGCCCGGACAAGTACGGCCGCAACCTCGGTGGTGTGATGATGGGCCTGGAAAACACGGATTTCTTCCTGTAATCCGGCCAGTGGTGAAGAAAGGAGGGCAAAAGCCCTCCTTTTTTTATGGATATCGCTAGCCCATTTGAGTGATGCTGGCCGAATACCTGACTGCTTTAATCCGATACCAGAGATCAAGCGAATACACCTTTGGGACAACGGAGAGCAGCCATGAGTGATGATGCCAAATTAACTGCCGAATTATACGACCGCGCCCGCAAGATGGTGCCCCTGTTGCGCGAGCGCGCACTGGAAGCCGCCGCGCAGGGTGCCCTGCACGACGACACCATCCAGCAGATGAAAGATGCCGGCTTTTTCCGCATCGTCCAGCCCAAGCGCTGGGGTGGGTACGAGCTCGACCCGCAGGTGTTTTTCGAAGTGCAGATGATCCTTGCTGAAGGCGATATGTCTGCTGCCTGGGTACTGGGTGTGGTGGCGATCCACAACTGGCAGATGGCCCTGTTCGATGACCGCGCCGCACAAGACGTGTGGGGTGAGGATGACAACGTATTGATTTCCTCGTCCTACATGCCGGTCGGCAAGGTGACCCGTGTGGAAGGTGGCTTCAAGCTGAGCGGCCGCTGGGGCTTCTCATCCGGTTCCAAGCATTGCGACTGGGTGTTCCTGGGCGCGATGATCCCGCCGTTGAAGGAAGGCGATGCACCGGATATGCGCACCTTCCTGTTGCCGCGCAAGGATTACCAGATCGTCGATAACTGGAACACCATGGGCCTGCGTGCCACCGGTTCGCATGACATCGTGGTCGAGGACGCTTTCGTGCCCGAATACCGCACCCACAAGGCCGGTGATGGTTTTGCCATGCAGAGCCCGGGCAATGCTGTGAACACCGCGCCGGTGTTCCGTATCCCGTTTGGCCAGATCTTCGTGCGTGCGGTATCGACCTCGGCGATTGGTGCCCTGCGTGGTGCCATTGCTGCCTATGCGGATGTCACTTCCAAGCGCGTTGGCAAGAACGATGGCAAGCGCACCGCCAGCGACCCGACCGCACAGTACAACCTGGCCTTGGCCGGCACCATTGCTGATGAACTGCGTCTGGTGTTGCTGCGCAATTTCGATCGCCTGATGGAAGCGGCTCGTGGTGGTAACCCGCTGACCATGGAAGAGCGTATCAAGATGCGTTACGACTCGGCGCTGGTGGTGGAGCGCTGTGTGGAAGGCATCGATATGCTGATGGCCAACTGTGGTGGCATGGGTACGTTCATGGACCATCCGGTGAACAAGTACTTCCTCGACATCCACACCGGCCGTGGCCATGTGGCGAACACGCCGGAAAAATTCGGCCGCAACTGGGGTGCCGTGCAGCTGGGTGAACCGAATACGGATTTCTTCCTCTGATCCGTGGGCGGGTAAACAAAAGGGGAGCGAAAGCTCCCTTTTTTGTCCCAGTCGACCTGTGCAGGGCAGGTTTGGTGTTAAGGTAAAAAATATCCAGAGTCAGTATGGGAGAGTGGCGAATGAGCGAGACAGTTATTGATGGCGTGGACTACGGCCCCTTGGCCTGCCTGATCGGCAACTGGAAGGGCGACAAAGGGGTGGACAAGGCCCCGGAGCCGGATGGCGAAGAAAGGAACCTGTTTTACGAAACGATTCTTTATGAAGCCTGCGGTGATGTGGAAAATGGCCAGAAGCAAATCATTGCGATTGTGCGTTATCACCAGGTCGTCAAACGCAAGAGCAATGACGAGGTGTTCCATAACGAAACCGGTTACTGGGGTTATGACAAGGCCACTGGCCAGATCATGCAGTCACTGACCATCCCGCGCGGCCTGGCCTTGTTGGCTGGCGGCAAGGCATCGACGAATGCTGACGGTGAAACCGTGCTGGAAGTGAAAGCCGTTGATGGCGACAAGGACTGGGGCATCGTGCAGTCACCGTTCATGCGCGATAACGCACGCACCAAACAGTTCACGCACAGCGTGTTTGTGAAGGGCGACCAGATGCGGTATTCCGAATCGACCTTGCTCGATATCTACGGCCGTGAATACGATCATACGGATATCAATCGTTTGACTCGTGCGTGACCGGGTGTGGATGAAGTGCGTTAAATAAAAAGGGAGCCAATGGCTCCCTTTTTGATGATGGGTGGTGTTTGGTTACTCGCCCCGGTACACGCAACCGCTGGTGCAGGTCTCGCGCACACTGATGGCCGACAGCTGCGGTAAACCCGGTTTCAGGCGTTGCCATATCCAGCGGGCCAGGTGTTCGCTGGTCGGGTTCTCGAGGCCGGCAATGTCATTCAGGTAGCGGTGGTCCAGCGCATCGAAGACCGGTGCAAAAGCGGTCTTGATGTCGGCAAAGTCCATCACCCAGCCGGTATCGCTGCCCACCGGGCCGGACACATGAACGGTGACATGGAAGCTGTGCCCGTGCAGGCGGCCGCATTTATGGCCCTCGGGAACATGGGGCAGGCGGTGGGCGGCTTCGATGTGGAATTCCTTGAAAATTTCCATGGATCCGGTCGCTGTTGGCAGGAAAGGCGCCATGGTACTGCCCGCCGTGTTTGCGGTAAAGAATTCGCGGTTTTTGCGTTGACAGGGAAGCCTGATCGGGTAGAATGCGCGTCTCGTTTTTGGGGTGATTAGCTCAGCTGGTAGAGCATCTGCCTTACAAGCAGAGGGTCGGCGGTTCGAACCCGTCATCACCCACCAAGGTTGCCCTGGAAAGGCACCAGATTGCCCAAAAGGCAATGCGCGGACCGGTAGTTCAGTTGGTTAGAATGCCGCCCTGTCACGGCGGAGGTCGCGGGTTCGAGTCCCGTCCGGTCCGCCAACTTTTCCAGCACTTTCCCCGAAAAATCCCATGAAATGAACGACTTCGGCAAGACTTTTGCTGTGTCTTGCTATGCCTTCGCGGCGCCAGCCCCTATAATCAGCGCATAACAACAACAGGGCGCTAGATCATGGATGCCAGCACCATTCACCACGCGGTGTTTTTCTTTGACAAGGGCAAGATCGTCAAGGAAATGCTTTGGAGTGAATTCGAGGCGGTTCTCGATAATGTGGTGGGATTGCCGCAGTTCGAAAACCAGACCATGCAGTCGGTTTTCGTCAAGATCAACAGCCAGCTCAAAGTCACGGCCTGTGTGTTCTTCCTGATCAAGTTCGGTGCAGGCGGCCAGGCCGATCCCACCTGGAACATGCCCTTGCACCAGTTGAGCGATGCCGCCGGCAAGGGCCCGGATTTGGGCGTGGGCCCGATCAAGCTGGCCTGCAAGAGCCAGTGCCCGGCAGCATGGCACCAGCAATCGATGTGGGATCCGGATCTCAATGCCAAGCCCAGTGCCTTCGATGCGATCAAGGATGCGGCCAAGCGGAACCGCCTTGCCCTCGTCTATATCGAAGCGGATGCGGCGCCGACAGCCGCCAAAGCCATTCCTGTGGTGGGTGGGGCGGCCGTTGCAGCCAATGTGGACGTGGAAGCGCTGCGGGCACAAATCCAGCAGGAAGAGCGGGAGCGCACTGAGGGTGCGATCAAGGCGGCCAAGCTGCAGTTGGCGACCTTGGCCAACCAGCACAAGGAAGAAGTCGATGCCTTGCACCGCGATTACTTGCGCGACATGCGTGATGATCACAAGGAATTGCTGGCCCTGCGTGAATCGTTGGCCCAGGCAGAGGCCAAGGTGCAGAAACTGGAGGCCACTACTGCGGAGCAGGCCAAGGCGATGGAGGCCGCACGCCATGAATTTGTGGCACAAGCCGGTGCCGCTGGTGGCGTGAGTGCGGAGGCACTGAAGGAGCTGGAAGCGCGGCTGGAAGCCGAATTCAAGGCCAAGCTGGAAGCTGAATCCCGTGGCTTGAAGGAAGAGCTCGAAATGAAAGCCGTGGAGCTGACCTACCGCGATGAGCAGATGAATACCCTGCGTGAGGAAGTGGCCAACCTGCACCAGGACAAACAGCGCATGTTGCGTGATAGCGCCGGTAACCTGCTCGACAAGCTGGAAAAGAGCGGTATCAGTTTTGTCGGCTGGAACCCTTCGCTGGGACACATCAATATCCCATTGGCCGAAATGGGTGTTTTCCTTGATTCGCCGGATGCCTGGTACGCGAAGAAAACCGATGTGCCCCAGGAATTGTATGAAGCCTGGATGGCGCATTACAGCTTCCCGGTCTGCCAGGCCGAACTGGAAGACGGTGGCATGTGTGGTGAGCCCATCGAGCGGGTGGATTCGGCGGCCAAATTCCTGCCGGGGCGCAGTGACTGCTGCCCGGCCCACCAGAAGAAAGCTGCTGGCTGAATGCTATAATTGCGGCAGTCCTGAACACGTATCCGGTAAGGAGGGGTTGTGGAAATCGCTGCACTCAATGACCGCCTGCTGGAGAACTACGTCCCCCTGCGTGCGTTGACGGCCGATCACCTGGCGACCCTGATGCGTGAGCACCATATCGACACGGTGCTGGCCGGCAAGACCCTGTTTGATATTGGCGATAACGATCGCTGCTATGTCTACCTGTTGCATGGCACCGTGGTGCTGGAAAACGCCATGGGCGATGAACGGGTGCTTTCCCATGATGCCCTGGAGTGCCGTTTCCCGTTGGAGCATCGCCAGCCGCGCACGATGAAAGCGGTGGCAAAGACCGATTGCAGCATCATCCGGTTTGATGCCGCCATGCTCGATAACATGCTCTGTTATGACCAGGCGGCTGACAGCATCAAGCTGGAAGTGACGGAACAGCCGGAGCTGGGCGAACAGGCCCGCTGGATCCTGGCGCTGCTGGATTCCAACCTGGTGCACAAGGTACCGCCGGTGAACCTGCGTGATGTGGTGGGTTCGTTCAAGGCCCGTGCCGTGGCGGCTGGCGAGGTGATTGTTCGGCAAGGTGACGTCGGTGATGCCTGCTATTACCTCAAGAGTGGTGAGGCAGCGGTGTCTGTCGACCAGGATGGCCAGGTCCGTGAAGTGGCCGTGCTGCCGGCAGGGCGTTTCTTTGGTGAGGATGCCCTGGTCAATGACACCGTGCGCAATGCCACGGTGACCATGAAAACGGCCGGCGAATTGCTGACCCTGAGCAAGACCGATTTCATTCGCCTGCTGCACCGCCCGGAATGTGCCTGGGTGGGGTTGGGCGATGCCCGGCAAGCGGTCGAGAAAGGTGCGGTGTGGGTTGATGTGCGCACCCAGGACGAGTTCGATGCCGGCCATGTGGCAGGTGCCTTCCATTTGCCCTTGAGCCTGCTGCGGCTGAAATCGCGCCTGATGGATCCGGCCAAGGCCTATGTGCTGTATTGCAACTCCGGTCGCCGCAGTGCCATTGCCGAGCATTTGCTGAAGACCGCCGGCTTTGCCCAGGTCAAGGCGCTGAAGAACGGATTCGAGAATTACCCGGATGCCGAGCGAGCCTCTTTCCTGGCGGAAAGTGGCGACCCGAAGCTCGGAAAAGGTTAATATAGCTAACGTAACTAACTGTTTTATGGTGATTTTGTGTCACAGGATGCGTTCCGCAACATTGGCCTGATTGGCCGCGTCGGTAACGAACGGGTGCTGGAATCCGTGCGCACCCTGCAGGCATTCCTGTCATCGCGTGACATCAATGTGATCCTGGAAGAGGACATCGCCGAGGTCATTCCCGGCCATTCCTTCCAGGTCAGTACCCGCAAGCTGATCGGCGAAATGTCGGACCTGGTAATCGTGGTCGGCGGTGACGGCAGCATGCTGGGCGCCGCCCGTGCACTGGCCAAGTGTGATGTGCCGGTGATTGGCGTGAACCGTGGCCGCCTTGGTTTCCTCACCGATATTTCCCCTGCCGAGCTGGAGGCCCAGCTGGGCGCCGTGCTTGATGGCCGTTACACGGTGGAAAGCCGCTTCCTGCTGGATGCCGTGCACACCCGTGCTGGCGAACCGATCGGCAAGGGCGATGCTTTCAATGATGTGGTGGTGAGCTCGGGCGAAACAGCCCGCATGATGGAATTCGAGCTGTACGTGGAAGGCGAATTTGTCTATCACCAGCGCTCGGATGGCCTGATCATTTCCACCCCGACCGGCTCCACCGCCTATTCCCTGTCGGGTGGCGGGCCGATCATGCACCCGAAGCTGGATGCGCTGGTGCTGGTGCCAATGTTCCCGCACATGTTGAGCAGTCGTCCGCTGGTGGTGGATGGCGGCAGTGAAATCAAGATCGTGATCGGTGACGCCAATCCGGTGAACCCGCACATCACCTGTGATGGCCATTCCACCATGGTGGCGCAGCCGGGCGATGTGATTTATGTGCACAAGAAGCCGCACAAGTTGAAACTGATCCACCCGCTGGACCACAACTTCTATGCCATTTGCCGTGACAAGCTGGGCTGGAGTGCGTTGCCGGGTGAGTAAGGCCTGCGTTCATCATGCATAAGGCCGTTGAGATTCCCCTGGATGTGGATGTCCGGCCATTGCTGCAGGCCTTGCAGGAGCGTGGCATCCGGGTGATGGTTTCCGAGGAAAGCGGGCAGCAATGCCTGTGGGTGCCCAGCGCCGAAGACGTACAGCTGGTGCAGCATGCCTGGCGGTTGTTCCAGTCGGGTGATTGGCAATCCATGGATGTGTCTCCACGATCATGGCGCCAGCCAGTGCCGGTGCAGTCATCCATTCCGCTGCGGCATTATCCCCTGACGATGGCCGTGCTGCTGTTGACCGGCGGTGTGTTTGTGATGACCTGGCTGTTGCAGGATGTGCGCTGGCTGTCGCTGCTCACGTTTGAGCCCTTGCGGGTGCAGGGTGGGCAGGTCACCGGCTTGTACGGTTTCATGGCCGGTTGGCAAGCGGGTGAATACTGGCGGGCAGTGACGCCGGTATTCCTGCACTTCGGTTTCCTGCATGTGGTGTTCAACAGCCTGTGGTGGTGGGAGCTTGGCCGACGCATTGAATCCCGGCGCAGCAGTTCCTATCTCGGGTTGCTGGCCTTGGCGACAGCCATCCCCAGCAATGCCGCCCAATACCTGGCCGGGCGTTGGTTCAATGATCCCGGTGTGTTTGGTGGCCTGTCCGGGGTGATTTACGGCTTGATCGGTTATATCGCCGTCTGGAATGCGATGCGGCCGGCGTATCGTTATCATGTGCCGCGTGGCTTGGTCGGGGTGATGATTGGCTTTTTGCTGGTCTGTATGACCGGCGTGATGGAGTGGGTTGGCCTGGGGCGTATTGCCAATGCCGCCCATGTGGGTGGTTTGTTGGCCGGCGCCGTTTGGGGTGTTTTGACAGCGATCGTGGATCGCCAGCGCAGGATATGAAAACGCATGGATATTGAAGAATTCGTCAATCGCCTGGGGCAGGCCGAATATGCGGCGGTGAAGCAGGCCATTGAATTGGGTAAATGGCCCGATGGCCGTGTGTTGGCCAGCGATGACCGTGAATTGTTGATGCGCGCGATGATCGCCTGGGAAAACAAACACCTCGCGCCTGACCAGCAAACCGGTTACATGGAACAGCCGGATTGCCCGAGCACGCCGATTGCCGGTCATGAACAACTGCTGAAATGGCGTGAGTGACAGTATGCAGCCCGTGTTTTCAGGCATCCTGCGGAAAATGCGCACGCATGCCGATGCGCCGGTGTCGTATGCCTTGCGTGCTGATGAGGACGATGAAACCGGTATCGCGCTGAACCCCTTGCTGGGAAAGACGGTGCAACTGGCGTTTACCGGCAGGATTTTCTGCATCCACTGTGGTCGCAAGACCAACAAGAGTTTCAGCCAGGGTTACTGTTTCCCGTGCTTCAAGAAGCT
The DNA here is from genome assembly GCA_006227085.1 of Gammaproteobacteria bacterium. GTDB lineage: Bacteria > Pseudomonadota > Gammaproteobacteria > Pseudomonadales > M0112 > M0112. Next base: position 10,416 of record SBFY01000033.1, read on the forward strand.
GGCAGAGTGCGACACTTGTATCACCCGTCCTGAAACCTGCCATTACCATTTGGGGACCTGTCGTGAGCCGGCATGGGGTGAGGCGCATTGCCTGCGTGACCATGTGGTCTATCTCGCCAATGCGTCCGGTATCAAGGTGGGTATCACACGCCAGACACAAGTGCCAACGCGCTGGATGGATCAGGGCGCGGTGGCCGCTGTGCCGATTTACCGCGTGCGTGACCGGCTGGTTTCCGGTCTGGTGGAAGTCATCCTGAAACATCATGTCAGCGATCGCACCAATTGGCGTACGATGCTGAAAGGCGAACCGGAACTGGTGGATTTGGGTCAGTGGCGGAATCGCCTGCTGGCAGAATGTCGCGCCGAAGTGGATGCGCTGCGTGCGCAAAAAGGCCTGGATGCCGTCACGGAAGTGCCGGATGCAGCGATTGCGTCATTTGCCTATCCCGTGTTGCGTTACCCGGAAAAACTCACATCGATCAATCCGGACAAAACCCCGCTGATGGAAGCCGAGCTGTGGGGTATCAAGGGTCAGTACCTGATCTTCGATAAAGGCGTTATCAATATCCGCAATACTGCGGGTTATGAGGCCAGCCTGTCGCTGGTCGATTAAACATCCTGGACTGTGTATGAAAGATTCCGCACCTAAAACGATCCTGTTGTCCGAATATCGCGCGCCCGACTATGCCGTCGAGGCCATTCGCATGCATGTGGACTTGCATGATACGCATGCCGATGTGACGACAGTGCTGGCGTTGTCGCGTCGTGCTGCACAAGCCGTTCCCTTATGCCTGAACGGTGCTGAACTGGAGCTGCAGTCGATCGAGCTGGATGGCACGCCACTGGACAGTTCGGCGTATCGCATCGAAGGCGAGCAACTCATCATTGATGCGGCGCCGGCGCAATGCCAACTGAAAACAGTGTCGCGTATTTACCCGCAAGACAATACCTCACTGGAAGGCCTGTACCGTTCACGCAAGCTTTTTTGCACCCAATGCGAAGCCGAAGGCTTCCGCAAGATCACCTGGTACCCGGATCGACCGGATGTGTTGTCGCTGTTTGATGTCACCATCGAAGCGGACAAGGATGCCTATCCGGTATTGCTCAGCAATGGTAATCCGGTGGAAGAGGGCAACCAGGGAGGTCGCCATTGGGTGCGCTGGACTGATCCTTGGCCAAAGCCGGGCTACCTGTTTGCACTGGTGGCGGGTGACCTGCAATACCAGGAAGATTTTTTTGTGACGGCTTCCGGCCGGCGCGTGCAATTGCGCATCTATGTGGAAGCCAAGGACATCGACAAATGTGATTACGCGATGGACAGTCTCAAGCGTGCCATGCGTTGGGACGAAGAGGTGTACGGGCGTGAATACGATCTCGATGTCTTCAATATCGTTGCCGTCGATGATTTCAATATGGGCGCGATGGAAAACAAGGGTCTCAATATCTTTAATGCCTCGGCAGTGTTGGCGCATCCGGATGTCACGACCGACATGGGCTACCAGCGGGTGGAAGGGATTGTCGCGCACGAGTATTTTCACAACTGGTCAGGCAATCGCGTCACCTGCCGTGACTGGTTCCAGTTGAGTTTGAAAGAAGGATTTACCGTATTCCGGGATAGTGAATTTTCCGCGGACATGGGCTCGCGTGCGGCCAAGCGCATTGAGGATGTGGCGCTGCTGCGCAGTGTGCAGTTCCCGGAAGATGCTGGCCCGATGGCGCATCCGGTGCAGCCGGCAAGTTACATGGAGATTTCCAATTTCTATACGCCAACGGTGTACGAGAAGGGTTCGGAAGTGGTGCGCATGATGCATCACCTGTTGGGCGCGCAACTGTTCCGCAAGGGGACAGATCTTTATTTTGATCGTCACGATGGCCAAGCCGTCACGATTGATGAATTCATTGGCGCGATGGCCGATGTCAGTGGTCGTGATTTCAGCCAGTTCCGCCGCTGGTATACCCAGTCCGGCACGCCCTGTGTGAAAGCCAGTGGCGAATACGATGCAACGACTTCAACCTATACGCTGGCCTTGTCGCAATCGTGCCCGCCGACACCGGGTCAACCGTCGAAAGCACCGTTCCATATCCCGGTTGCGATGGGGTTGGTGGGTGTGCACGGTAGCCTGGCAGTGAAGCTGGAAGGTAATACCGCGACGACGCATGTGCTGGATCTGGTCAAGCCGGAACAGCAGTTTGTATTCACGGGTGTCACGGAAGAGCCGGTGCCATCGTTGTTGCGCGGTTTCTCGGCACCGGTGCGTATGCAAACGGGTTTGTCGGATGAGGCATTACTGTTCCTCGCCAAGCACGATGACGACGGCTTTGTGCGTTATGAATCCTGCCAGCGCATGATGTTGTCGGCAATCACGGCACAGGCTGCGCATGCGCGCACGGTGTTGCCGGCCAGCCTCGAAGGATTGTTTGCGCACCTGCTGGCGCATCCGGATGACGACAAGGTCATCCAGGCCATGTTATTGCTGCTGCCGCCGATGAGTTTCATCATTGACCAGCTGGAGCAGTCCGATCCGCTGGCCTTGTGTCATGCACGTGACCAGATGCGCTCCGCGCTGGCCAGTCGCTTTGCGCACGAATTTGCGCAGGGATACCAGTCCTTGCTGCGACATGAACCCTATCAGGTCACGGGTGAGGCGATGGCGCGCCGGCAGTTGCAGCATGTGATGCTGTCGTACTGGGTGGCCAGCGGTGATGAGGCTGCTGTGTCGGCTGCTGTGCAGTATTACCGTTCTGCTGACAACCTGACGGCACGCCTGGCTGCATTGAACGCTTTGTTGCAGGCGCCGGATCGTGCCACCAGCGAACAGGCGGGACCCTTGCTCGCCGATTTTTATGACCGTTGGCAATCAGAAACCCTGGCCATGAACCAGTGGCTGCAGATCCAGGTGATGGCACCACATGCGGGTTTGGCTGCCGTCAAGGCATTGATGGATGGACCGGTGTTCCAGATCACCAATCCCAACAAGGTGCGCGCAGTGATTGGCGCGTTCTGTGCGGGCAACGCCTGGCATTTCCATGCGGCAGACGGTTCCGGTTACCGTTTCCTGGCGGAACAGGTCATCGTGTTGAATGCGATCAACCCGCAAATTGCCTCGCGCCTGATCACACCCTTGACCCGTTGGCAGAAATACACGCCGGCAGTGGGTGAACGGATGGTGGCTGCATTGCGCCTGATTGCCGCCGAACCCAAGCTGTCGCGTGATGTGGAAGAAGTGGTGCTGAAAAGTTTGCAAGCGGCCGGTTAGGCCGTATCCGGCGCCGTTATAATGGCGCATTGCACGCGGGAATATCGTATGTACGCATTGGCTCGTCCTTTCCTTTTCTGCTTGTCGCCAGAGACGGCGCATTCTGCGGCTTTGCTGTCATTGCAGCTGGCAGCAGGTTTGCATGTCACGAAGCTGTTGACGGGCAATGTGCCAGCCGACCCGGTACGCGTCATGGGGATCGATTTCCCGAATCGTGTGGGTTTGGCAGCCGGGCTGGATAAGAATGCCGAATACGTCGATGCGCTGGCCGCGCTTGGATTCGGTTTTATTGAAGTGGGTACGGTGACGCCGCGTCCGCAGCCGGGCAATCCCAAGCCCCGTTTGTTCCGCATTCCCGAGCAGCAGGCCATCATCAATCGCATGGGCTTCAATAATGGCGGGGTCAACGGTATGTTGGCCAACCTCGAGCGCACGCGATACCAGGGTATCCTCGGTATTAATATCGGCAAGAACAAGGACACCCCGCTGGAAAACGCGCTGGACGACTACGTGGCGTGCATGGATGGTGTTTACCCCTATGCCAGCTATATCACGGTGAACCTGTCATCACCGAACACACCCGGCTTGCGTGATTTGCAGGTGGGCGATACCTTCCGCCAGTTGCTGGAAGGCATCCGTAACCGGCAGGCGCATTTGCGCGCACAACATGGTCGCCATGTGCCGGTGGCGGTGAAGCTGGCGCCGGATTTGTCAGAAGATGCCTTGCAATCAATCGCGGATACCTTGCTGGCGCTGGAAATCGAATGCGTGATCGCGACCAATACCACGATCGCACGCCCGATGGTGGCAGGCTTGAAGCATGCCGATGAAACCGGTGGCCTGAGCGGCAAACCGGTATTCGAAGCGTCCACCCAGGCTTTGCGCGTGTTGTCGCAGGCGCTCGGCGACAGGATTCCGTTGATTGGTGTCGGTGGTATTACCGATGGCGCGACCGCGGTGGCGAAACGCGAAGCCGGTGCGGCACTGGTGCAATTGTATTCCGGCCTGATTTACAGCGGTCCGGCCCTGGTGGGTGAGGTGGCGAGGGCGTTGGCGGCACACTCCCGATAATGAAAAGCCCCTGAACGGGGCTTTTCCAGATACTGCAAAAAAACTGCAATCACAATCACATGGATGGGGGTTAGTGCGTCACCATATTCTGGAGGCCGGCGACACCGGTCAGGCCCGCTCGTTGGTCCTGCCAGCCTTCGTTCCAGCCTTTCAGCCATTCATCCCGGCAGGGGCCGGCGTTATGGGGGCAGATGTCATGCGATCGGCCGTCCAGCCCGGAAAGGTAGCCACGATGATAGGCTCGTTGTATGGGGTCACGCTTTTGTCTTTTCATGGAGAGACCTCGTTGTATCGTGTGTGATGAATTCGTGGGGTGGGGCCGGCAGAATGCAACCCCGAGCCTTGAGTCTAGGAAGGGCCGGGGGATCCGGCGAATAGTTACGGGCTATAAGCGGTAAGCGGCTCATGGGGTTTGGTTATATCCGGATATGGCCCCGTGACAACTCAATGGCTTAGGCCATGTGCCATGGGTGCTACATGCCGGTTGGCGATAAGCGCCATGGCGGTTAGCAAAAAAGGCTCTATCAACAGACTGGTTAAAAAATGACCAAACCGGCAGGACACAATTACCGTTATTTCGTGGTGGCACCGCAGGCCCTGAACCAGCCCCTGCTGGACGAGTTGCGCCGGCATGGGGGGCAGTCCATCAAGCCGCTGAGCGGTGGCGCCCTGGTGACCGGCCCGCTGGAGCTCGGTTACCGCCTGTGCCTGTGGTCACGCGTGGCCAGTCGTGTCCTGCTGTTGATTGCCGAAGTGCCTGCCCGCGACGGTGATGTGCTCTACCAGGCCTGCCGCGATGTCCGTTGGGAAGAACACATGGGGGTGGGCGAGAGCTTTTCCATCCGCTTTACCGGCCAGTCGCCTGCCTTCCGCCACACGCATTACGGCGCCTTGCGTATCAAGGATGCCCTCTGTGACCGTTTCCGTGAGCAGCAGGGGCAACGCCCGAGTGTCGAGCGTGAAGAGGCCGATATCCGTATCAGTGCGTTCCTGCGCAATAACCGTGTCAGCCTGTATCTCGAACTTTCTGGTGAACCCTTGCACCGGCGCGGCTATCGCCTGTCGGCAGGATTGGCACCGCTGAAGGAAACCCTGGCCAGCGGCATGCTGGCCTTGGCCGGTTGGGGGCCACAGGATACGCGGGTGCCGTTGTATGACCCGATGTGTGGTTCCGGCACCTTGTTGATCGAAGGCGTGATGATGGCGCTCGACCTGCCCACCGGGCTCTGGCGTGAGCGTTTCGGTTTTGAACGATGGGCCGGTCACGATGAAGGCTTGTGGGCTCGCCTGCGCAAGGAAGCCTCGGAACATCGCGATCGCCAATTATCGGCACCCACCGTGATGGCATGGGGCAGCGACAGTGATGAAGCAGCGATTGGCCGCTGTCAGGCGAATGTCGAACGCCTGCACATGAATGGCTTTTTCCAGTTCGAACATCGCGCCCTGGCCGATGCCGTGCCACCTGCAGCGCCAGAGGGCCTATTGGTCACCAATCCACCGTATGGCGAACGCCTTGGTGATTTGACCAGTGTTGCCGCCTTGTACCAGCAGCTGGGGCGGTTGGCGCGTGAGCACTTGGCCGGCTGGCGTTTCGCGATGATTACCTCCAATGCCGATCTCGCAGCGGAAACCGGTTTTGAACCACAGCAGCGCCTGCCGGTGCGCAACGGTGCACTCGATTGTGAAATCTGGACGCTGACCGTTCCGGATGAGCGCGAACCGGCCTTGCCGGTTCTGGAAGCTGCAAAGCTGGAGGAATGGCGCAGTGCATTTGCCAATCGACTGGCGAAAAACCATCGCAAGCTGAAAGGCTGGTTGAAACAGGCCGGCACCGATGCTTACCGTGTGTACGATGCCGATATCCCGGAATTTGCCGTCGCGGTGGATCGCTATGGCGACTGGTGCCATGTGTCTGAATATGCACCGCCAGCGAATGTGAACAGCGTGCATGCGGCCTGGCGCATGAAACTGGTGCGCGAGGTGTTGCTGGCGCAGGAAGGGATTGATGAGGCGCACCTGGTCATCAAGACGCGGGAACGCCAGCGCGGCCAAAGCCAGTATGAAAAACAGGGTTCGCAGCGGGAACGCCTGATCGTGCAGGAAGGGCCGGCCCGCGTGATCGTCAACCTCACGGATTACCTCGATACCGGTTTGTTCATTGATCACCGCGCGCTTCGTCGCATCATCGCCAGGGAAGCGCAGGGCAAGCGCTTCCTCAACCTGTTCTGTTACACCGCCGTGGTGACCTTGCAGGCCGCCGTGGCGGGCGCCAAATCCTCGCTCAGTATTGATATGTCGAACACCTACCTTGATTGGGCGCGTGATAACTTCATGCTCAACAAGGTCAATGTCTACGAACACCGCCTGCAGCGCGATGATTGCACGAGCTGGCTCGGCAGTACCGATGAACAATTTGATGTGATCCTGCTGGACCCGCCCAGCTTCTCCAACTCCAAACGCATGGAAGGCACACTGGATGTGCAGCGCGATCATGTGGCACTGGTGGATGGGGCGATGAAACACCTGGCCGGTGGAGGGGTATTGTTCTTCTCGACCAACCGCCGCAAGTTCCGCCTCGATGAAGGCCTGTCACAGCGTTACCAGGTCACTGATATCACCGGTGACACCCTCGACCCGGATGTGGATCGCGAACCACCGATCCATCGCTGCTGGCGCATTACCCACCGGTAAGGCGGTTGGGCTAGCCATCGGCCGGGGGTCAGGTAGAATGTGGGCTCTGTTTTTAGCGACCCCTGATACCTGAAAAGAGGCCGATTCATGACTGCTGCCAAGATCAACGCCCAATATTCCTCCGAGCTCTATACCTTTACCGGCAAGGATGTGCCCTGGCTGGTGAAGCTGTGGGCAACCCAGACCCCGGACAAGCCCTACCTGATCTGGGAACCGAAAGAAGGCGAGGCCAAAACCTGGACTTACGCGCAGTTCTGGGAAGCGATCAACACCGTGGCCTGTGGCCTGATTGCCAAAGGCGTGAAGAAAGGCGACAAGCTGCTGATCCATGCCGAGAACTGCCCGGAAATGATGATTGCCTGGTATGCCTCGGCCATCGTCGGTTCTGTCGGGGTGACCACCAATACCCGTTGTATTGGTGATGAATTGACCTACTTTGCCGAGCACTCGGAAGCCGTCGGCTGTATCACCCAGCCCAAGTTCATCCAGGCGCTGGCCGAAAACGCCAAAAGCATCCCGTGGTTTGTGGTGCTGGATGACAACTCTGGTGAGGCAGCCGAAGCAGCCGAAGAACAATTTGCTGCCAAGTACGATCGTTGGGGCAGCCTGCTGAAACATGGCAAGGAAGCGCCAGCGCGTGAGCCGGAGCCGATGTTGCCGGTCGGCATCCAGTACACCTCGGGTACCACCTCGCGCCCGAAAGCGGTGGTGCATACGCATGCCAATGCGCTCTGGGGTGGTCGCACCGGTTCACAGAACCTGCTGATGACGCCAGACGATGTGTATCTGTGCTTCCTGCCGTGTTTCCA
>SBFY01000215.1 GCA_006227085.1 Gammaproteobacteria bacterium
GCCGATTATTTCGAGACCGTTGCCCGCGCCTGTGACGATGCCAAGCTCGCTGCCAACTGGGTGATGGTGGAAGTCTCCGCCAAACTCAATCGCAGTGAACTCGACATCAGCGAGTGCCCGGTATCCGCACAGCAGCTGGGCGGCCTGATTGCCCGCATCAAGGACCAGACCATCTCCGGCAAGATCGCCAAGACCGTGTTTGAAGCGATGTGGGACGGCGAAGGCGATGCCGACACCATCATCGAAGCCCGCGGCCTCAAACAGGTCTCCGACAGCGGCGCACTGGCGGCGATGGTGAAAACCGTTGTCGACAGCAATCCCGAACAGGTCGCGCAATACCGTGCCGCCCCCGAAGACAAGCGCAAGAAATTGCTGGGCTTCTTTGTCGGCCAGATCATGAAAGCCAGCCAGGGTAAGGCCAATCCGCAGCAGATCAATGAATTGCTGCTGGCCGCCCTCGAACCATAGACCCACAGGAATCCGCCATGACCACCGCGCAAAAGCCCGCCCAAAAGAAAGACAAACAGAAAGTCATCGATGAAGTCTGGACCGAGGATCACATCCGCTCATTCCTCAACATCGAGCCATTGACCGGCGTGGATGCCGATTTCCACCGCCTGCTGCGGGCCTACCAGAGCATGCGGCTGGATGATTTCGGCCAGTTCATCGGCTTTTTTACCGAAGCCGGCGGCAACCTCAATGCCCGCAACCCTGACGGGCAAACCCTGCTGGCCATCGTCCGCGAGCACCGTCACGGCGAGCCGTATGCCGCGATCCTCGTGGCGGCCGGTGCCCATAGCTGAATCGAACACCTTGAATCCGGGATAAAACACCCCATTCCATTGTCCAAGGATTTCCTGTCGCCACCCCAGCGACAGCCCACACGTCGACAAACAATGAGGTTCGCCATGCGTTTGCAAACAGCCATTGCCACCCTGTGCCTTGTATTCGCTGCCATTGTGCCCATGCACAGCCAGGCGGCCCTGCCCATCACTGCCCTTTCCGGCGAAACGCCGACACTGGCGCCGATGCTGAAGAAAAGCATGCCCGCGGTGGTCAATATCGCCACCTCCGGCACGGTCAAGGTGCAGAACCCGCTGCTGGATGACCCGTTCTTCCGTGAATTCTTTTTCCGCGGCCAGACCCCCAAACCGCAGGAACGCAAGACCCAATCCATCGGCTCGGGCGTGATCGTGGATGCCAGTAAGGGTTATGTGCTGACCAACCAGCACGTCATCGCCAATGCCGATGAAATTTTCGTGATCCTGCAAGACAACCGCCGCATTGCCGCCAAACTGATCGGCTCTGACAAGGCCACCGATGTCGCTGTCCTGCAAATCGAAGGCAAGGATCTCGTGCAACTGCCCATGGCCGATTCCGATGCGGTTGAAGTCGGTGATTTTGCGGTCGCCATCGGCAACCCGGTCGGACTGGGTCACACCGTCACCTCCGGCATCATTTCTGCGGTTGGCCGCAGCGGCCTGGGTATTGAGGAATATGAAGACTTCATCCAGACCGATGCCTCCATCAACCCCGGCAATTCCGGTGGCGCGCTGATCAACCTCAAGGGCGAACTGATCGGCATCAACACCGCAATCTATTCACGCAGTGGTGGCAATATCGGCATCGGCTTTGCCATCCCGGTCAACATGGCGCGCAGCGTGATGGACCAACTGATTGAGCACGGCGAAATCAAGCGCGGCATGCTCGGCGTGCAAATCCAGGACCTGACGCCCGAACTGGCCGAGGCGATGGATGTGAAAACCAGCGATGGTGCACTGGTGTCGACCGTGGTTGAAGGCAGCGCAGCAGAGAAAGCCGGCCTCAAGCAAGGCGACATCATCACCGCCATCGACAACACCCCGATCAGCGATGCCAGCACGCTGCGCAACCGTGTCGGCCTGAAGCGCATTGGTGAAACGGTGTCGCTGAAAATCCTGCGCGATGGCAAGGAAAAAGTCCTGAAAGCCACCATCGGTGACATGCCGGAAGCAGCGGTCGCCACTGAAGAAGACCTGCCACGGCTTGCAGGCGCACACTTCGGTGCCGGCATCCCGGACAATCATCCCTTGCTCGGCAAGGTTGAAGGCGTGTACATCAGTGATGTCGATGCCGGCAGTGCTGCCTGGCGTGCTGGCCTGCGCCCGGGTGATGTGATCGTCAGCGTCAACAAGAAGCCGGTCAAAACCTTCAAGGAACTGCAATCGGCCAGCGGATCCAAAGGCAACCTGCTGCTGTATGTGCGCCGTCCGGAAGGAGCGCTGTATATCGTGATCGGCTGAGCAACCACAGCCCAATAAAAAAGCCCGGCGCCGCTATTAGTTTGGTGCCGGGCTTTTTTATTGCAGTAACACGGCTTATTTCAAGCCTTTGCCCGTAAAGAACAACAGGCTATCACCGGCAAAGGTGGTCTTGATGTGCTGCTTGTCATCGCCCCAGCGGCACTTCTTGCCACCCATCATGTCTTCGCAATCGTCCGGTGCGCCAAGGATATCCTTGACCTCATCGTAGCTCATGCCCACTTCCAGCTGCGCATAATGTTTCTGGTCAACCTTGCTGCACGCCACCAGCCCCATCACCAGGGCCACACACAGAATCCTAACCCACATGGACTGAACCCTCCCGGTCCCAATAGATATCAACCCGATCGAGGCGCTTTTCCTTGCGATCGAACTCAAAGAACGCCACGCCCTGGTGACGCTCGCCACCCATTTCCAAGGTCACTGATGATGACACGGTGTACCCGGCCACCAACAGTTTCTCGACCCGCATCTGCATGCCATTGCATTGGCTGACAAACTGGTCCGGCGCTACAGCCGCTGACCCCACCGGGCAGCGAATGCCACGATTGCGTGCAGTAAACAAATCAAACACGCGCACGGCCTGCTGGCTGTTCACCGCATCAACAAAACGGTGCACCGCGTCCTTGCCTTTCATGCCAATCCCGAGGAAGCCACGGCTGAAACCCAGCATGCCGCCCAGGCCCTGGATGCGGAACATGCGCCAGCCCAATTGCAGCAGCACCGGCACCGCCGCACGGCCACATTCCATCACCTGGCGGATCATCGGCATCAATTCCCAATGTGCCGCTAAACGCACGATTTTCATTTCACCCGCTTCCGGCTGGCATTCGTACAGCAAATGCATCGGCACCCGCACGGTCACGCCCTCAGCCATGGTGATTTCAATGGTGAGATCCCGCACCACATCGTTGGCACAGACGATATCGCGCTCGACATGGAACTGGATGGTATTCGGCGCAATGAAGGTATCGAAGAAGCGTTCCAGCGGGCCAGCGCCACGGCGGCCAGAGCGGGCATCAAACACCCCGCTGACATGGGCGGCCGAGCCGACCGGGTCTTCCACCACGTTATAGCGGGCGAAAATGCTGATCCATGCGGCACGATCGTGCACGGACACTGCTGCCGGTGAGCGGTTCACCAGGGCCAGCAAGCTATCGCGCGAAGGCGTTTCACTGTTCATATGGGTTTCATCCTCCTCATCGCGCGATTATTCTAGCAGTATCTTCCGGTGTGATTGGTGAAGGACACAGCATGCACGCATTCCTGCAAGGCGCCCGCTACCTCGGCCGCGGCCTGCGCCAGATCACCCAGCCGGGCCTGCGGCGCTGGGTCATCATGCCGATCGTGGCCAGCACCCTCATCTACACCCTCGTGTTCCTGCTGGCAGCCGACACCTTGCTGCCCATGATCGACGGCTGGCTGGCTGGCCTGCCGGACTGGCTCGATTTCATCCGCCCGCTCATCTATGGCCTGTTGCTGGTCGTGGCCCTGCTGTTCATGGCCATCAGTTTTACCCTGCTCGCCAACCTGGTGGGCAGCCCGTTCAATGGCCTGCTGGCTGAAGCCGTGATCCATGCCCACGCACCATCTAAAATGCCCGCCAACCCGCCGACGGCGATGCAATCCGCTGTGCGCAGTGCCGGCCGCGAAAGCCGCAAACTGCTGTGGATTGGCAGCCGTGCCATCGTGGTTATCCTGCTGTGGCTGCTGTCGCTGCTGCTGTTCTGGGTGCCGGGCCTGAATGCCGTGCTGGGCGTGATGATCGCCGCCCTGTGGTTCCTGTTCGGCGCCTGGGCGATGAGCGTGGAATACTGCGACTACCCGCTGGATGCCACCGGCCAGCCATTCGCCAGCCTGAAAACCTGGCTGCGCACGCAGCGCATGCACACCCTCGGTCTCGGCGCCGCCTGCGCCCTGCTTGCGATGGTGCCCATCCTCAACATCCTGGTGATGCCGGCAGGCGTCTGTGCCGGTACTTTGCTATGGTTGGACTTACAGCAGGACCAGGGCCTGCAAAACACCTCACCTGATATCCATTAACAGGAAAACCCCATGTCCCGACTGACCCGACTCCTGATCATTGCCCTGCTGCTGCCGGTATTGGGCTGCGAATCCGCCTATTACAGCGCCATGGAAAAAGTCGGCGTCCACAAGCGCGACATTTTTGTTGACCGCATTGAAGAGGTGAAAGAAGCACAGCAAGAAGGCCAGCAACAATTCAAGAGCGCACTGGAGCAGTTCCAGGTCACGATGAATTTTGATGGCGGCGAGCTGCAAACCGCCTACGAAAAACTCAATGCCGAATATGAAGCCAGCGAAGAAGCGGCCGAAACGATTCGCGACCGTATTGCAGCGGTGGAATCGGTCGCCGAAGCCTTGTTCACAGAGTGGGAAGAAGAACTCGCGCTCTACACCAGCAGCCGCTTGCGCGCGCAAAGCCAGTCACAGCTGAATGACACCCGCCGCCGTTACAGCAGCCTGCTCGCCACCATGAAGAAAGCGGAAAAATCCCTCACGCCAGTGCTCAACACCCTGCGTGATAACACGCTCTACCTGAAGCACAACCTGAACGCCCAGGCGATTGCCTCACTGAAAGGCGAAGCCAGTAGCATTCGCAATGATGTGAACCGTCTGGTAGCGGACATGGACGCAGCGATTGCTGCCTCGGACAAGTTTATCGCCGACTTCAACAAGAACCGGCCGGCGCAATAAGCCGGCCGCGCACGCAAGACAGGGATCAGCGGAAATCGTGGGTCAGTGATTCCGGCGGCCGCTCGCAATCGAGCTTGCGGCCCAGCAATTCCTCAATCGCCGGCAGCAAGAACGCATCGTCTTCACAGGCGAAACTGATCGAGGTACCGCTGGCACCGGCACGACCGGTGCGGCCAATGCGGTGCACATAATCTTCCGGGTCTTCCGGCAGCGTGTAATTGATCACATGGCTGATGCCATCGATATGGATACCACGGCCGGCCACATCGGTTGCGACCAACACCTGGATCTTGCCTTCACGCAGGTCTTCCAACGTGCGGGTGCGCTTGGCCTGCGCCACTTCACCGGACAGCATGCCGCAGTTGATGCCATCGCGACGCAGGTTCTCGTGCAGGTCACGGGTGGTATCACGACGGTTGGCGAAGATAATGGTGCTTTCGACATGCGATTGCTTCAGCACATTCAGCAGCAGCTTGTATTTGTTTTCCGCATCGACGATGTAGACCTTCTGGTTGACCGTCTCGGTCGCCACATGCTCGGGCTCGATTTCCACCGTGACCGGGTCGACCGTCCACTGTGAGGCGAGGTTCAGCACATCCTGCGTGAAGGTTGCTGAGAACAGCAGGGTCTGGCGGTAATCCTTTTTCGGGGTGCGGCGGATGATCTGCTTCACCTGCGGTATGAAGCCCATGTCGAGCATGCGGTCGGCCTCATCGATCACCATGATTTCCACGCGGTCGAGGTAGATCTCACGATTGGACACAAAATCCAGCAGGCGGCCGGGCGTGGCCACCACGATATCCACCACCCTGCTTTGCAGCACATGGCGCTGGCGCTCATAATCGACACCGCCGATCAATAGGCAGATATTCAGGCCAGCATGGCGGGTCAAGGCGGCCGCATCACGGGCAATCTGCATCGCCAGTTCACGGGTCGGTGCAATCACCAAGGCACGCGGTTCACCCTGGTAACGCTCGTGCTCGATCTCACGGCTCAACAGGTCATTGATCACGGCAATCAGGAAGGCAGCCGTCTTGCCGGTACCGGTCTGCGCCTTGCCGATCACATCGATACCCTGCAAGGCATACGGCAGGGTCTTGGCTTGAATGGGTGTGCAGGCCTCAAAGCCCAGCTGCTGGACGGCCTTCAGGATCTCCGGGCGCAGCGGCAAATCGGAGAAAAGCACCTTCGGCTCGGGGCCTGCGGTTGGTTCAGGTGCTGCGGTGGGGGTGTCGCTCATACTCGTGTCATCCTCATAATGAGCCTCATTCTAATCGGCTCACCCCCAAAACAACAGGGTCATGACGCGAGGCGGGCATTCATATAGCGATGCAGGTAGTGATCCAGGCTGACATAACGACCGCCACCGCTGAAAAACAACGCCAGCAACATCAGGAAATAGGTCACCGCAAACTCGATGCCGTTATTGAGGATCACGAAACCACCCTTCTCCGTCAGCCAATCGTAATGGCCATGCTCGCGCAGCAGGCGTTTGGCTGCTGACAGCCGCTCACCGACCTCGGCACTGTTGGCCAGGCTTTCCTTCGCGCCGGGGAAATCGACCACTGCCAGCACCTTGGCAATGCTGCTATCGGGGTTCGAGGGCGCAATCGCAAACCAGCCGTTATCCCAATGCGCACTTAATGCCGCCACCAGCATCGTCACCATCAACGGCACAGCCAGCAAGCGTGTGGCCAAGCCCAGCAGCAAGGCAAAGCCACCAAGGATTTCGGCCACGATCGCCAGCGCGACCAATACCGCCGGCATCGGCAGGCCCAAACCCCAATCCGCATTGCCGAACCAGGCCACCGTGTCATCGAAATGCGCGAGCTTGTTGAAACCGGCAATCAGGAAGATCGGCGCCAGATACAGCCGCAGGCCAAGGGCGGGAAGGCCATCAAGATGACGTAGTGTGTGCAAGAGGCGTTGGTAGGCGTTAAACAAGGCATGCATGGCAGGCTCCTTTCAGGCGTGAGCCTATGACCGTAATTGAAGGAAGAAGTTCAGGCAGATGGGGAAATAAAGGGGTTGGAGGGAAGACCTCTGACCCCTTTATTTCAGTCGCGACACGCTGGTTAAAAAATAATCCCTCCGACCCCTTTTGATAGGGACCGGCGCGTTTTCTGAGCAACCTCGCAATGCGAGGCGCATCGGAACAGATCCGGAGTCGGCGAGGCCCCGGATAAGGAAATCATTGCATAAAAATACGGAATGGCTACATTTAGGCATTACTATCCAAATATGGACATGCCTAGATATAGCCATTAATGCCTATATCTAG
>SBFY01000175.1 GCA_006227085.1 Gammaproteobacteria bacterium
GTTTTTCTTTTGGGGGTTCCTGCTTGCCGAAGGATGTCCGTGCGCTGACCTACCGGGCGCGTTCACTGGATGTGGAAACACCGGTGCTGAATGCCATCCTGCCTTCCAATCGTTTGCCCTTGCAGGACGCCCTCGAGACTGTGCTGTCATTGGGCAAGCGCAAGGTCAGTGTGCTGGGGTTTGCTTTCAAACCGGGTACCGATGATTTGCGCGAAAGCCCGGTGGTCGAATTGATCGAGCAGATGCTCGGCAAAGGTTGCCAGGTGAAGGTATGGGATCCTTGCGTGCAGCTGGAGCGGTTGACCGGCGCCAATCGCGAGTATTTGCTGAAAGTGCTGCCCCATATCGCTGAACTCATGGCGACATCACTGGATGATGCGCTGGATCATGCCGATGTGCTGGTGGTCGGGCAGAATGCACCGGAATTGGCCGGCTTGCCGGGGCAGGTGCGATCACATCAGGCCGTCGTGGACCTGGTGCGCTTGCCGGGTCTGGATGCGGTGGCCAATTATCACGGCTTCCATCGCTGAACCATGCGTCGCGTTCTCATCATCGTTGAAAACCTGCCGGTGCCGTTTGATCGTCGCGTTTGGCAAGAAGCGACGACATTAAAAGCCGCCGGCTATGGCGTCTCGATCATTTGCCCGACGGGCAAAGGGTATGAGGCGCGCTACGAATGCATCGATGGTATCCATGTCTATCGTCACAGCCTGCCACTGGAAGCCGATGGTGCGCTGGGGTACCTGCTGGAATACGGATGGGCCCTGCTGTCGGAATGGTGGTTGGCGCTGGTGGTATGGCGCCGGCACGGCTTCGATGCGATCCATGCCTGCAATCCCCCCGACCTGATTTTCCTGGTGGGGGCCTTTTTCAAGCTGTTTGGCAAGCGTTTCCTGTTTGATCACCATGACCTGAACCCGGAGTTGTACGAAGCGAAATTCAATCGCCGGGATTTCTTCTGGAAGTTGATGTGCTGGTTCGAACGTTGGACGTTCAAGCTGGCGGATGTGTCGATCGCCACCAACCAATCGTACCGGCAAGTGGCACTTGATCGTGGCCGGATGCCGGCTGGCAAGGTGTTTGTGGTACGCAGTGGCCCGAAGCTGGATCGCCTGCGCATCTTGCCACCCACGCAATCGCTGAAACAGGGCAGGCGCTTCCTGGTTGGTTATGTCGGCGTGATGGGCAAGCAGGAAGGCCTGGATTTATTGCTGCAGTCCATTGCGTATATCGTGGGTGAGAAGCAGCGCACCGATATCCATTTCGGTTTGGTGGGCGGTGGCACCGAGCTGGAATCGCTCCGGCAAATGGCACGTGATATGGGCGTGGCGGATTACGTCACCTTTACGGGTCGTGTACCCGATGACCAGTTGCTGGCCATGCTCAATACCGCGGATGTCTGTGTGAACCCGGATGTGGCCAACCCGATGAATGATAAATCGACCATGAACAAGATCATGGAATACATGGCACTGGGCAAGCCGATCGTGCAGTTTGACTTGACCGAGGGGCGCTTTTCCGCGCAAGACGCATCGCTGTATGCCAGGCACAACGACACCGTTGATTTTGCCGACAAGGTACTTGCCTTGCTGGACGATGCGGCTGCCCGCGAACGCATGGGCCAGTATGGTCGCCAGCGTGTCGAGCAGGAATTATCCTGGGAGCATGAAGTGCCGCATTTGCTGGCTGCCTATGATGCGCTGTTTGCAGGTCGCCCATGATTGATCGTCCAGTCTTCATTATCGGTTCAGGCCGCTCCGGCACCACGGTGTTGTATAACCTGCTGGCCGGCCATCCACAGCTGTGCTGGTTTTCCAACCTGACGGATCGTTTCCCGCGCATGCCTTTGCTGCCTGTTGCGCATCGCTTGCTGGACGTGCCTCGGCTGGGTGCACGCATGCGCCGTAACATCGTTCAGTCGAATCGTGGATTCCCGAATATCCGCCCGGTTGAAGCGGAACAGATCTATCACCGTTACAGTGGTTTTATCGAGAATCGTGAAAGCACATTGGCTGATCGGAATACTGCCGTCGAAGCCCGCTTCCGTGCGCAAATCGAAAAACACCTGTGCGGCACTGGTCGCCCGCGCTTCATGACCAAGCAAACGGCGAACAACCAGCGCATCGCCGTGATGATGGCGATGTTCCCGGATGCGCGTGTGGTGCACATCATCCGTGATGGTCGTGCGGTCGCGTCCTCGCTGTACCACGTGCGCTGGTGGCGGGATATCCCGATCTGGTGGTATGGCGGTAAAACGGCCGCCGATTGGGAAGCGGCAGGGCACGAACCCATCGAATTATGTGCCCGCCAATGGCTGCGCGATACCGAAGCCTGCCAGTCACAGGCAACAGCATTGGGTGAGCGCTATCTCGAGATCCGTTATGAGGACCTGGTCGCGGATGTGCATGCGACCGTGGGGAAGATTGTCCAGCACTGCGAACTGTTACCGGATGCGGCTTACCTGGATGCCTTGCCGGTACGGCTGGATGAGCGCAATGACGGCTGGAAAACGCGCCTAGATCCGCACCAGCAAGCCGTGTTGCAGGACGTGTTGGGCGCGATGCTCAGCGAACTGGGTTATCGCTGATCGTCAGGCCGGGCAGGCCATGGGCCAGTCATGGGCTGGCATCGGTGCACGCATGGCGGTGTTATGTGCACGGGGTGTGGCGACGGTGGCGCAGGGATAATGATGGAGAATATCGATACGGCCGTGCAGCGCTGTATTGAAGTCAGGTAATAGCGAAGCAGCGATACGGTATTCCAGTTGTTGGTCGGTGGCGACTGTCTGCGGCTGGAATTGTGACAGCCAGTCGGCATCGACACGGCATTGCAACACGAAGCCTTCACCATAGTGACGAGCATGCCACTGGCGTGCGATCAATTGTGCATAACCGCTGTGCAGCATCGGGTAAAAATAGCCTGATACGAGTGATTCCGTTCCAAAAGCCAGCCAGTCAGTACGGGCAATCGCGGCCAGCTGGGAGGCCGTTGCCGGTCGGTAAAGGCTGACCGTAGGGCGGATGGTGCGGGTAGCAGTGTGTGCAAAGTGTGTCATGGGGATTACTACACCAAACCCATATGACAAGGGTATGACAGGGTTACGGTTTGCCGGTATCCTTTATGGACAGTGGTGGCGTATTGTTGCGGGAGCCTGTCATGGCCTATTGGTTATTCAAAAGCGAACCCGATGCTTACAGCATTGATGATCTCAAGCGTGAAACCATTGGCCGCTGGGATGGCGTGCGCAACTATCAAGCGCGCAACTTCCTGCGCGATGGCGTCAAAGCAGGTGATACCGTGTTGTTTTACCATTCCAGCTGCAAGGTGCCTGCGATTGTCGGCGTGGCCAAGGCGGTGAAGGAAGCGTATCCCGACCCCACCCAGTTTGACCCGGCGCACAAATACCATGACCCGAAATCAACCCGTGAAAAACCGCGCTGGGTAGCGGTGGATGTGGCGTATGTGAAACACATCCAGCCCATCACGCGCGATGACTTGCGGGCGCACCCTGTCTTGTCCCGCATGAGCCTGTTACAACGCGGCCAGCGTTTGTCGATCCTGCCGGTCAGCAAGGAAGAATGGGCAGCGGTATCGGCATTGATGAAAAAGGCGTGAGCACATGAACGACAAGAAAAGCGAACACGAAAAAATGCTGGATGCACTGTTGCCGGAAACGGTTGGGCAGCGGGGCGGGCCAGTGGAGCTGCAAGTCTGGCCGGCGCGTGCTGGCGCCTTGTGGGTACGGCAGGGATTTGACTTGTTCAAGCAGCGTCCGCTGGCCTGGTTGGGTGCCATGGCGGTATTGGCTTTCGTGATGATGGGCCTGGGCTGGTTACCGGTGGCCGGTGACATCCTTGCCTTCTTGTTGGGGCCTGTACTGAATGCGGGCCTGATGTATTACGCGAGTCGGCTGGCCTTGGCCGGTGAGGCCGGTATCGGTCACCTGTTCGTTGGCCTGCGGGTCAGGACCGCGGCCCTGGTCGGTCTGGGTGCGCTCAATATGCTGGTGATGTTCCTGTTGGTCATGCTGATGGCTTTCATGATGGCCATGAGCCTGGGCGAAGAAACACTCAGGGCGCTGTCCGCCGCCCTGGAAGCGGAAGATATGGATGCCGTGAAAACCCTGGTTGAACCGCATGCCCAGGTCCTGTTGCTGGATTTCCTGGTGGTGATGCTGGTGTATATCCCGTGGGCCGCGGCGCTGTGGTTTTCGCCACCGCTGGTGTTGATGCACGGTTGCCGGGTGACGCTGGCGCTGAAGCTGAGCGTGATGGCCTGCCTCCGCAACTTCATGGCGCTGCTGGTATACAGCCTGCTGTTGGTGGGTTGGGCTTGCCTGGGCGGATTGCTGGTCGTGATGACTTATGACTGGGCAGTGGCGCTGTCCGGATTATTGATGGTGCTGTTCCTGTTGGCGTTCATTGGCCTATTGGTAGCGGCGCAATGGGTCAGTTTTGCAGCGATTTTCCCGCAGCAGGAAGCGTGTGATTCGCAGCCGGATGGGAACGGCCAAGGCAGCCTGCTGCTGTAATCAGGATGTTGGCGACAGCACCTTTTTTACCAGCCAGTTCAGCGGCAGGCGCAATGGCCATAACAGCCGGCGTACCCAGCGTAACTGGTGTGCGGCATCGGCCGTGAACTGCTGCCAGCTGTGCTGCTGGAATTGCAGGACGCGCTGGCTCTCCGACGTGTCCAGCCAATCGGTATAAAACGCTTCGTTACCGAACGCGCTGTCATCAAAGCGGAAACCTGCGGCACCAAACACCCCGTTGATCATGTCGCGCTGGTGGATCTGGCAGGTCTTGCCGCCACCGATCAACCAGATGTTGCGCCATGCAGCCGGTCGCGTTAAGGCGTTGGCACAGGCCAATGCCACATCATCCGGGTGCACGAATTCCAGCCGGTTATCCGGCCGTACCGCAAACTGGCTACGCAACACATCCAGCCCTGCCTTGCTGTGGTCAACACTGATCGCCACGCCCACGCGCAGGATCACATAATTTATTTTGCTGGCTTGCAGCATTTCCTCGCAGGCGACTTTGGCGCGGGTGTATTCATCCGATGGTGCAACACGCTCGGTGACCTTGCGTGGTGGCTCGCGGTCTTGCGTGACACCAAACACGGTCAGGGATGACGGGTACACGAACACGCCATCGGGTTTGCTGGCGGCCAGTGTCCGGGCCAGTAATTGCGTGGCTTCGACATTCACTTGCCAGGCTTTTTCCGGGAACAGGTCAGTCGCCGGTGGCAGCATGGCGGCGTGATGGACGATGGCATCACAACCGCGTACAGCTTCACGCACGCTGTCGGCTTTGGTGATATCGCCCCAGACAATGCGGATGTTGCCATCAATGCCAGCCGCAACCTTGCGGTTACGGGGATTATCGAGATCCAGGCAGGTCACGCTGTGCCCTTGCGCCAGCAGGTGGTGCAGGGTGTTAAGGCCGAGGTTGCCGAAGGCGCCGGTCAGGAGTACGTGCATGGGTCGTACCAGTCATGGGTGGGGTAGGCGGCCGACACTATGCCATAAGCGCTGGTGGTCATAAAGCTGATGCCAGCGGTGACCCAGAAGCAAAAAGGGGCAGGAGGAAAACCCCCGACCCCTTTTTTTACCGGTCGCGATTACGCCGGATGGATCTTCAGCATGGGATTGAATATCCGCAGCAAAGGATGCGTGAAGCGCACTGGTGCATCGACCACCGTCAGGCACAGGCAATCCTCATGCTCGGCGGCATTCGGGGAATGCGCTTCGCCCTTGTCCCGGATAATGAAGTCACCGGCTTCGTACTGGCCGAGTTGGTCACTGAAACTGCCTTTCAGCACCACGGTCAGTTCATTGCCGCCGTGATCGTGACGGGCAACCTTGCCGCCGGCACGGATGTGATGCAGGGCCACTTCATGCTTGTCGCTGCCAGCGACAAGGCGCGAGATTTTCAGCGAGCGGCCCAAGGCCTTCCAGCTTAATTGTTCGGGCGCATCGGGCAGCAGGCGTGACAATCCAGTGGGCACCTTGAAATCCCAGCCGGTTTTGGCCGGCGCGGTTGCCTGCTGTGGTGCTGCCGGAACCTTGTCGAGGCAGGCCAGCGTTTGTTCGAGCAAGGCCTCGGTGTTGCCGCCATCGACCGACTGTTCCAGCAGTTGGCTGCCCAGTTTTTCCAGCCGGCGCACTTGCGCACGGCAGTCACGGCAGAAGTGCAGGTGGGCCTGCACGGCAACGGCATGAGCTTCGGGCAAGGTGCCAGCGGCGTAATCGGTGAGCCAGGCAATGTCAGGATGATGACGGATCATGGTTGCCACCCCGCTTCAATATCGACTTTCATTTTCTGCAAGGCCAGGCGGATGCGTGATTTGACGGTGCCGAGCGGCAGGCCGAGCTCCTCAGCCACTTCACTGTGGGTTTTGCCTTCCACATAGACATGGTTCAGCACTTCGGCCTGTTCGGCTGGCAGGGTGTCGAGCATGTCCTGCAGGTGGCTGCCCAAGCGCTCTTCCTGCGTCAGGGTGAACGGGTCGGCGCTGTCGTCCGGCATGTCCGGGAACATGTCATCGGCCATCAGCACTTCCGGCCGGCGGTTGCGCTTGCGCAGCAGGTCAATACGGCGGTTACGCGCGATCGAGAAAATCCAGGTGGTGGCCGAGGCTTTGCCGGGGTCAAACATCGAGGCTTTCTGCCACACACTGATCATGACGTCCTGGGCGAGTTCATCACCAAACGCAGACGGGCTGTCGACCATCGGGGTCGCTGCACCGAAGGCGCGCAGGCGTGGGGCGAAATGGCGGAACAGGTCGGCAAAGGCCGCACGATCACCGGTGGCGATAGTGGCCAGGGTCTGGTTCCAGGGGTCCTGTTGCTCCAACGGGCAGCTATCCAGTAATTGGCCCTTGGCGTGGCCCTGTGGGGTGGGCGTGGCGGTCAGGCGTTTGCGTAATGCGCTCATGCTACCGTAAACCTCGTTCAGGTGCAGGGATGTTGACCGGTTTACGACCGTTGGGTGGGGCTGGATCACTGCGGATTGTCATGATCCGTCGGCGAGGGAAGGGCGTATAACCTTGCAAATGAGGAGACTTTGCATGAGCGCACCATCTTCTTCTTCCAACGCCAAGCCCGTCCTGGGTATCAGTGCCTGCCTGCTGGGGCAGGAAGTCCGTTTCAACGCTGGCCACAAGCATTCCCCGGTGTGTACGCAAGTGCTGGGCGATCTGGTTGACTGGCAGCCGGTTTGCCCGGA
>SBFY01000061.1 GCA_006227085.1 Gammaproteobacteria bacterium
TCACCACGCTCGGTTTCACCGATGAAAATTTCAGCGGCCACTTCGAGCAGCAGGTTCTTGATGTAATTGAAGAACAGGATTTCACTGCCGGCATCAGCATCCCACTCATCGAGTGCGCGCTCATAAATCTTGTTGATTTCGCTGGTGTAGTGCTTCAGTGCTTCGTTCTTGAAGGCGGTCTGCACGATACGGCGCTGGTGCTTGTGGACGTTGTAGTCTTCCATGATCAGGCTGCCAGAGAAGAATATCGTCAGGCGACCCATGAAACCCATCTTCGAGGAGAATTCCTTGTTCGGGTCCAGCAGGATGCGCTGGTTCACGTCCGGACCCACCGCCAGTACGCCTTCGCCACCCAGCATCTTCATGCGTGAGATCGGGCCATATTGCTTGACGCGTTTCACCGCCCAGGTATACGGATCCTTGTAAATCTCTATCGAGTGCCCAAGGACCGGCAAACCACCATCACCGGGGATGGAGGAAAAGTCCGTGTTATTGGGCTCGTGGATATAGTCTTCGTAACGGGGGATTTCTGCTTGCGCCATAATGTTTCTCGCTAACTGCCTGTGTCTCACGACGTGTGTCTAACTACCCGTGTATGGGGCCTGGGGTACGGGGCATCCTGCGTCCTGTTAGCCACAGCACGCAAGTGACCGTTTATTTACCACTAAAACGGCTTGCCGTTTGTTGATATATCTCACTCATCACTACGCTGACCGGGAAAAGGTATGGTCGGCATTCACCGTGACGGTGCGGCCGACAAACTCTTCCTGGGTCATGGCCTCCAGCAGGGCCTTGTCGAGGCTTTTGGCGACAGTGCGCTGGCCGGCCGGGGTTTCCACATAGGCAAAACCGTGGGAAACGCCCTCCTTGTTGAAGACCACAGTGTAACCGATGATGGCGGCCGGACCGGCATATTCGGTGATACTGGGCACCGGTTTGTCGATGGCGGCCACGGCATCGGTCACGTCCTCAAACGCATAGCCGTTGGGGCCCGGCCGATTGGAGAAAATCGCCACCGCCTGCTTGCCGAAAATACCGCTCAGGTTCGAGGTCAGGCCGAACTGCCGGCCATCCTGCCCGCGCAGCACTTCCACCATCCGCGCCACCCCGTCCAGCGCCGCATGGTTGTATGGGCCGCCCGCAAAGGCCATGCAGCCGGTCACCGTCCACGGGCAAACGCCTTCGAGCTTCAGGTCATGGGCGAAGGACTGGATCGCCGCCGGGAAGCAGCTGTACAGCTCGGCGGCATGCAGTTGCTGCGGCGTAATCCCGGCCAGGGCGTAAGCGCGTTCGCCAGCGATTTGCGTACCGGGGTGGCTGAACAGGGTTTTCTGCTCGGCCAGGCACACCACATGACGCGACTGCGCGGCCGATACCGGATACACCCAGCGGCGCTCATCAATGCCCAGCTCGCGGGCTGTGGCCACCGTGCACACCATGATGGCAACCGCCTGGTTCACGTTCCACTGGCTGTTGTGCTTCTTGGTGTACGGGAAGGCCAGCATGGCGTTCTTGCCGACCGGGTTGCGGATCTCCTCGGCGGGCACCACTTCCTGGCTCCAGGCGTGCGGGTTCTTCGCCGCGACCTTGCTGAATTCGTGATAAAGCGCTGCGACCTTGTCGCGGTGCGCCTCGATCGACAGGCCCTGGTGATGGCGCCAGGCCGATTCCATCACCGCGAACAATTCCACCGGCATGAACACACCGGCCTGCGCTTCGGCCGGCGTGGCAAACGGGTCCGGCGTGGGATGGTAAATATCCGGCGCAGGAGTGTCTTCGCCCTGCTCGGTATTGCTGACGGTGACACCCTCGATCTTGGCGCGCAATTCGCGGTATTTGGCTTCACCACCGGTGACCACGCCCAGCCGCGTCTTGCCGCTCGCCACCGCCTCGAACAAGTCGAACAGCGGGTTCATCTGCAGCACGCCGAGATCCGACAGGATGCTTTGCGCCTGTGGGCAACCGATGGCATCCGCCACCAGCTTGCCGGGGTTCCGGTATTGCCACATGCCCTGCTCGACCGAAATGCAATCGAGTTGCTTCACCAGGCCATCATCACCCGCATCGCGGGCGGCATCACGCACCGCTTCGACCATGAGCTGGTACGGCTCGGGGCAATCCAGGGCGCTGTCGGATTTCACCTGGCAGAAACCGACGCCAATAATGACGGGGGTATTCGGGGAGGGTGTAGGCACGGGAGGACTCCTGCAACTTCAACCAGCCCAGCGG
Organism: Gammaproteobacteria bacterium; assembly: GCA_006227085.1. Classification (GTDB taxonomy): domain Bacteria; phylum Pseudomonadota; class Gammaproteobacteria; order Pseudomonadales; family M0112; genus M0112. The sequence continues at coordinate 2,230 of SBFY01000061.1, forward strand.
GCCGGGGGTAACGAATCGGTAATACGAAAAGTGTGTGGCATGACTAGCCAGCGCGCATAATGTATACCAATATATTCAAATATACTATGGTATATTTCAATGCCGGGAAGATGACCTTTTGCTCACCCTCATGCCTCCCGATATTTTGACGTTAATTCTTTTAAATCAACAGGTTATGCGATCAGGATTCCACCATGACAACTGTATATGAGACCCCGGTGGCGGCCATGGAGGCCACGCTCGACAAACAGAAGGCCAGCTTCATCAGCGATGGCTTCCCATCGGCGGCGACCCGCATCGACCGCCTGCAGCGCGTCTACCGCATGGTCGGCGAGAACCAGCAGGCGATCATCGATGCCTGTGATGCCGATTTTGGCGGCCATTCCCGCCATCAGGCCCAGATGTCGGAAGTGCTGGCGGTGATGGATGGTGCCCAGCAGACGATCAAACAGGTCAAACGCTGGATGAAACCGGAAAAGCGCAAGGCACCGTTCCCGCAGAACCTGCTCGGCGCCAAGGCGCGGGTGGAATACGTGCCGAAGGGCGTGGTCGGCAACCTGTCGACCTGGAACTTCCCGGTCTACACCGCCCTGCTGCCACTGCTTGGCATCTTTGCGGCCGGCAACCGGGCGATGCTGAAATTTTCCGAGATGAACCCGCGCATCGGCGCCCTGATGTGCGAGCTGATCCCGAAATATTTTGACGAAACCGAGCTGGCCGGCGTGACCGGTGGCCCGCAAACCGGTGCCGCGTTTGCCGCCCTGCCGCTGGATCACATCATCTTTACCGGTGGCACCCACATCGGCCGTCACATCCTGCAGGCGGCGGTACAACACCTGACGCCGTGCACGCTGGAACTGGGCGGCAAGTCGCCGGTGCTGGTCAGCCGCTCGCATGACATCAGCAAGGCGGCCCAACGCATCATGACCGGCAAGGCCCTGAACCAGGGCCAGGCCTGCCTGGGCCCGGATTACTGCTTCGTGCCCCGCGAATCGCTGGACGTGTTCGTGAACGCTGCCATTGCGCACTACACGCAGTTGTTCCCGACCGTGCTCAACAACCCGGATGTCACTTCGGTCATTAATGAACGCCATTACCAGCGCGTGATGGGCATCATCAACGACGCCCGCGACAAGGGCGGCGACGTGCGTGCCATCAACCCGGCCAATGAGGACTTCAGCCAGCAGCAGGGATCACACAAGATCCCGATGACGCTGGTGGTCGACCCCACCGAAAACATGCGCGTGATGCAGGAAGAGTTGTTCGGCCCGGTGATGGCGATCAAACCCTATGACCACATCGATGACTGCATCACCTACATCAATGCCCACCCACGCCCGCTGGGCCTGTATTACTTCGGCACCGATGCGGCCGAGGAGCGCAAGGTGCTCGACTTCACCATCAGCGGCGGCGTGACCCTGAACGATGTGATGCACCATTCCAGCTGTGATGACCTGCCGTTCGGCGGCATCGGCCCGTCCGGCATGGGCAACTACCACGGGCTGGATGGTTTCCGCACCTTCAGCCATGCCCGTGCCATCTATAAACAGACTAACGTCGATTTAATGAAACTGTTTGGCATGCTGCCGCCGTATACCGACAAGTGCCAGAACCAACTCAACAACCTGACCAAAGTAAAGAAGTAGGAAACCCCTATGCACATTGCCTATACCGACGAACAACAGGCGCTGAAAACACGCCTTGAAACCTACCTGCAGTCCATCGTTACCGAAGAACTGCTGAATGAAATGAAAGACCCGAACCTGATGGAAGGCGGCGGCCCCGTGTTCCGTGCGGCCATGAAAAAGATGGGCGCGGACGGTTGGCTGGGGTTGGGCTGGCCGAAAGAACTGGGCGGCGCCGGCATTGGCCCGGTCGAGCAGCACATTTTTGCCGAAACCATCATGGCGTCCGGTTTCCCCTACCCCTTCCTGACCATCGACACCATTGGCCCGATGCTGGCGCAACACGCCAACGGCTTCATCCAGGAAACGGTGGTGAAGGAAATCCTGAAAGGGAATGTCTTTATTTCCGTCGGTTACTCCGAACCGAATGCCGGCACCGATTTGGCCAGCCTGCAAACGCGCGCGGTGAAAGACGGTGATGACTGGGTAATCAACGGCCAGAAAATCTGGACCAGCCTCGGCCAGTTTGCCGATTACATCTGGCTGGCCGCCCGCACCAACACTGACCCGGCGATCAAGAAGCACAAGGGCATCACCATGTTTTTGGTGCCGACCTCATCCAAGGGCTATTCCTGCACACCGATCCACACACTGGGCGTGCGCACCAATGCGACCTATTACGAGGATGTGCGCATCCCGGATAAATACCGCGTCAGCGAAGTGGATGCCGGCTGGGGCCTGATCACCGGCCAGCTGAACCGCGAGCGTTTGTCGATCGTGAATCCCGGCATGATGGGCGGCATCTTCGAACAGGTGTGTGCGTGGGCCGCTGAAACGAAAGACCGCAATGGCGAGTTGCTGATCACGCAGCCGTGGGTGAAGGAAAACCTGGCACGCGTGCAAGCCGACCTGGAAGTGCTGAAACTGCTGTGCTGGAAACAGGCATGGGCGATGCAGAACGGCAACCCGGGCATGGCCGATTCCTCCGCTGCAAAAGTCTACGGCAGTGAATTCTTTGTCGAGTGCTATCGCCGCCTGCTGGAAGTGGTTGGCCAGGCTGGCACGCTCAAGCGCGATTCCAAAGGCGCGATCCTGCGCGGCAAACTCGAACACCGCTATCGCTCGGGTTCGGTGCTGACCTTCGGTGGTGGCACTAACGAAATCCAGCGCGAAATCATTGCTGGCGCGGGCCTGTGGCTGCCGCGCGCACGCCCGTAATTGAAGGAGTAGATCATGGACTTTGCATATCCGGAAACACATGGCGATATCCAGAACCTCGCCAACCAGATTTTCAGCGATCACTGCGCACCCGATCGCCTGAAGAAACTCGAAGCCAAGGGCCCTTACCTCGACAGCGAACTGTGGGGCAAGGTCGTCGAGAGCGGCCTGCACGCAGCTTCACTGCCGGAAAGCGCCGGCGGCATGGGTCTCGATTTCGCTGCCAGCATGATGGTGGTGGAAGCGCTCGGGCAAGCGGTAGTGAATGTGCCGCTGGTGCCGTCGATCATTTCCACCGCACTGCCGCTGGCCACGCTCGATGTGGCCGAAGCGAAAAAGGCTGTTGAACAAGCGGCGGCGGGTGACATCCTCACCACGGCGCATATTGAACCCGGCAATGAAGACCCGCTGAATCCATCCACCACGGTCAGCAATGGCCAGCTCAATGGCGTCAAGCACTGTGTGCCGTATGCAGCCGAGGCGAAATGGATGCTGGTCAGCGCCATGTCGGGCGATGCCTTGTGGGTCGGCCTGGTCGATACCCACGCTGACGGGGTATCCATCGCTGCCCAGGATGCCACCACCGGTGAACCGCAATACGAAGTGACTTTCAGCAATGCCAAGGCGCACACACTGGCCACTGGCAAGGCTGCGGTGGCACTGATGCAAAAATCGATTGCCATGACCACGGCCGCGTACTGCAACATGGCTGTCGGCGTGTGCACGAAGATGACCCGCATCGCCTGCGATTACACCAGCCAGCGCCAGCAGTTCGGTGTCGCAATCGCGACCTTCCAGGCCGTGGCACACCGCCTGGCCGACTGCTTCATTGATACCGAGTGCCTGAAGATCATTACCCTGAAGGCAACCAACGACATCAGTGAAGGCGATGACAATGCGGCATCCCTGTCGATGGCAAAAATCTGGTGTGGCGATGCACTGCACCGCATCAGCCAGGCCACCCAGCATGTCCACGGCGGTGCCGGCATCGACCGCGATTATCACCTGTGGCGCTACTGCCTGTGGGCGAAGTTCCTCGAACTCGCGCTGGGCTCATCACGCACCCATCTGGTGGCGCTGGCCGACCGGCTGCAGGCTGACTATTTAGCTGAAAGCGCACGCTGAGTTGTCGTAGGATAAAGCCGTCCCGTCTTGGCCAAGCCAGACGCGGGGCGGCTTTTTTATTTCAGGGACAACCCGGCCAGGAAACCGATCATGGATAGCCTTCTCACCTTGAGCGTCGAGCATTACACCCTGTTTCTCTATATCTGGGGTGCCATCGGCCTGGTTTCCGCACTGTCCATCCATTTCACCAAAATGTTGCCCATGAGCAGCAAACAGGATGCGGGCAGGCTGGCTTTCCTCGGCATGATTCCGAAACGCGCCGGCTGGATCATCATGGAAATCCCGGTGATCGCCGCCATCCTGTTTTTCTTTTCGCAAGGCAGCAACCCGATCAATGTCTCGGCCATTTTCGTGGCTGTGTTCGTGATCCACTACAGCAACCGCGCCTTGATCTACCCGTTCCGCATCAAGGTCGATGGCAAGAAAATGCCGGTCAGCATGATGATGTCGTCGATGGGCTTCTATGTCATCAACGGTTACCTGCTCGGTTATTACTTCGGCAGCCTGCGCGAATATCCTGTCGAGTGGTTATATGACCCGCGCTTTGTGATTGGCATGGCACTGTTTGTGGCTGGCTTCATCATTAACATCCAATCCGACAACATCCTGATCAACCTGCGCAAGCCGGGCGAAACCGGTTACAAGATCCCGCAAGGCGGGTTTTTCCGCTTTGTGTCCTGCCCGCATTATTTCGGTGAAATCCTTGAGTGGATCGGTTTTGCGCTGATGAGCTGGTGCTTGCCAGCGCTGGTATACATGATCTGGGTCGCGCTGCCGCTGATCGCGCAGGCCATGAGCGCGCACCGCTGGTACATCGATAAATTTGGCACCGATTACCCAACCAACCGCAAAGCGGTGATCCCCGGCATTCTCTAAGAGGTCGTCATGATTTATTACGAAGATATCGAGTTAAACCAACCCCGTGAATCCGCCACTTATGTCGTGGACAAGGATGAGCTGATCGCTTTCGCCAAACAGTGGGACCCACAACCTTTCCATACCGATGAAGAAGCCGCGAAGCACTATCC
>SBFY01000181.1 GCA_006227085.1 Gammaproteobacteria bacterium
GTTAACTGGGTAAACAGTGCTGCCGTTTCTGTGGATGTGTCCAGCTTCTGTGCACGATCAGACATCCACACAGCATTATAGTTAGCCGTCAGGAATGGCCCTGAGGTACCAGCCAGAGGCCCGGCAACAAAGTCAGCGTAAGTCGGAATGATCGAGTTATCAATAGGGAAAGGACCAACAAAGGAATCCTGGAGGCCATCCACCGTTTCTTCGTTATACAGGAACAGGCCTGTTACACCTTGCAAGCGACCTTCCATCGCAGTCCAGTTCAACTGGAATTCTTGTGAAAACTGGTCTGACTGACGCGGCGTATGCCATGGGCGATCAATCAATGGCAATTCAGTGCCATCAATCTCCTGATTCTGGAGAGTATCTACCGCACGCCATGCCGTAATACTTTTGAACCCAACATCATCCAGACCCGCCCACGAACCAATTTGCCAATCCACCGTTGTGGAAAAGCTTTTCATGTCATTTTCGTATCGGCCGTTAGTTGACGCATAAAACTCATCGTCATCCAGCAGCATCTGTGATTTACATGCATCCGTGAAATCAGACACCCCACCACTGACGAAACCAATAGTGAATGGCAATGCCGGCTGGCCACCTGTTGTAAAGAGGTTGGCAGCACCAGGTTGATCCAGTGTGTAAATACAATGTGCACCACGGCCTTTTTCACGCTGTTTACCAGCCGTGTAATTGAAATCCACGGTCACAGTATCACTAGCCATCCAGCGGAACTGGGCCTGGGCCGTCAGACGATCTTCATCATCGTATTCATTGATAGTGATATCCGTGCCTGGCGCTTTTTGCTGGCTAAAGCCGTCACGCTTCACACTTGAGAAGGAGTAACGCGAATACAGCGTGTTATCAATCAGCGGTACGTTGACAGTCAACTGTGCATCACGGCGATTGTAGTTACCCGCACGCAGCAGCAAATTACCCTCAAACTCTTCATTCGGCTTGTTGGTGTCGATCAGCATGGCACCGCCAGTCGCGTTCTTGCCAAACAGGGTACCTTGCGGGCCACGCAGCACCTGCACGTTAGCCACATCCACAAAATCCATCAGGGCACCGTCCGGACGACCCTGGTAAACGCCATCAATATAAATTGCCACCCCGCTTTCCAGGGTTTCGTTGGTATCACGCTGACCGATACCACGAATATAGGGAGCTGCTGCACCACCCGTACCTGCACCACCATCCAGACTCAAACCTGGAACCGATTCAGAAAGGTTCTGCAAGTTGGTGTAACCCGCATCCCGCAAGGCAGACCCTGAAAAAGCAGAAACGGCCACCGGGGCATCCTGCAGGCTTTCCGCCGTCTTACGGGCAGTCACCACCACTTCTTCAAGCATGCTAGCTTCCTGGGCTTGCGCCACGGCTGAGACACCTGACAACGCAGGCAACAGCAGCGAGGCAGAACCAATGGCTACGGCGAGTTTACGGCGCAGAAACGGCTTACTACTCATATGATTTATCCCTTGTGGAGTTGCTGTTTTCTTTATTTTTCAGATAGTTATCTGATAAATGGCGGCCATGTTTTATATGGGTTTATTGGCACACCCGCGTTTTATATCAGACAAGCCTTGCTGGCGCAATCTTTTTAGGGGGAACACCAACAATTAACGTGGCTCGCAACACCTGTAACAGGCCGCTATGATGCCGGCCTGCATTGCAAGAGCATTGGCTTCCACATGGGCAAACCCGCTCACACCCTCTCGACTGCCCCCATGCTGGACATCACCGACCGGCATGCCCGCTACCTATTCCGGCTAATCAGCCAACACACCCTGCTTTATACCGAAATGATCACGACGGGAGCCCTGCTGCATGGCGACCCGGGTCGCTGGTTGGGCCACCACCCGGCAGAACACCCGCTGGCCCTGCAACTGGGGGGCTCTGACCCGGAATCGCTGGCCCGTTGCTGCAAGCTGGCAGCCACTTATGGCTATGATGAGATCAACCTGAATGCCGGCTGCCCCAGCGACCGGGTCAGTGCTGGCCGTTTCGGGGCCTGCTTGATGGCAGAACCTGAACTGGTCGCCCAGTGCCTCCGATCAATGCAATCCGCCACCACCATACCCGTGACCATCAAGACCCGACTCGGCATTGACGAGCATGACGATGATGCATTCCTGTACCGCTTTCTTGATGCCGTCACGGCTGCAGGCTGCCAAACCATCATCCTCCACGCCCGCAAGGCCTGGCTGAAAGGCTTGAGCCCAAAAGAGAACCGGGAGATTCCACCGCTGGAATACCAGCGGGTGTACGCCGCCAAGGAACGCTACCCCGAATGCACCATTATCCTGAATGGCGGTGTGCGTACGCTGGAGGAGGCACAACAGCACCTGCGCCAGGTTGATGGCGTCATGATTGGGCGCGCGGCCTACGATGACCCCTTTATGCTGGCAAAGGCTGACACGATGATTTTTGGCGACAGCACGCCACCGTCACAGCCACAACAGGTGATTTGCCGCTATCGCGAATATATGGTGCAGGAACTGGACAAGGGCACCGCCCTGCATCACATGAGTCGCCATTTGCTGGGATTATTTCACGGCAAACCCGGAGCGAAGCGATTCCGTCGCTATATCAGTGAAAACGCCCACCGGGCCAATGCCGGCATCGAGGTTGTTGATGAAGCACTGGAACAGCTGGGGCCTTTAGCCGATTAGAACGGGCGATCCCGTTCAAGGCTATTCACCAGGTCACTGAAGGCCAACCGGTTACGTTCATTAAGCGCCATCAGGTGGCGATGGGCATCCAACACCCGTTCACGCACCTCTTCCTCAGAGGCGTTATCACACAGCAATGCGGTGAGTCCTGAAAACGTCTTGAATGCCTGCGGCTCGATCGCAAACACTTCATCGATACCCATACTGGCCAACAAACGTCGCAAATCCGCATCGGGACAGAACAGCACCGCCGGGATTCCCAGTCGCTTCCGTACCTTGAGGCCCAACCGGACCAGCTGGCCAAGCGTAGTGCTATCCAGGTTCTCTGCATCGGTGCAATCGACCAGCACACTGTTCAGGCCAGCATCTTCTGCCACCTGGTCAATAAACGCATCGAAAGCCGTGCACAGGGTCAGGCGCACATCCCCTTCAAGCCGCACGATACAGTCGCCGTCATGGCAGGCCACTCGAATACTACCGGGCTGCACGATTCCACTTCCTTGCAATACTGACAATGGCAATATCATCAGGCAGGTTGTCGATTGCCTGCTTCAGCCCCAGTGCACTCACCGCCTCATTGGCACCTGCGCCAGAACGCGAAAGAATCTCGAGCAACACCGCTTCACGTTCAGATAATTTTTCGCCTGGCAACAATTCCAGCACACCGTCCGAACACAGGAACAAGGCAAATGATTCTGGCAGGCTCACTTGCCGGTTCTGGTAACTGGCCTCCGGAAACAACCCGATCGGCTTGCCCTGGCCTTCAAGGTAGCTCGCACCCGCAGTGGTCAGCAGTACCGGCATGGGAAATTGTGCACCCACGCTATAGGTCAAGACACCCGTGGGCGCATCAATGCAACCGGCGAAAATAGTAGCGTGCTTGCCAATACCCAACGCCAATAATTCCTCATTCGCTTTTGACAGCACTGCGGCAGGATCCAGGATGGTCGGATCCTTCTCATGCATATACTGGCTACGCAGGCGGGCCGTCAGGTTTTTCAGGGCTACAGTAAGAAACGCAGAAGAAGCCCCGTGACCAGAGATATCAGCCATAAAAAAGGCCAGCGTTGAACGGCCGACCTTGAAGTAATCGATGAAGTCGCCACTCAGGTACAAGGACGGCAGGATGCGGTGGGTACAGCGAAACCCGCAAATGCGCTTGGGCGTTGCCGGTAACATGCGCATTTGCACATGGCGACCCGCCTGCTGGTCCATCTGCAGGGCCTGCAAACTGGCAGCCAGCTCCTGGTTGGTTTTTTCCAGCTCTTCACGGTAATGGCGATTTTCATCACGCAGTGCGGCTTGCTCAAGGCAACGACGCACCGCATGCATCAGCAGCCCGATGTCTGCAATCGGCTTGATAAAATAATCGCTGGCGCCCAAACGCAGCGCTTCCATGACATCCGACAGCTCATCCGTGCCTGACACCACGATGACCGGCACATCGCTGGCACTGGCAGCAATCTTGCGGAGGACATCGATGCCATCTTCATCCGGCATGTGCAGGTCACAAATCACGACATCAGGCTTTTGCTTGGCAAACAAGGACAACCCTTTCTTGCCACTCGCTGCCTCAAGCACAGTATGTCCCGCCGACGACAATTGACCTGACAACTCCTTTCTCAGCTGGGAGTCATCATCAATCAGCAATACGGTCGGGCGATGCATTTTCATGGAGTTAACAACCTGCCCCAAACCATCTCAAAACGTTTCATCGAATCCGCTGCCAAAGTCATCCTCGACTTCGCCATCACGGATCAAGGCTTCACGTTGCTGGAGATACGCATCCCGCATAAACACATACGGGTCACCAAAAATCACGTCTTCGACTTTCAAGAGCTCCGCGCGGCGACTGACATAATCCGTTGCCACCGATACATTACGGGTAGGAATATGGTCGACCTCCTCCAGCGGATGCACAAACGCATCCACGGAAAGCCCAGCCACTCCACGCACGGTTTTTGGGCCAAAAAACGGCATCACAAAATACGGGCCTTGCGGCACACCCCAGACAGCCAATGTCTGGTCGAAATCCTCCTCGTGCCGCTCCAGCCCCATGTGACTGGCCACATCAAAGATACCCACCACCCCGACGGTTGTGTTCACCAGGAAACGCGCTGTGTCGGACGCCGCCATGACCGGCTTTCCCTGCAACAGCTGGTTCAGCAAGTTACGGATTTCCTGCAAGTTGCGGAACATATTGTTCACGCCTCGCTCAACAGGATCCGGTGTCACCCACTGGTAACCTTTGGCAACCGGTTTCAAGGTATAGCGATCCAGCGTGTCGTTGAAACGGTAAATCCCGCGATTCATGCGTTCCCATGGATCCACCTCTTCTGCCGTCCCGGCAAGAGCCGGCCATGCGCAGATGGCACACAGCCACACAGCCATCAGGCGGAACGAAATCGGCAAGGACACCCGGCAAGACACCATGAGGGAAGCGCTCTCCTGCGGCAGGACCATCGGCGTTGGGGCCCACGGGGTTGGACAAGGGGCGCATTATAAAGGATAGCGAAGCCCTGTAGGCAACCGCTGCGGACTACTGCCCGGCCTGGCAAGGCTGACTGCCCAGCAGGATGTCGCGCTGGCGGAAAAACTCCAGCACCCCGCAGGCATCCTGCCACCACACATCAGGGTCCGCAGGTTGCCAGGCATCCATCAGGTACTGCAGGCAGCGCCGGCCAGACCACCCTTGTGCTGACTTTTCCTGCAGTAGCGCCAGCATTGACGAGGACTGGGGGCTGATAACGGAAAAGTGCACTTTTTCATCACGGCCACGACATACCACCAGGCAAGTCTCCCCGGGATCCGGGCAAGACAATGCCTCGCCCAGCTGATGCACCGGATACCCATAGCGCAAGTTCCAGGCTAACGGTGACACCACCGGCGTGCCTGCCAGCAGGTCTCCCTGCGGATCTGCGTCTGGCCACACCACATCCAGCGTGTCCAATGCCAGCTCCACCCATTCGTAATGCGCCAGTTCTGGCAGGTATGGCATATCATCAGGCCGATTGATCCCACCTTGCATCAGGCATTGCAAGAACTCCTGGCTGATCTCAAGAAAATACGGCGTGTCGCAGCGATGGGAAACCATGAATTCCCGGACCATGGCTGACCAGCGCACATCACCCAGCAGGCGACAACACACCGGGAAAACACCGCGCAGGAAATTGTCGAGATTATTGAAAAAAAGGTCGCGGTAAATCGCCAGCCGGCGATCTTCGATTCCTGCTGGCGCCAGTGCATTCGCAGGATCGCGGATATGGGCTGCCAACATCGCCTGTCGCTGCTGGAAATCCATTACCGGCCAACCCCCAGACGGGGTGAAGCCGCCAGGGCTTCATGCTGGATTTGCTTCACCTGCCCCAATTCAGCCAACAGGTCTGGTAATGGGGGGATATTGAAATCCCGTTCCAGCAGTGTCGGTTTCACCCCCACATGCCGGTACGCCACAGCCAGCAAATCCCATACCGGGTCAATCACATCAGCCCCATGGGTATCCACCCGCAAATCTTCAGCCTCCACATAATGACCTGCCACATGCATGGCGACCACGCGATCGGCTGGCATCGAGAGCAGGAAATCCCGGGCGTCATAGCCGTGGTTGATGCTGTTCACCACAATATTATTCACATCCAGCAACAAATCGCAGTCGGCCTCCTGCAACACGGCACGAATGAATTCAGCCTCCGATAATTCACCACCCAAAGAAGCGTAATACGAAGCGTTTTCCATCGCGATACGGCAGCCAAGGCGATCCTGCACCTGCCGTATGCGTGAGGCCACATAACGCACGGCTTCTTCCGTAAAAGGAATCGGCATCAGGTCATACAAATGACCATCGTCACCACACGCCGTCAAGTGTTCGGAATACAAAGGACACTGGAAGCGTTGCATCATCAGTGCAATCGCATCCAGCAATTCGGTATCCAGCGGTCGGGGACCACCAATATCCAGGGAAAGACCATGCAGGGTTAGCGGGTAGCGCTCAGCCATTTCTGCCAATTGCCGGCCAAGGCGGCCGCCCACCCCGATCCAGTTCTCCGGAGCCACCTCCAGGTAATCAATCGGGGCATGCGGCGATGCCAGCAATTCCGGTAACAAGGAACGGCGCAAGCCCAAGCCTGCGCCCTGCACGTCCATAGGGTTCATGTCGCGAGCTTACTTATTGCCGCCACACTTGCCTTCGCCACACTTACCTTCGGCAGCATCGGCTTTGCGCTCGGCCTTGTCACCACCGCATTTACCTTCGCCACATTTACCTTCGCCGCACTTGCCTTCACCGCATTTACCTTCGGCATCGGCAGCCTTGCCTTCGGCATTGCCGCCGCACTTACCTTCGCCACACTTGCCTTCAGCATGCTTGTCAAAACTGCCCAGGTCGTAACCGGACGACAATGCACTTGCCGAAAAGCCAGTGGATCCTGCCTGCACAGCCGGCACAACTGCCGTTGCGAGGAAGGCGGCACCCAATGCGGCTGCCAGGGGTTTCAG
>SBFY01000023.1 GCA_006227085.1 Gammaproteobacteria bacterium
GGGTCACCAGCACCGCAATGCGGTTGTTGCCGTGGACGTAATTGCCCAGCACGCCGTCATCGGCCTTGGCATGCACCACGCGGCGCACGGAAATGTTCTCACCGATTTTCTGCACCAGCGCGGTACGGGCCGTTTCAAGGCCATCGGCCAGCAGTTGCTCCAGCGAAGAAGCCGGTGCGGCAAAGGCGGCATCCACGACTTGCTGCACAAATGCCAGGAAGTTGTCATCGCGTGCCACGAAATCGGTTTCGCTGTTCACTTCCACCATCACGCCACGCTTGCCGTCATCGGATACCTTGGTGGCGACCACGCCATCAGCGGCCACACGGCCGGCTTTCTTGGCAGCCTTCATGCTGCCGGATTTGCGCAGGTCTTCAATCGCCTGCTCGATATCACCATTGGCGGCTTCCAGGGCTTTCTTGCAGTCCATCATGCCCAGGCCAGTGCGCTCACGCAGTTCTTTCACCAGGGAGGCTGAAATCGTTGCCATGTTGTTTCTCCATTACGTACGTGCCGGCCACCTGCGGGCGGCCACGGCTTGAAAAAAACAGGCCCGGCCAAAGCCGGGCCACGGGATCAGCCGGCTCAGGCTTCGGCCTTGCCGCCTTCGACTTCGACGAATTCGCTCGCCGGACGACCGCCACGCCCTTTGGCACGGCCTTCCTCGATCGCATCGGCAATCGCGCCCACGAACAGCTTCACGGAGCGGATCGCGTCATCGTTGCCGGGGATCAGGTAGTCCACGCCTTCCGGGTCGGAGTTGGTATCGACGATACCGATCACCGGGATACCCAGCTTGTTGGCTTCACGCACGGCAATGCGCTCGTGGTCCACGTCGATCACGAACAGGGCATCCGGCAGGCCGCCCATGTCCTTGATACCACCGATGCTCAGCTCCAGCTTCTGCATTTCGCGGGTGCGCATCAGGGCTTCTTTCTTGGTCAACTTTTCGAAGGTGCCATCACGGGATTGCTCTTCCAGTTCGCGGAAACGCTTGATGGAGGCACGGATGGTCTTGTAGTTGGTCAACATGCCACCCAGCCAGCGGTGTGACACATACGGCATCCCCACGCGGGAAGCCTGCTCGGCAATGATCTTGCCGGCTGAACGCTTGGTGCCGACAAACAGGATCTTGTTGCCTGATGTGGCCAGACGCTCAACCAGTGCCAGGGCTTCCTGGAATGCTGGCAAGGTATGCTCGAGGTTGATGATATGGATCTTGTTACGCGCGCCAAAGATGTATTGACGCATTTTCGGGTTCCAGAAACGGGTCTGGTGACCAAAATGCACGCCCGCCTGGAGCATGTCACGCATGGTGATGTTCGGCATGAGAGAGTCCTCTGTTTGGGTTATGCCTCCATGCACCCGTCGGACCCAACCCATACCCTTTTGCAAGGGATCAAGGCACCCGGGAACGCCGTGTTGGTGCATGTGTGTCGTTAATCCCGCCGGGCACCATGCCCGACGAGGCGCGCTTTATACCATAGTCTGGCGATAAATTGAACAATCCTGCCACTCACAACCCACAATACCTGACTGCTGGGCTACAATAAGCGGCCTTTTGGAAGCCCGACCCGCCCTGACCCATGTCCGTGACCGTGAAAACCCCTGACGAAATCGAACGCATGCGCGTGGCCGGCCGCCTGACGGCCGAGGCCCTGGACATGATCGTTCCCCATGTGCAGCCCGGCATCAGCACCGCCGAACTGGATCGCATCTGCCACGACTACATCACCAACACCCAGCAGGCCATCCCGGCACCGCTCAATTACCACGGGTTCCCGAAGTCGATCTGCACCTCGGTGAATGAGGTGGTCTGCCATGGCATCCCGGCCGACAACAAGATCCTCAGGAACGGTGACATCATCAATATCGATATCACCATCATCAAGGACGGCTACCACGGCGACAGCAGCATCATGGTGTTTGTTGGCGAGCCCCCGAAACATGCCGAACGGCTGGTGAAAGTCACCCAGGAATGCCTGTACCGCGCCATTGATATCGTCAAACCCGGCGCACGCCTCGGTGACATTGGCCACATCATCCAGACCCATGCCGAAAGCAACCACTATTCGGTGGTGCGTGAATATTGCGGCCATGGCATTGGCCGGGTGTTCCATGAAGACCCGCAAGTGCTGCATTACGGCCGCCCCAACACCGGCCTGGTGCTGCAGGAAGGCATGACCTTCACCATCGAACCAATGATCAACCTCGGCAGCCACAAGACCAAACTCAACAAGCGCGATGGCTGGACAGTCACCACCGCCGATGGCCGCCTGTCGGCCCAATGGGAGCACACGCTCGCCGTCACTGCCGATGGCGTGGAAGTGCTGACGGCCCGCCCCGGCGAACCCTGGTTCAAAGGCTGATCATGCAACTGCCACTGCTGCCTGATGACGTCCTCGACACCAGCGCCCTGTCACAGGCGCTCGACAACGGCAGCAACCCGGTCAAGCTCTACAAGGAAACCCTCAGCAAGGCCAGCGAGGCACTCAACCAGCGCTTCCGCGAAGGCGCCGATGTGCGCGAACTGGTGTGGATGCGTGCGGCCGTGGTCGATGCCGTGCTCAGCGAAGCCTGGAAGCGCATTGACTGGCCGGACAGCCCGGCCGCCAGCCTGATCGCGGTCGGTGGCTACGGTCGTGGCGAACTGCACCCGCAATCCGATATCGACCTGCTGATCCTGATCGAGCGGGAAGACCCTTCCCTGGATAGCCGGCTGGAAAAACTGATCACCCTGTTCTGGGACATGGGCCTGCACATCGGCCACAGCGTGCGCACCATCAATGAATGCATCAGTAACGCCCGTGATGACATCACGGTGGCCACCAACCTGATGGAATCGCGATTACTGGAAGGCAAAAGCCAGCTGTTCCAGACCATGCGCGAACAAACCGGCCCTGCCCAACTCTGGCCCAGCACGGCGTTTTTCCGCGCCAAATGGGATGAGCAAATCGCACGCCATCGCAAATACAACGACACCGAATACAACCTCGAACCGAACATCAAGACCTGCCCGGGTGGATTGCGTGACATCCAGATGATCGGCTGGGTCATCAAGCGGCACTTCGGTGCGGAAACCCTGCGCGACCTGGTCGAACACGGCTTTATCACCGAGATGGAATACAGCACGCTGGCCGAGGGGCAGGCGTATTTATGGCGCATCCGCTACGCCCTGCACATGATCACTGGCCGGCCGGAAGACCGCCTGCTGTTCGATCACCAGCGCAAGGTGGCAGCACTGCTCGGCTTTGATGCCGACAGCAACCAGGGCGTTGAGCAGTTCATGCGCAGCTATTTCCGCTGGGCCATGATGCTGTCAGAGCTGAATGACCAGTTATTGCAACACTTCGATGAAACCATCCTGCGCGCCTGCGAACCGGAAACGATCCTCACGCTGAACCAGCGCTTCCGCGTGCGCAATAATTACATCGAAGCGACCAATGACCGCGTCTTCAAAACCTACCCGCCGGCCTTGCTGGAAATCTTCCTGTTGATGGCACGTTATGACGGCATCCAGGGCGTGCGTGCATCGACGATTCGCCTGATCCGCTCCAACCGTTTCCTGATTGACGATGATTTCCGTGCCGACCCACGCAATCACCAATTGTTTCTGGAAATCCTGCGCGCGCAACACAAGGTCAGCGAGCAGATCAAGCGCATGAAACGCTACGGCGTGCTGGGTCGCTACATCCCGGCGTTCGGGCAGATCATTGGCCAGATGCAGTTTGACCTGTTCCATATCTATACCGTCGATGCCCATACCTTGCTGTTACTCGCCAACCTGCGCCGCCTGCGCAAGGAAGACATGCAGGAGCAGTTCCCGATTGCCCATGGCATCGTGCAGCGTTTGCCCAAAATCGAATTGCTGTACCTGGCCGCGCTGTTCCATGACATCGCCAAAGGCCGCAAGGGTGATCACTCCACATTGGGCGCGGTCGATGCGCGCGAGTTTTGCCTGCTGCACGGGCTCAGCAATCGCGATACCAATCTGGTGGCATGGCTGGTGGAGCATCACCTGATGATGTCCTCCACTGCACAGCGCAAGGACATTTCCGATCCGGATGTGATCCGTGAATTTGCGCTGGAGATGGGCGACATCACCCATCTCGATTACCTGTATGTGCTCACCGTTGCAGACATCAATGCCACTAACCCGACGCTGTGGAATGCCTGGCGTGACTCCCTGTTGCGCCAGCTGTATACCGAAACCAAACGCATGTTGCGTCGTGGCCTTGAGCACCACATCGACAAGCGTGACTGGGTCGCTGACACGCAAAACGCGGCCATTGGTAAATTGGCCATCAAGGGATTCACGCCTGAGCAGGTCATGAAACTCTGGGGCAACCCCGGCGATGATTACTTCCTGCGCGAAACTGCCAACGACATTGCCTGGCACACCGAAGCCATTGCCGCACACCGCGAACCGGAGAAGCCGCTCATCCTGATCAAGGAATCGACCGACAGCCAATTCCAGCAAGCCACGCAGATCTTTATCTACATGCCAGACCGCATCGGTATTTTTGCCACCGTGGCAGCCACCATGGAGCAGCTGGATCTCAATATTGTCGATGCCCGCATTTTCACCTCACAAAACGGTTATGCGGTCGATACGTTCTATGTGCTGGATGCCGATGGCCAACCGCTGGGTAATGATCCGGCACGGTTCGGGCATATCCGCCAAACCCTGCTTGATGCCCTGAAAAACCCGGAAGAACTGAAATCCCTGGTGCAGCGTTACACCCCACGCAAGCTCAAGCATTTCCGCATGCCGACTGAAACCATCCTCACCCAGGACGAGCAAAAGAACTGCACCGTGCTGGAAATCATCACCCCGGACCGACCCGGCATCCTGGCGCGCATTGGCCGCATCCTGGTCGAGCAGAACATCCGCCTGCTGAATGCCAAGATCACCACCCTGGGCGAGCGCGTGGACGATATTTTCTTTATCAGTGATGCCGATGGCCAGATGATCACCGACACTGCACAACAACAAAGCCTGCAAGCTGCCATTCGTGAGCAACTGGATGCGGGCGCGAGCCGCCATGACACCGGCACCCACGGAGCCATTCGCATATGACGCCGGAACTTGACCAGCTGCACCCGTACCCGTTCCAGAAACTGGCTGAACTGTTTCGCGACATCACGCCCGCCAGTAAACCCGCCGTGTCGCTGTCGATTGGCGAACCACAACATGAGGCACCGCAGGCCGTGATTGATGCCCTCATCCAGCACATGGATGGTCTCGGCAATTACCCGAAAACGCAGGGCATCCCGGCACTGCGCCAGACCATTGCCCGCTGGCTGGAAAAGCGGTTTTCACTGCATGCCAACAGCGTTGATGCCGAACGCCATGTGCTGCCGGTCAACGGCACGCGCGAAGCCTTGTTCTCGTTTGCACAAGCCGTCATTGATCGCAGCCAGAAACCGCTGGTGCTGATGCCGAACCCGTTCTACCAGATCTATGAAGGCGCAGCGTTACTGGCTGGCGCCGAGCCGTACTATCTTGATTGTGCTGACAACGGCCAACCCGATTACCACGCTGTGCCGGATGATGTGTGGGCACGCTGCCAATTGTTGTATGTATGCTCACCCGGCAACCCGACCGGCGCCGTCACAGACATGGCGACCCTGCAATACCTGTTGCAGAAAGCCGTTGCGCACGACTTTGTCATTGCCGCCGATGAGTGTTATTCCGAAATCTATTTCGATGAAGCCAACCCACCCACCGGCATGCTGGCCGCCTGCCAGGCACTCGGCATGCAGGATTACCGGAATTGTGTGGTCTTCCACAGCTTGTCCAAGCGCTCGAATGTGCCGGGGCTGCGCTCAGGCTTTGTCGCTGGCGATGCCGCGATCCTCGAACGCTATCACCTGTACCGCACCTATCACGGCTGCGCGATGGGCCTGCCGACGCAATACGCCAGCATCGCAGCCTGGGGCGACGAACAACACGTGATCGATAACCGCGCCTGCTATCGCCGCAAGTTTGCTGCCGTGCTGGACATCCTTGGTGACCTGCCCGGCTTCCACTGGCCGGATGCCGCGTTCTACCTGTGGCCGCAGCTACCCTTCGATGCGCTGGCCTTCACCCGCGAGCTGTACCGGCAGGAAAATATCATCGTGCTGCCGGGCCAATTCCTGTCCCGTGAACACGATGGCCATAATCCCGGCGCCGACCGTGTGCGCATTGCCCTGGTGGCTGGCGAAGCCGAATGCATTGATGCCGCCCAGCGCCTGCACCGGGTTTACCAGCAGTTTTTATAGGCGTTCGCGCCGGTGGTTTGTTATCCTTGCCGCTGATCCAGCAAACAAGGCCCGGCAAGCAGGCAAGCCATGACCACGCTCTACGGCATTCCCAATTGCGATACCGTGAAAAAAGCCCGCCGCTGGCTGGACGATCACGGCGTGGCCTACCGCTTCCATGACCTGCGTGAAGACCCGGTTGGCGACAAGCGTCTCGCACAATGGCTGGCCGCTGTGGGTGCAGACACCCTGGTGAACCGCCGCAGCACCACCTGGAAACAACTGGCAGAAAACGATCGCCCGGACAGTGGCAATCCGGAAACCGTCATCGCCTGCCTGTCACAACACCCGACACTGGTGAAGCGGCCAGTGCTGGAACACGGCAAAACGATTCATGCCGGTTTTAACACCGACGATTACACCCGTTTGTTTAACCTGAAGACCTAACCCAAAAAAGCAATAGGAAGCACCATGAGTTATTTCGCATTAGGCCTTGGCATCGGCACCCAGAACAGCAAAGGTGATTGGCTGGAAGTGTATTACCCCGCCCCGCTGCTGAACCCGTCCCCTGACCTGGTACACCAGATCACCGACGAGCTCGATTATGAAGCCGGCCGCGGCAATGTCGAACTGCCCATTTCCGCCTCGCAGGCGGCAGCAGTTGCCGGCCTGCTGAAACTCGATGGCAGCTTCACTCGCGCCCAGCGCCCGCTGGTGCTGACCATCCTCGCCACCGACGACAACCCCGCCAGCGTGCCCGAGGCCTACCTCAAGCTGCACCTGCTCTCGCACCGGCTGGTCAAGCCGCATGGCGTGAACCTGTCCGGCATGTTCGGTGTGCTGCCAAACGTGGCCTGGACCAGCGAAGGCGCGATTGACCTTGCCGAATTGCCGGCACGGCAACT
>SBFY01000066.1 GCA_006227085.1 Gammaproteobacteria bacterium
GCGCGGATTTCCAGGAACACGTTGTGGCTGTCATCCGGGTCTTTCGGCAACAGCAGGGTTTGCAATTCGGCTTCCAGCGTCTCGACACGCTGCGCGGATTCGCGCTGGCTTTCTTCTGCCATCGCGCGCATGTCCGGGTCCGGGTCTTTCAGTAGTGCAGCGGCTTCCTCACCATCGGTTTGCGCCTGCTGCCATTGCCGGTAACACAGCACAACGGGATCAAGCTCGGCGTATTCCTTGCCGAGATCGCGGAAGCGGCTGGCATCGGCCATCGTTTCCGCATCACTGAGCAAGGCACCGACTTCCTCGTGGCGTGATACCAGTTGTTCGAGCTTGTCGCGAATGGATGCCTTCATGCCCGGTTATTCCCCGGACTCGTCGTGATGATCCTGCCCCAATCCCAATAACTGGCGCAGCCAGGCGATCTGCTCCAGTTCACCGCGCTCACCCGCCTTGCGCAGGCCAACGCTCGGTGCATGAATCAGTTTGTTGGTGAGTGTGCGGGCAAGGTCGGCCATCACCGCTTCCGGCCGCTCGCCGCGTTCAAGCGCACGCAATGCGCGCTCGAGTTCATTGTCACGCTGCTGCTCGGCTTGCTCGCGATAGACGCGCAAGGTGTCGACCGCATCCAGCGAGCGCAACTGGCGCTGGTATTCCAGCAGACTGTCATCAATCAGGCCGTCCGCTTTTTTTGCTTCTTCCTGGCGCGCCCGCAGGTTCTCATCAATGATGTCCTGCAAATCATCAACGGTGTACAGGTACACATCGCGCAGCTCGGCCACTTCCGGCTCGATGTCACGCGGCACTGCAATATCAATCATCAGGATCGGGCGATGACGACGCTGCTTCAGTGCCCGCTCGACGGCACCCTTGCCAAGAATCGGCAACTGGCTCGCCGTTGAGGCGATCACGATGTCGGCATGCACCAGTTGGTCAGGGATATCCGATAGCAACACCGCTTCGGCACCAAAGCGTTCGGCCAGTTCATGCGCCCGTGCCAGCGTGCGGTTCGCCACCACGATGCGTTTGATGCCGTTCTCTGCCAAATGGCGTGCCGCCAGTTCAATCGTTTCACCGGCGCCAATCAACAAGGCGGATGTCTTGCCCAGATCCGCATAAATACGCCGCGCCAATCGCACGGCAGCATAGGCAACCGACACCGGGTTCTGGCCAATCGCGGTTTGTGTGCGAATGCGCTTGGCGGTGGAAAACACATGCGGGAACAGGCGGTAAAAATGCCGGCCGATGGTTTGCGCTTCTTCTGCGGTGGCGAAGGCTGACTTCATCTGGCCGAGGATTTGCGGTTCGCCCAGCACCATCGATTCCAGCCCGCTGGCGACGGCAATCAAGTGGCGGTGACAGGCGTCATCGGCCAGATGGTAGGAACAGGCCTGCAACTCGGCCAAGGGCACATGATGGCTGGCGGATAACCATTCCAGCGCACGGCTGGCGGCCCCGGCATGATCGGCGATACCGATGATTTCGGTGCGGTTGCAGGTCGACAGGATCACCGCTTCCGACAATTCCGCCGCCCGGCACACGGCCTGCAGCGCCTCGGTCATCTGCTCAGGCAGGATCGCCACCTTCTCGCGCAGGGCGATTGATGCCGATTGGTGATTGATACCGACGGAAAACAGTGTCATGCGCCTTGTGCACTCGCCTGCCGGCCAGTGCCCGCCCCCGGATTGTGCTGCCAGAAATGGATGGAAGCGCATTTTAGCAGTGCCGGCAGGGCAATGCATAAGCGTGTCACTGTTGGGTTTGCACAGGCGCTGTGTCATCATGTGTGACCAGCGTCCAGCCCCTCCCGGAGGGCGAATGAACCAGCGTTTTTCCCTTGTGTTATGCCTGCTCGGCGTGTCCTGGCTGGCCGGCTGCCAGCACACGGCAACGCCCGCCGGGGAAGCCATGGGCAACGCTGGCATGGAGACTCCGGAAGCCCCGGTGCGGGCCTTCGAAACGGACACCCTCTACAGCTTGCTGACCGGCGAGGTCGCCCTGCACCGCAAGGAATACCGGATTGCCCTCGGCACCTACCTCATACAGGCGGAAAAGACCCGCGACCCCGCCGTGGCTGAACGTGCCACCGAGATCGCCGCCGCCATCAATGCCCATGCCGCCACTGCGCAGGCGGCCTCACTGTGGACCGAGCTGGAACCGGACAATGGCCGCGCCCATTTCCTGGCTGCCATGGCCATGCAGCAGCAAGGCCTGCTGCCACAGGCGCTCAAGCACATGCTGGCCAGTTATGAACTGGAAGGCCTGTCACGCTTTGCCGCCATTGCTGCGAAAGCCGAGGAACCGGCATTCCGCAACGAACTCGCCAGCACCTTGCGCAGCCTGTTAAAGGATGACCCGGATAACATCGACCTGCTGCAAGCTGACGCGCTGGTCAATTACAGCAACGGCGAGTTCAAGCGCGCACTCAGCTCCTGCCGCAAGGTGCTCGACGAAATGCCCGATGACCTGCCCACGGTGGCACTGGAATCACGCATCCTGCTCGCCTTGGGGCGCAGCGATGAAGCGCTCACCCGCTTTATCGGCCTGATGGAAACCCAACCCGACAATTTGCGCCTGCACGTGGAATACGCCCGCGCCCTGTCCAGGGTCAGCCCGGTCGATGCGCAGCGCGAGTTCACCGAACTGACCCGCAAGCACCCGCAAAACCCGGAGCTGTTGCTGGCAGCCGCCCTGCTGGCACGTGAGAACGCTGACACGATCACGGCCAATGACATGTTCCGTCGACTGCTGGTGCTGGGGCATTACCGTAACGAAGCGCATTTCTACCTCGGCGTGGCCGCTGCCGATGACGGTCACACGGAAACTGCTATCGATCATTTCAAGGCCGTGACGCCCGGCAATGCCTTCCTTGAATCACGCCGCCTGATGATTGCCCTGCTGCTGGATGAAGACCGCCTGATGGAAGTGCTGCACCAGTTGCGCACTGACCAGCAAGCCCTGCCCGACGCCCCGCAATACCAGCCCCTGCGACTGGAACTGTCATTGCTGGAAGCGGAAGCGCTGTTACAACACAACCGGCCACAGGAAAGCGCACAGGTACTGGACACGGTCGCCGAACGCTTCGGCAGTAACGCCCGCGTGCTCTACACCCGTTCGCTCGCTTACGAAAAACTCGGCCGTTTCGAGGAATCGGAACGTGACCTGCGGCGATTGCTGGCCAATGACCCCGACAATCCCAGCGTGCTGAACGCGCTGGGTTACAGCCTCGCCAACCGCAACGTCCAGCTGGATGAAGCGCTGCACTTGCTGCAACGCGCCAATGCCCTGCAGCCTGATGACCCCGCCATCATCGACAGCCTGGGCTGGGTGCATTTCCGTCGCGGCGATACCGGCAAGGCACTCAAATACCTGCAAACGGCTTATGACACCCTGCCGGATGCCGAAATCGGTGCCCACCTGGGCGAGGTGCTGTGGGTCAGCGGCCAGCAGCAACAAGCCCGCACCATCTGGGACAGCCTCTACCAGCAGGCGCCGGATCATCCGGTGCTGCGTGAAACCGTCGAGCGCCTGACCGGCCTGCCACTGGAAGCCCTGGCTGATGACGTGCGCTAAGCGCTTCGGCTGGATACTGGTGCTACTGGCACTGGCCGCCTGCAGCCACTGGCAGGCACAAAGCCCGATCGATGCATACCCGTCCTATGCCCCCCACGACGACTGGACCCTGCGCGGCAAGCTTGGTGTCCGTCATGGCGATGAACGCTCCAGCATGCATGTGTACTGGGATGTGCACGGCGAGGATTTCACCCTGCGCCTGTCGGCCCCGGTCGGCGGACAGCAGGCAGTGATCGTGCATGCCCGCGACATCATGACCGCTGCCCTGCCCGATGGCCTGATCCATTACGCCGATACCCCGGAAGAACTGTTCGAAAACCTCTACGGCTGGCAGGCACCGGTGAGCAGCCTGCGCTGGTGGGTGCGCGGCCTGCCCGACCCGGCCAAGCGCGGTCGTGCCATTGCCCAGGACAATCCCCTGGAGAAGCACTGGCAGCAAGACGGCTGGACCATTCGCTGGCAGCAATACCGTGATTTCCGCGAGGTACGCCTGCCCGGCCGCGTCCTGCTGGATGGCCCGGACGGCCTGCAGCTGACCCTGATCGTGCAGGATTGGGAATGGCCCGACCCGCGCACTGGCGCCCCGGCACCATGACCGCGTTGACCCTGCCAGCACCGGCCAAGCTGAACCTGTTCCTGCATGTCACCGGTCGCCGGCCTGATGGCTATCACCTGCTGCAAACGGTGTTCCAGCTGCTCGATTACGGCGATGAGCTGCACTTCGAGCCTGCCGATACGCTGTCATTGCAACCGGCCCTGCCCGGCGTGGACCCGCAGCACAACCTCATCACCAAAGCCGCCCGCGCCCTGCAAGCTGCCAGCGGCTGCCGCCAGGGCGCCCGCATCACCCTCAACAAGCGCCTGCCGATGGGCGGCGGGCTGGGCGGTGGCAGCTCCGATGCGGCCACCACCCTGCTGGGGCTCAACCACCTCTGGCGAACCGGCCTGTCCATCGACCAACTGGCAGCCATCGGCCTCACGCTCGGGGCCGATGTGCCGGTATTCGTTCGCGGCCATTCAGCCTGGGCAGAAGGGGTTGGCGAAATCCTCACCCCGGTGACGTTACCGGAGCAATGGTTTGTGGTGCTGACACCGCCGGTTTTGGCCGAAACAGCGCGGATTTTCAGTGCGCCTGAATTGACACGTCACACCTCACCCATCACAATAGCCGCCTTTCTGGACCGGGGTGGTCACAACGATTGTGAGCCCGTCGCCTGCGCCCTCTATCCTGCGATAGCGAGCACACGGGACTGGCTCTCACGATTTGGCCCGGCACGCATGACAGGCACTGGCAGTTCCGTGTTTTGTCCCATGCCCACCCGGGAAGCCGCGGAAGCGGTTTTGCAACAGTGCCCAGCCGGCATTAACGGCTTTGTGGCACGCGGGACCAACCGTTCCATGCTGCACCGGAAACTGGAATCGGTTTGAGCTGTTGGGGCGTCGCCAAGTTGGCAAGGCAACGGGTTTTGATCCCGTCATTCGTAGGTTCGAGTCCTACCGCCCCAGCCACCTTCTCAACCATCACACAACAGAAACGACAAGACAGGGTGCACCGTGTCTCGATTGATGGTCTTCACCGGCAACGCCAACCGACCGCTGGCTCGCCAGATCGCCGATGATCTGGGCGTGGAGCTCGGCCGCGCCAATGTCGACACGTTCAGTGATGGCGAAATCACCGTTGAGCTGCAGGAAAACGTGCGCGGTGCCGATGTGTTCATCGTGCAACCGACCTGTGCCCCGCCGAACCGCAACCTGATGGAACTGATTTTCCTGACCGATGCGCTGCGTCGCGCCTCGGCCGGTCGCATCACCGCTGTTGTTCCTTATTATGGGTATTCCCGCCAGGATCGCCGCGTGCGTTCCGCGCGCGTGCCCATTTCGGCCAAGGCCGTCGCTGACATGCTGGTCACTGCCGGTGTGGATCGCGTCCTGACCGTTGACCTGCACGCCGAGCAGATCCAGGGTTTCTTTGATGTGCCGGTGGACAACATTTATGGCTCCACCGCACTGGTCGATGACATCAAGGCGCAAAATCACCCGGACCTGATGGTGGTATCACCGGATATCGGCGGCGTGGTGCGCGCGCGTGCGTTTGCCAAGCAATTGGGTGAGCTGGATCTCGCCATCATCGACAAGCGCCGCCCGAAAGCGAACGAAGCACAAGTCATGAACATCATCGGCGAAGTGGCTGGCAAGACCTGCCTGCTGGTCGATGACATGGTCGACACTGCCGGCACCCTGTGCAAGGCGGCTGCCGCCCTGAAAGAATATGGCGCCGCCAAAGTGGTGGCCTATGCCACGCACCCGGTACTGTCCGGGAAAGCGATTGAGAACATCAATGCCTCGGTACTCGATGAGCTGGTTGTCACCGACACCATCCCGTTGGGCGAGGCAGCGAAGTCCTGCCCACGTATTCGCCAACTGTCCATTGCGGGCTTGCTGGCTGAATCCATCCGGCGGGTGAGCAACGAGGAATCCATCAGCGCAATGTTCGATTGAACGGCGCGGGTTCCTTTTTAACCACACAATGCCCACTGGTCGCAGGTGCGCATTGTTTTATAGAAGGAGTCGGACATGTCTGACACATTCGTATTGAACGCCAAGCGCCGTCAGGACGTAGGGAAAGGTGCGAGCCGCCGCCTGCGTCGTGAGGCGAACGAACTGCCCTCCATCATTTACGGTGGTGGCAAGGCCCCTGAAAACGTCACCCTGACCCTGCGCCAGATCACCAAGGCACTGGAAGACGAGCGCTTCTACAGCCACGTGATCACGCTGGACGTGGATGGCACCACCGAAGAAGTGATCCTGAAGGACCTGCAGCGTCACCCGGCCAAGAGCACCATCATGCACGTGGATTTCCAGCGTGTGGTGAAAGGCCAGAAGATGACCGTGCATGTACCGCTGCACTTCACCAACGCTGCCAAATCACCGGGCGTGAAACTGCAAGGTGGTATCGAGTCGCACCAGGCCACTGAACTGGAAATCCGTTGCTTGCCGAAGGATATTCCCGAGTTCATCGAAGTGGACATGGGCAACATGAACGTGGGCGACATCCTCCACATCTCCGACCTGAAACTCGCTGCTGGCCTGGAAAGTGTGGCACTGGCCCACCACCACGACCTGGCACTGGCCTCTATCATCGCCCCGCGCGTTGACAAAGAGCCTGCTGCTGGCGAAGCACCGAAAGCTGAAGGTGCTGGCGAAGAGAAGAAGGACTGATCCGGCACTCCCGGACAGGAAAGCACCGTGGCTATTGCATTGCTGGTGGGGCTGGGCAATCCCGGCTCCCGCTACGCCGACACCCGTCACAACGCGGGTGCCTGGTTAGTGGAACGCTTTGCTGCAGCCCACGGTGCCATTCTCAACCCTGATAGCAAATGCCAAGGCAAAACCGCACGCCTGACCATCAACGGCCAGGACGTGCGCTTGCTGATCCCGGATCAGTACATGAACCTGAGCGGCCAATCGGTGGGTGCGGCTGCGCGCTTTTACCGCATCGAACCGAAAGACATCGTGGTCGCACACGATGAACTGGACCTGGCCCCCGGCATCACCAAACTGAAACTGGGCGGCGG